>DATBPY010000201.1:0-4136 GCA_036561085.1 Methylophilaceae bacterium | reverse complement strand
GAAGACAACGTAGCGACGATGTCCGCAAACTGTTTTTTATGATCGCGCCCCGCATCCGTCGCAGGAAAACCGTAGCTGACGTTTAGCCCTTTTTCCTTGCGGAATTCACCGTCCCTGGTCAGCAATAATTCGCACACGCTACGCCATAACGGTAGCGCTTCCGGCTTTGCCGGAATGGCGGTATCCCAGTCCACCAGCATGGCAATGGTGTGGCTGCAATCGAGATTGGATGCCGCGAAGCGTGCCACCGGCATCAACTGCTGTTGAACCATGGGCGACAACACATCTGCCGCATGTTCGATATCCTGCTGTATCAGCCCCTGCAAAGTGGTGGCGACTTCACTCTGGATATGTACCGCATCCGCCAGCCACTGGTCGCGCTTCAGCAGCATATCCGCCAGTAGGTCGGTCAGCCGCCCTGTGTCGTTATCGAGATAACGTAACGCTTCGGTCACTATGCCGTCACCCGCTTCATCTTCCAGTGTCACCAGCGCACGGCGTGCCGCTTCCTGGCAATGCGCAGTCGCATCTTCCACCACGCCCGGCTGGCCGCCGAAACGGCTTAATAACGGCATCTGCCGTGCCAGATAACTGCATAGGGAATCTATGGTATTGATACGCAGCCGCGCCGGTTGCTCCAACAGGTTCCAGTGGTTCTCTGCCGAGCGTACCAGCGCTTTTTGCGCCAGGTCGTAAGTGATCTTTTTATGCGCCGCTTCGGGTGTTTCGCCGTTGGCTGCCCGCTGCAAGCTATCCAGTATCCGGCTGCGCATCTCGGCTGCGGCCTTGTTGGTGAACGTGATGGCAACGATCTCTTCCGGCTCGTTCACCACTGCCAGCAGTTTCAGATAGCGTTGCGTCAGCAGCTCGGTCTTGCCTGCGCCCGCCGGAGCTTCGACGATGAACGACTGCAGTTCCAGCGCGCGGGCGCGGTTGACTTCGTCCAGTTCCAGCAGGGGTTGAGAGGTCGTCATTTATCGCCTCCCCGTTCCATCTGCAGCTTGCGTTCCGGCAAGCGCAATAAAGGCTTCACTTCGCAATAAGCCAGCTCATCTTCGTCTTTAAAACGCACCGCAGCATCGCCTGCCTTGATCTCATCGGCAATCGCTTCGAGGCTGTCGCGCCAATGTTGCAGCAGGTCGTGCCATGCAGGGAATTTCTCCGCGTCGAATAGCTTGCGTGCCTGCTCCAGACCTTTCACGCCGGGTAGCGTGCCGTCATCATTGGCGATACCCACGAACTGGTGTTCGCCCGCGCGTACCTTGGCAAAACACACTGCCGCCACTTCGCCTTCGACTAATACCAATGCGGCGTAGATGGGGAGTTGCGGTTCGGTGATGCGATCTTCCGCCCAGCTATTGTGAGTAATCTGCGAACCGGTCTTGTAGTCGATCACCACCAATTCGCCGTCCGGCAATTCATCCACTCGGTCTAGCGTAAATTCCACCGAGATGCCTTTGATCTCCTGCTCCACGCGGCGCTCGACATCTTTCACCGTAAACGGCGACCGCTCGCGTTCCAGCGCCAGCCAACCGTTGAGCAATGCCATTAGCCGAAGTTTTTCCAGCGACGCAAAATGAACAGGTAACGGCTCATCCAGTTTTTGCGAGAACTGCTTGAGGCCGTCCTCGACCGCCTGCTGTATAGCTTGCCGTTGCACAGTTTCATCCATGCCCGTCAGGTACGCGGAATCATGCCCGTTCCAGAATGCCTGCAACACTGCATGCAACAAGTTACCTCGCGCCATGCTGTCCAACCCGTCTACCGGCTCTTGTAATTCGCGCGCGCCCAAGCGGAACTGGTAATAACCCCAGGCGGGGCATACCGCCTGTGCCTGGAATAGCGCCGCCCCGCCGCGCACTTTTTCACCTTCCTGTACTGCCGGGGCTTGGTGGTCTTGTAGCCATTGCATGGTTTCGGGCTGGGCGAGTTGCTCCGCCAAGGTTTGCGCCAGCGCGAATTGCTCTCCGGCATCAGGAATATCTTTCAATAACGGACTCACCCGTAACTCACGTTCGCCGTCGCGGCGCGCCCATGAGAACACCACTTCCCGCGCAGACCGCAGCAGGCGTTGATGGATAGTGGACGCAAACTCCGTTTGCACCTGGCTGCATGAATTGGGGGTGCCTGTCTTACGTTGTACTTCCGCAGGCAATATAGGATTCGGTCGCGCAGGCGGCGGCCATACATGGTCGTTCATGCCCATCACCCACAGCGCATCCAATGGTTCGCTGGCCGCTTCCAGCATGCCCATGATCTGTATCTGCGGCTCGTGGGTGGATTCAGGCTGAAAGATACGCTCGCGCGTTAATTTGGAGAGTTGGCGCAGGGCATCGCTACTGCTCATCTTGCCCAATAGCGCATCAAGCTTAGCGAAGGTTTGCAGCGTTTCATCCCAGGCTTTTGCAGCCTGGTGCTCAAAACTGGAAAGCGTGCGTTCGCCCGGCCAATGCGCGGCATCCAGTACTTGGGTGAATGCCGAGACCCAGGCTGAGGCAGATTGCCTGATATTCAGGGGTTTCTGATGTAAAGCTTCCAAGTGCTGTACCAGCCTTGCTACCGCAAAGCCTTTCATCTGCGCTCGTCTCACCTGCCGCAATAATTGATCCAACGTGATAGTAGCGGGTAGTTTGCGCCGCATCGCAGCATCCAACCTAGCTCTGGCATCGGCTTCGCTGATACCGGCCGACCAGTACACATCGCGCAGTAACGCACCTGTTCCCTGTTGCGTGATGCGGTGATTGCACGCCAACCGCAACAAAGCCAGCGCGGTTGAAATGATAGGCGTTTCCGCCAATGACTGACCCAGCGAGAAATCGTAGATGCGCGGCATTTCGGCGTGTGCCGGATGCATGCATTCCGGGTGCAACACGTCGTCCAGCATCGCCTGCAAAGTCGGTCGCAGATTCGCCAATTCCGGCACCACGATGGCTAATCTTGCAGCAGGGTCGATCTTCAGCTTGTCTTGCACCCAGTGCACTGCTGCACGGCATTCGGCCTCAGCCTCGTCGAATGCTACTTGCACCGCAAGCGCCGGAGTTTTCAGTCCCAATTCCCAACGCTGCAAATCAGACCGTTGCGCCAGAACATCGAACAACCGCTGCTCTTGCGGGCTGATGCGGTCGAAACCTGCGAAGTAAATGGTAGGGGGTAATGGAATGTGTTGCACCAGTGCGATCTGTAGTTCCAGCATGCGCGTTTCTTCCAGTGCATCATACTGCTGGCACAACGCGCGGAAAGCGGCACGCCAGCGTAAGAACTGCCGCGTCTCATCGGTATGCAGATCGTCGGGAAAACGCACTCCCCAAGCTTGCATCAATGCATTCGCTTCCATCGCTGACTGGGCCATGCCGGATACGTCGAACAACTGCTGCGATGAGGTAGTGCGGTCTATCACCTGCTCCCACAGCAAACGCTCGGCCATGCCGTTCAGAGTCAGATGCGGAACATCTTTTGGAGGTGCGCTACCGGAAAGTATGGCGCGCTGCGTGAGCTCTTCCAGCCATTGCGTCAGGGTGAGCGCCCGTAACGGTTGCCATTGCGTCAAACCCGCCAAGCGTTGCGCACGCGAATGCGCAAGCCGCAGGCCGCGCGCAAGCCTAGCAGTGGAACAAAGGATAAGTTCGGGGGAAGCTTCCGTCATGGGAAGCTATTGTAGCGGTTACTCCAATGCCTGACCCTAGGAACAAGCATCTTCAAGTCCTACAATTTTTTCTCCACGCTGTGTTGCATGACCGTCACAGCGTGACCGTTCTATTAATGCTCCAAATGCGGAGCTTCAATCGGATTGAAATCCACCCAGTCTCCGTTGCGCCATATACCCTGCGCAAGCTCGATATCTTCGGCCTGCCCGGCTTTCAGCGTAGAGATGATGCGCTGCTTGTCGTCGGGGTTTGCCATATGAACAGCCAGGAATACACCTGATTGACGGCGTGGTGGTTCGGTAGATTTATCTTCATCGTCCATACCGCCCATGGCCCCCAACAGAGAGCCGGTATAGGCCGCGATGCCTGCAGTGGCTAACGCCACAATAGGGCCGCCGAATAATCCTATCGCGCCTGCGGCCACTCCTGCGGTAGCACCGGTAGCGATGGCGTACTGGTGTGCGAATTCAGAGTTGGGGTCGATATTCTCAT
>DATBPY010000200.1:0-10772 GCA_036561085.1 Methylophilaceae bacterium | reverse complement strand
CTGGACGATATTGCAACGGTGCTAATCCATGTCATGGGGGTGAGCTATGGATACAGCAGTGGCGGCTAATAAAAGCGAAAATGCCGCCGGACAAACGCATGAATCTCACGACCGGGCCGCACTCACGACCGAGATCGTGCAAATGCTTTATGTGGGTAGTACCAGTGCGTTGGTGATGGCCTTGGTGGTCTCTGCGCTACTGGTCTACAGCCTGAGCGATATCATCCATGTGCGGCAAATCATTGCCTGGTCTGGCATCGTGCTGCTGACTTACACCGCACGCAAACTACTCACCATGGCCTATCACCGTCGATCGAACCACGACGAAGATGCCCAGATATGGTTGCTACGGTTTCGCATCGCCACCGGTTTCTGCGGTATCGCCTGGGGGTTGGCCGGTCTGTTGCTGTTCCCCCATAACACCGAGCAGCAGGCATTCCTGATCTTTGTGTTGGCTGGGGTGCTGGGCGGTGGCATCACCGTGTATTCCATCGACAACATGACTGCTGTTTCCTATGCTGCCGGAACGCTGTTGCTGGCGATCCCACGCTTCCTGATCAATAACAATGTGTTCTCGGTCACTCTCGGCATCATGTTGGTGCTGTATGTCGTCTATGTGATGTTGGCCGGGCGCCGGGCGGCGCAAAGCATACGCGAGAACATCCTGCTACGCGTTGCCACTGCCCGCAGCGAGCAGGAATTGGCGGTGTTCGCGCAACGACAGAAACTGCATATCGAAAGCACGCCGATGGGCGTCATCGAATGGGATGTGGGTTCGAGGGTGGTGCTATGGAACAGCGCTGCCGAAAGCATCTTCGGCTATTCCAGCCATCAAGCCATGGGGCGGCATATCAGTTTTATCGTGCATCCGACGTCCCTGAATCAACTGGATGAAGCCATAGAAGGCATTCTCGCAGGGCAAACCAATCAGAATTTCATCCAGGAGAATCTGCGCCAGGACGGTGAGATCATCCATTGCGAATGGTTGAATACGCCGCTGAAGAATCCGGACGGCTCCGTGGTGGGTTGGGCGTCGCTGGTGCAGGATAAGACCGCGTTCAAAAAAGCGCAGGAAGAAGTCTATCAACTGGCTTATTTCGATGTGCTGACCAACCTGCCGAATCGTCGTTTATTGCTCGACCGTCTGGGTCAGGCGCTGATCGCGAGCAAGCGCGCGGAATCCTACGGCGCAGTGATTTTCCTGGACCTGGATAACTTCAAGACCCTGAACGATACCAAAGGCCATTCCATCGGCGACCTGCTGTTACGCGAGGTGGCCGCGCGCCTGCATAAGGCGGTACGCGAGAACGACACCGTGGCGCGCATCGGCGGCGATGAGTTCGTGCTGGTGTTGAGCATACTGGGGCATAGCCAGGAAATAGCAGAGGCTACCTGCCGCCAGATCGCTGAAAAAGTGATGCAGGAGATCAACCGTCCCTACCACCTCAACGCGCACGAACACCATAGTTCGGCCAGCGTGGGGGTGTGTCTGTTCCTAGGGCAGGAGTTGAGCGTGGATGAAGTATTGAAGCGCGCCGACACCGCCATGTACCAAGCCAAACAGGCAGGGCGCAACAATGTGCAATTCTTCAATGCCAGCTTGCAACCGGCGCTGGATCTTCGGGCGAGGTTGCAAAACGATCTGAGGTTGTCTTTGGTCAATGAAGAGCTAGTACTGTTCTATCAGGTTCAGGTCGACCATCAGTTCAATATCTCCGGTGCCGAAGTACTGATACGCTGGATACACCCCGAGATGGGGCTGGTTTCCCCGGCAGAATTCATTCCGCTGGCGGAAGACTCCGGCCAGATCATTCCTATCGGCACTTGGGTGCTGAGAGAAGCCTGCATGCGCTTAAAGTCGTGGGAAGAATCGGGACAGAACAAGAGTCTGCGTCTTTCGGTCAACGTCAGCGCACGGCAATTCGGCCAGTCGGATTTCGTCAACCAGGTGAGCTTGGCTTTATCCAACAGCGGTTGCCAATCCAGATTGTTGCGGCTGGAACTGACTGAGAGCCTGGTGTTACAGAACATCGATGATGTGGTGACCAAGATGCGGGCGCTTAAGGAACTTGGCGTGTCTCTGGCCATGGACGATTTCGGCACCGGTTATTCCTCGCTTTCGGTGTTGCGACATCTGCCCTTGGATGAACTCAAGATCGACCAGGGTTTCGTGAGGGAACTGCTGGTAGATAGTGAAGACATGGTGATCGTGCAGACCATCATCGCCATGGGCAAGAACCTGGGCATGGAGGTGATCGCCGAGGGCGTGGAGACCGCGGAACAAGCGGCCTTGCTGCGCAAGTTCGGCTGCATGGCCTATCAAGGTTATCTGTTCGGTAAACCGATGCCTATCGCGGAATTCGAAGCGAATACCCGAACCGCCGGCAGAAAATCACGTTCGGGTATCGCGGTCAGCTAGGTCTAATCAGCTAACGCTCCGCGCCGCTGCTTTCTTCTTCGGCGCGGCATTGGTGACTAGCCGTAGCAGCACATTCTCCACCCCGGCGCGAGATTGCTTCAATTGCGCAGGGTCCGATGTCATCACGAACAGAAAATTCGCTGCCAGCAGCATGGCTTCGATCTCGAACACGGCTTGGGTCACATCCACTTCCTCGTCTATCTCTCCCAGTGCTTGCGCATCGACCACGCATTCCGTGAGCAGGGCAAGCCATCTATCCAGCACTTGCACTACGCGGTCGCGTGCCGGACCGGGACGGGTATCGAGTTCCAGCGCGACTGCGGCAAAAAAGCATCCGCCGGGGAACAGCCTGCGTTCCAGGTAGCTCAGGAAGGAGTCGATCAGTGCCCTGAGCCGTACCAGACCTTTATGCGCATCCATCGCGGGTTCGATCACTTCGGTATTGAAGATGACGGCAGCGGTTTCGACGATAGCCAGTTCCAGATCTTCCTTGGATTTGAAATGCGCATACAGGCCGCTTTTGCTCATGCCGACCTCGGCGGCCAGATCGCCGATCGACAATCCGCTTAATCCTTTGGTAGTTGCAAGTTTGGCTGCCGCAAACAAAATGGCGGCACGACTGGATTGACCTTTGGTGGGACGGGAGCCGCCACCATGTGAATCGGGCTTTGGTAACGAAGCAGCACTCATACGCTTGACAATAGCATGACCGGTTGTAATAATCGAGACACGAAAAAAGAACGAACGGTCGTGCTATTTATTAATTAAATACCTTATGGTTGACGAATGACTTCATTCTAAATGCAGTAAACGCCTAGCATCACAAATTATTAAAATTATTTACAGCTAAAGCATAGTCGGCAGTGCGTAGAAACGATGTAAAAAATAGATCGTGCAAGTTTCGCATCGAAATGCACATCCTGGTCATGGTGAGGGGGTAGAACATGTGGAAACGTTTTGCGTTTTTCAGTGGGGCTGATTCGTTATATTTGCTTGATCCGGCTTGGGTCTCTACGCCATGGCAACAAAAATGAGCAATGCGATCGGAATTAATTCCGCAACCATGGAATCGCAACTCGACCCGCAACTCAAGGATGTACTGCTGACTGCCATGCAGCAGCATTCCCCTGACGGCATGCTGATCACGGGCAAGCAAGGCCAGATCGTTTCCTATAACCAGAGATTCGTCGATATATGGGATATCTCGCCGCTGGTTCTGAAAAGCGGTGCCGATGACGCGATACTGGCGGCCATGTTCAACCGAGTCGCCGATGCGGAGAACTTCATCGCCGTCATCAATTACTTGCATCAATACCAGACTGAGAAGAACCAGGAAGAATTACTGCTTACCGACGGCAGAACGCTGGAACGTTATTCTGCCGCCATGTTCGGGCAGGATGATGAATATTGCGGACGGCTCTGGTATTTCCGTGACATCACCGAACTCAAGCACAACGAAAAAGCATTCAGGTTCAGTGCCGCTCGGCTGAAAGTGGCCGCCGATTCAGGACGGGTCGCGGTGTGGGAATATAACCTGCAGACCGAAGAGTTGATCTGGGACGACTCCTGTCTGGCCTTATATAAATTGCCGCGCGAAAAGTTTTCCGGAACCTTCACCGAGTGGTCGGAACGCATCCATCCCGACGATATCGTGCAGACCGTCACCGCTTTGCAGCAGGCGATCGCCAGCGGCAGGGAATACAACGCCGAGTTCCGTATCATATGGCCGGGCGGCGAGGTACGTTATATCAAAGTGCATGGCCGGGTGATCCAAGACCAACCTCACGGTGCTTCGCATGTGATCGGCACGCATTGGGATGTCACCGAGCTCAAGCAGACCGAAGCTGCGCTCAGGTCGCGCGAAGGGCATTTGAAGCTGGCGACCACCTCGTACCGCATCGGTATCTGGGAATATAACCTGCAGACGCGGGAACTGGTTTGGGACGATTCCATGTTCGCCCTATACGGGGCCAGGCGCGAAGATTTTTCCGGTGCTTACGATGCCTGGTCTAGCCGCGTGCACCCGGAAGATCTGGCCGGGGCCGAAGCCGTTTTGCAGGCTGCGATCACCGGCGCCTGCGAATATGAACCGCAGTTCCGCATCATGTGGCCGGACGGCGAGGTACGCTATATCAAAGGGCATGCCCAGATCATCAGGGATCAAAGAGGTACTCCCGTCTATATGATGGGTACCAACTGGGACGATTCGGCGCATGCGCGCACCCAGCAGCAATTGCAACTGGCGCACACTGCCATCGACGTGAGCCGGAATGCGTTCTACCGGGTCAGCCAGAGCGGCATGGTGTTGTATGCCAACGATGCTGCCTGCCGCAGCCTGGGATATGACCAGGAGGAATTGACCGGCATGTTCGTATGGGCATTCGACCCCAATTTCCCCAAGGATGCGTGGCCTACGTTATGGGCCGAATTGAAAAAGACCGGCGTGGTCAATCTCGAGACCCATCACCGGCGCAAAGACGGCAGTATCTTTCCGGTGGAGGTGGCGGGCAATATCATCGCCACCGAAGGCGAGGATTACAGCTTCGTGTTCGTGCACGACATCACCGAACGCAAGAAGACCGAGGAGTTGGTGTGGCACCAGGCCAACTTCGACTTCCTCACCGGCTTGCCCAACCGCCGCATGTTCCATGACAGGTTGGAACAGGAATTGAAAAAAGCGCATCGGGTAGGTTTGCCGCTGGCATTGATGTTCATCGACCTGGACCGCTTCAAGGAGATCAACGACACGCTGGGGCACGACATGGGCGATGCGCTATTGAAAGAGGCATCGCACCGGCTCACCAGTTGCGTGCGGGATACGGATACTATTTCGCGCCTGGGCGGCGACGAGTTCACCGTCATCCTCGGCGAGCTGGATGACCTGAGCAGCGTGGATCGTATCGCCCAGAACATCCTACAAAAGCTGGCCGAGTCGTTCCGGTTGGGCGACGAGGTCGCTTACATCTCCGCCAGTATCGGCATCACGCTGTACCCGGAAGATGCCACCACCGTGGATGCGCTGCTGAAGAATGCCGACCAAGCGATGTATGCCGCCAAGAACCAGGGGCGCAACCGCCATCATTACTTCACCCAGTCCATGCAGAAAACCGCGCAGCAGCGCATGCGCCTGGTGAACGACCTGCGCAAGGCCTTGGCCGGGCAGCAATTCCGCGTGTATTACCAGCCCATCGTCGAGTTGGCGACCGGCGCCATCCATAAAGCGGAAGCGCTGATACGCTGGGAACATCCGACGCGCGGGCTGATCAGCCCCGCCGATTTCATCCCGCTGGCCGAAGAGACCGGGCTCATCATCGACATCGGCGAATGGGTGTTCCACCAAGCAGTGAAACAAGTGGGGGAGTGGCGCGAATTCCATGATGCCAGCTTCCAGGTCAGCGTCAATAAATCGCCGGTGCAATTCCGTAACGAAGACAGAAGCCACGGCTCATGGCTGGTGCATCTGGAAGGCCTGGGGCTGCCCGGTCAGTGCGTGGTGGTGGAGATCACCGAAGGCTTGCTGCTGGATACCGGCACCACCGTCACCGACCGCTTGCTGGAGTTCCGCAACGCAGGTATACAGGTGTCGCTGGACGATTTCGGTACCGGTTATTCCTCGCTATCCTACCTCAAGAAATTCGACATCGACTTCCTCAAGATAGACCAGTCCTTCGTGCGTAACCTGGCACCCGGTTCCAGCGACCTGGCTTTATGCGAAGCCATCATCGTCATGGCGCACAAGCTGGGGATGAAAGTCATCGCCGAAGGCATAGAGACCGAGCAGCAGCGCGACCTGCTGGTCACGGCAGGTTGCGATTACGGGCAAGGGCACCTGTTTTCCGAACCGGTGCCGGCAGACCAGTTCGAACTGCTGTTGCAACAGCAGGAAACGCTTTAATCGAATCGGCGCCTAATCAAACCGGCCTGCCTTGGCGAGATGGCTAGGTGTGATACCGGGGCCTACCGGCGGATATTTGAGGAAGCCCGGCAGCAATTCCATGCGCGTCGATAAAGCGACCAGGCCGGGATGATCTTTGGCAGGCACGATATCCGCCAGCATGGATTGCGTGAACTGCCATACCACGGCCGCCGTTACCGAAGCATGGCAATGCGCGGCAGCGAATATGGAATCTCGTGTCTGGATCTCATGTTCGAGCCCGGCATAGGCGGCCAGCAGTTGACCGCGCACTCGATCCAGCCATGGTTGGTATTGTGTCGATAACGGGCGCAGGTTCTTTTCATACACGATCTGCACGCTTTTCTCGCACGCCGCCAGCGCCAGCCCTACCGCCCGGAATTGTTGCTGGCGCTTGGATGCGGAGGGCGACCATAACGATCTGTCGCTGGTGCTTTCCAGGAATTGCAGGATCAGCGATGAATCCATCAGCACATCGCCGTTATGGCACACCAGAGTAGGAGCTTTCACCACCGGGTTGATGCTTTGAAAGCGGGCAAAAGTACTGAACACCGAGACCGGTTCGTAACGGAACGGAATAGCCAGCATATCGAGCGATACGGCGACGCGCCGCACATAAGGCGAATCCAGCATGCCGATCAATCGCACGGGTTTGTCGGTTGCCGGAGCGACTTGTTGCGCGCCCGGCTCAACAACGCTTGAGTGTTGCACCGGCTTATTCCGCCAGGTCGATGCCGGAACCGCCCCATTCCTGCGGCAGGTCTCTCATCTTCGGCAGACCGTCTTCCATCAGCAATTGCGCCTCCTGGTAATTCAAGTGCATGCTGGCGCGGAACGGAAAATCCGGGATCACCGCCGCATAGACATCGGTGAGACCCATGCCGGGATGCTCGGTAAAGATGTGGCCGCCGCATGTTTTGCACCATTTG
The DNA here is from genome assembly GCA_036561085.1 of Methylophilaceae bacterium. Classification (GTDB taxonomy): domain Bacteria; phylum Pseudomonadota; class Gammaproteobacteria; order Burkholderiales; family Methylophilaceae; genus CAILHX01. Next base: position 3,511 of record DATBPY010000200.1, on the reverse strand, counting down.
CGATAGCTATGCGGTGTTTTGTTATATGAAGCGATATTGGTTTCGCCTTGCGTGACCTTGACTGCCGCAGGTCTCCACAAAGTAAAAGCATTGATGGGGCCTGCCGACCAGCTGCGGCAGGAATTGCAATGGCAATAGCCCATGCCGGTCGGTTCTCCCATCACCGTGAATTGAACGATGCCGCAAAAGCAGCTGCCGTTATAGGTTTTTTCACTACTCATATTAATTCACGGCTTCTTTGAGTGTCTTGCCGGCGGAGAATCCAAGTACCTTGCGGGCGGATATCTTGATCTCATTGCCGGTACGCGGATCGCGACCCATGCGTGCAGAACGTTTGTTGACCTTGAATGTACCGAAGCCGAGTAACATGACATTTTCGCCTTGTTTCAGCGATTTGGTGATGGCGCCGGTCATGGCATTCAAGGCTTTACCTGCCTGTTCGGTAGAGATGCCTGCATTGAAGGCGATGGATTCGATCAGTGCTGATTTGTTCATGATGCAAATGTTTCCTTGTTGAGAGTTAAAGAAATAGTTAAAAAATATAAGTTTTGAAATGTAAGTTTCAGGTTCGAGCCCCGACTAATGCCGAAAGCACATTAAAAAAAGAACGCCCGTTAAAATAGCACGAACGGTCGTTCTTTTAATTTCTCGATTATTACAACCGGTCGTGCTATTGTCAATCTTTGTGTACTGACTTTATTCTTCGTTTATTCCATTAACCGTAAATTTTTTTGTTGCCCGAGCCTTCTTTGCCGAATCCTTTATCAAAAGCCAATCTGCAGAAAAAAAATGCGACTCAGCCCAAGGCTCAATTCGGCCGTGCCGCTATCCTGCTCGCCGCAGTAAAGCTGGCAGCCTTGAAGGGTCTGGCTAATATTTCGCTGGGAGACCTGGCGGCGGAGATCGGCATGAGCAAAAGCGGGCTATATGCGCACTTCGAAACCAGGGAAGAGTTGGAAGCGGCGATTGTGGAAACCGCGATCACCATCCTCGATCAGGAAGTATTGCAACCTGCGTTCAAAGCACGTCCGGGGATCGAGCGGCTCAGGGTAGTGACCAATGCATTCCTGTCCTATCTGGAACGCAAGGTTTTTCCGCGCGGATGTTTTATCGCTGCGGTTTCGCTGGAACTCGAGTCCCGTCCCGGTGCCGCATGCGATCTGGTGGCAGGGGCGCTGGATCAGTGGGTGGCATTGTTGCGGCAATGTATCGTGGAAGGGCAGGATCTGGGCGAGATCACCCCTAATATAGAAGTCACGCAGGTGGTATTCGAGATACAGGCGATGTTGTTCACTTCCAATTTCCTGTTTGTAATGAGCGACAACGTGGTGCAATTGACGCAAGCGCGCGCCGGCGTGGAGAATGTAGTGACGCGCATCGCAATAGGCTCTGATCCGAAAAAGAATCGATCGAAAAAGAACGAAAGACGCTCAGGGCCGCGGCGCAAGGCCGCACCGCCTGCGCTCATCGATGCCGTGGTCGCTTCGCGCGGTATCACGCCTGATTGATTGTTGCGGTGGCGCGGTCAGAAATCAGCACGCATTCGTAGAACTATATAACCGTTCGACTCTCTATCCAGAGTTCTTTCATCCGATTCTCAATCTTCAATCATGCATCAGGAGGTCCTCATGGATACACAAAGCTATGGATTAAAGCCGCTCGATTTCAATGCCACCGACGCCGCAGATGTCGAATCTTCCAGCGGCTTCAACCGCCGCGAATTCATCATGACTACGCTGGCTGTCGGCTTCGCCATTGCCTCAAAGCCGGTACTGGCGCAGGCCATCGTCACCGATAGTAAGGGGCTGGTGGCAGGCGAAGTCAACATCCCGGTGATAGACGGCAAGATACCGGCTTATCGTGCGATGCCGGACACCGGCCAGGACTTTCCCGTGATCCTGGTGATACAGGAGATCTTCGGCGTACATGAGCACATCAAGGATATGTGCCGGCGTTTCGCCAAGCTGGGCTATCTGGCGATAGCGCCCGAATTGTATGCGCGGCAGGGCGATGTATCGGGCATGAAAGAGGTCAGCGAGATCATCAGCAAAGTGGTGAGCAAGGTGCCGGACGAACAGGTGTTTTCCGACCTGGATGCGACTGTTGCTTACGTCAAAGCCAATACCGGCGCGAATGCCGCCCGCTTGGGCGTGGTCGGTTTCTGCTGGGGCGGACGTGCGGTGTGGATGTACGCAACCCACAACCCGGCAGTGAAAGCGGGAGTCGCCTACTATGGCCTGCTCAACGGCATGAAAGCGCCGCCGCTCAGGGAAAACGACCCGCTGGATATCGCCACCGACTTGAAAGTGCCGGTGCTCGGCTTGTATGCCGGGCTGGACGCTTCGATCAAAGCCGATGCCGTGAAACAGATGCAGGTAGGGCTGGATAAATCCGGCAGCGGTTCCGAGATCGTGGTTTTCCCCAATGTCGCCCACGGTTTCAATGCGGATTATCGTCCCAGCTATGACAAGAATGCCGCGCAATATGCCTGGAAGTTGACGCAGGATTGGTTGAAGAGTCACGGCGTCTAGCCGAGCACGTTTGCATCCGGAAGAAATCCTTAAGGCTTTTGGTCAACTGCCGGTATTTATATGGCGTTAGACTAGTGTAGAGACGCACCCATCAACCAGCTCGCATAAAAGGATCGAACATGAACAAGCTTTCTGCCGCCGCCCTTTCACTATGTACTGTCGCCTGCCTGTCGTCAGTGGCATACGCAGACCCAGGCACGCCTCCTCCGCCCCCTCCCACCGGTGCGCCCATGCCGCCGCCGGGCGCTCCCATGCCTCCTCCTTCCGGTCATGCGCCGTCGCCGGAGATGTTCCAGAAAATGAAGACACATCTCCTGGATAACCAACAGAAACGCATCCAGATATTGCAACAGGCATCAGGCTGCATGCAGGCTGCCACCGCAATGGATCAGCTCAAGGATTGCCATGAAAAAGAGCATCAGGCATTGATGCAAATGCAAGAGCAGATGAAACAGCAAAAAATGCAACGCCATCAGTAACAGCGCAGTGACTACCCCCGTCAAATTGTATTCACCACCATAGCCGCATGTAGACTTCCGTCTACATGCGGCGTTAACGAAACCCCCGTCGTAAAGCCGATTCTGTCGTGACCGGTCGGTGGCGTAATAGTGCCGTCCAACATGCTGAATCTCGGGGCTGGTGGCGGCTGCTACGGTCATCGATATCCGTGTTTGCCCTGATATGAATCTCTCTGTTTTTTCTGTATTTTTAACCGGTTATTTTTTATTAACGGAATTAAGTTCCTCGGACTGTAGTCTGCTACATTAGGGGTCATGAGCCTATGACTTTTAAACGAAGTAGTGGTGCTTTGGGAACTCGTCTGCACCGCTCCATCGTCGTTGCCTGGCTTTGGATCAAGGTGTGCCGCCTATGTCATTTTCGATATAGGATTAAAATTTTTTTCAGGTAAAGCAGAGCTATGAAGCAGGGATAGAAGTCTCCGACACGTTAGACCGAGGAGGGTAGGGAATGGGTTTCGA
>DATBPY010000199.1:0-2041 GCA_036561085.1 Methylophilaceae bacterium | reverse complement strand
GCATTTACCGATATACGGGCGGAATTCGATAAAAGAATGCTCGATCTGATGCGTACTTAAGTGTGCCAGGCCGAATTCCTGCAGTCCGGGCGAGTCGATCAGATGACTATGCTCGTTCAAATGATAAAGCCGGGCAGCGGTGGTAGTGTGTTTACCGCTATCCAGTGCGCTGGAGATTTCGCGGGTACGTGCGAGTGCCTGGGGGAGCAGCGCATTGACCAACGTGGATTTGCCCATGCCGGATTGCCCGACTAGCACGCTGGTCTGGTTTTGCAGCCAGGGCAGTAACGGTGCGACATCTTCCTGCGCAGAAAGCGTGAGCAGGTGATAACCCAGTTCTTGGTAAGGCTTCAGTTTTTTCAGGCTATCTGCGCTCTCTGGCAGATCGGCCTTGTTGAGCAATATCAGCGGTCGGATATTCTCGCTTTCAGCTGCTATCAGGCAACGATCGAGCAATTCAGGATAGTAGGAAGGCTTGGCCGCCAGCACGATGATGATCTGGGTGACGTTGGCCGCCAGCAGTTTTTTACGATATTCGTTGCTGCGATATAACAGGCTGGTGCGCGGCAGAAAGTCCTCGATCACAGCTTCGTTCGGGCCGGTATGCTTGATCCTTACCTGATCGCCGCACGCGAGTTCGCTCTTTTTGCCGCGAGTGACGCAACTGATGATCTTGCTATCGGGGAGCTCTACGTCATAGCGTTTGCCGTGGGCAGCAATGACTAAGCCTTGGGTGAATTCCTGAGCCAATTACTGCAGGTGGTAGTAGGTTTTGTTGAGATATGCTGCGACGTTGATTTCATCAGTATCAAACCATTGCAGGCCGAGGTTGGTGTTGCAGTTACGTATTTGCTGCACCAGCCCCTTGGGGGTTTTAACGATGTGGTCTTCGCGGGTGTATATGCCGGAGCCGTCGCCGCCGAAGCTGGAGGCGTGGCAGCTAATACAGTTGGTATCCACCAGTTTCTTCCCGGCGTTGATATCTCCACTAGCAAAAGGGTCAGCTTGTGCCAACGAGGCTGCTAGAAGCAGGGTCAACAAGCCATACCTCATTGCATCTCCCTCATAATGTCTGCAACCTTGCCACGCGCTGGCTAGCAGGCGGATGCGAGTCGTAGAAGGCGGAATGCAAAGGGTCAGGCGTGAGCGTCGAAGCGTTATCGCGATACAGTTTCACCAACGCGTCTATCAGGTGCTTGGCATTGCTATGCTCGGCTGCATACTCGTCGGCTTCAAACTCATTGCTCCGCGAATAGGCCGCGAATATAGGGCGTAACACGAATGTGAGCAATGGTGCGACCAGCAGGAACAGGATCAACGCGGCGTGATCGCTGGGAGTAGCAACACCCAAGCCGCTATAGAACCAGTCCGCCTGTTTCAACCAACCTAGCAAGGCTAGGCCGACAAAGCTGACCGCGAACATCATAAGGATACGTTTGATCACATGGTGACGCTTGAAATGCCCCAGTTCATGCGCCAGTACTGCCTCGATCTCGTCAGCACCCAGGCGTTCCAGCAAGGTATCGAAGAACACCACGCGTTTGTTGGCACCGAAGCCGGTGAAATAGGCATTGCCGTGACTGCTCCGTAGCGACCCGTCCATCACGAACAGGCCTTGCGATTTGAAGCCGCATTTTTGCAATAGCGCTTCGATACGCGTTTTAAGTGCATCGTCCGTCATCGGTGAGAATTTATTGAACAAAGGGGCGATGAAAGTAGGGTAGACGGCCAGCATTAACAGATTGAACACCGACCATACGCACCATAGCCATAGCCACCAATAGGATCCGGCGCTACGCATCAGCCACAAGGCAGCGAATAACAACGGCAGGCCCATGGCCAGGCCGACCAATGCGTGTTTGATCACATCTTTGAAGAAGATCGCCGGTGTCATTTTGTTGAAACCGAATTTGGCATCGATGACAAAGCTGCGGTAATAGTCGAACGGTAGTTCGACGAGACTGCTGATCAATAATATGGAAAGAATGACCAACACCCCGCGGATCAATTCTTGTTGGGGAAGCAATGTTGCCATGTGCTG
>DATBPY010000198.1:0-9753 GCA_036561085.1 Methylophilaceae bacterium | reverse complement strand
CCGCAACCTGGAGAAAGCATCAAGATCAAATGCGGTGGTGAGATGGTGTTGAGTGAGTCTCGCATCAATCTGCATCGTATATGGTCGGAAACCACTTACCGCATGCAAAGCATGCGCGATAATCCGCAATGCGCACAGCAGGAATACGACAATATTCTGGATACTGCCGACCCGGGCTTGCATGTGAAACTGACCTATGATGCTCATGACGACATCGCGGCACCGTACTTCAATCTGGCCAGGCCGCGGATAGCGGTGTTACGCGAGCAAGGCGTGAACGGTCAAGTGGAAATGGCGGCTGCATTCGATCGTGCCGGTTTTGAGTCGTGCGATGTACATATGAGCGACATCATTGCGGGGCGCGTTTCGTTGCGCGATTTCAAAGGATTCGTGGCTTGCGGCGGTTTTTCCTACGGCGATGTGCTGGGCGCAGGGGAAGGGTGGGCTAAGTCCATTCTATTCAATGCCCGTGCACGCGATGAATTCAGCGCATTCTTCCAGCGCCCGGATGTATTTGCCTTGGGCGTGTGCAATGGTTGCCAGATGATGAGCAACCTGCACCAGATCATTCCGGGTGCGGAATTATGGCCGCATTTTGTGCGCAATAAATCCGAGCAGTTCGAAGCACGTTTTGTTTTGGTCGAAGTGTTAGAATCGCCCTCACTGTTTTTCGGCGGTATGGCGGGTAGCCGCATGCCTATTGCGGTAGCGCATGGTGAAGGTTTTGCGGAATTTTCTGAGCAAAGACATGTCGAAGATGTGTTGCAACACAAGCTGGTGAGTGTGCGTTTTGTTGATCACTACGGTAAAGAGACGGAAACATATCCGTTCAATCCTAACGGTTCGCCCAAGGGAATTGCCGGTTTGACCACAGCTGACGGGCGCTTTAGCATTATGATGCCGCATCCTGAGCGGGTATTCCGCGCAGTGCAGCATTCATGGAAGCCGGATGGATGGAACGAAGAAGGGCCGTGGTTACGTATGTTTAGAAATGCACGTAAGTTTGTAGCTTAAATTTATTTAATTGGAGAAAAGAAACGTGAGAACAATAAAGGCGATTTTTCTGGCAGCACTACTGCTGCTTTCAACCCATGTATTTGCTTATACCGACGATGAACAGGTCGAATTCTGCGGCGCCGTAGTCGATGGCAATATCCCCGTCGTTAAAAAATATCTGGATTCCGGCGTGATGAAGGTCAACGATGTATTCTTCGGCTGGGCTCCGATCCTATCCGCTACTTCGCAAGGCCAACTGCCGATGGTGAAGTTTCTGGTTGAGCATGGTGCCAACATCAACTATCAGCACCCCATCACCAAACTGACCCCGGTTGCTACTGCCGCTTACGATGGTAACAATGAACTGCTGGAATATCTGCTGAAGAATGGCGGCAACCCTAATATCCAGATGCGCGGCGGTATTTCCGTATTGCGCGTCACTCGTAAGGAAGGCCGCACTGCAACAGCCGATCTGCTGGTGAAATACGGTGCCAAGGATGATGGCTGTCAAGACGAGAAGTGTTTCTGATCCCATCTGAAAACACCAATCTTCGATTGAATTACCGGGATTGAAGCAATTGAATCGCAGAGCACACCGCTTTTTCCTCCATGTGTGCTCTGTAGCGGCAGCATTCGTTTTTCCGCTATTAACATATGCCGGCATGGCGCAAGTCGTATCCGTGCCGGATAATCCTTCCGCAGTATTACAACTTCCCGCCGGTTTCAGTATGCGCGTATTCGCCAGGCTTCACCCTGGCGGTAGCGATTTTTTCCGTGGCCCCAGATTCATGGCATTCTCGCCTGCAGGCGATCTCTATCTGTCGCTGGGACGGGATAACAAAGTCGTCATGCTCCCGGATCGGAACCACGATGGCGTTGCGGATGAAGTGGTAACGGTAGCCGATCATTTGAATGCACCACAAGGTCTGGCATTCATCGATAACAAGTTGTACGTGGCGAATCAGGATGGTGTGGTGATATTACAGCCGGATGGGGTAAAACAGATCATCAGCAATTTGCCGAGCGGCGGTCATACGCTCAAGACGGTCAAGCTTGGTCCTGACGGCTTCTTATATGTAAGTGTGGGTTCAAGTTGTAATGTATGTGACGAGACAGATCCGTTACGCGCCAGCATATTGCGCTATACCATAGAAGGTAAGCCTGCCGGCGCATTAACCACCTATGGTCGCCATGCGCCGGATCCCATCTGGGCATCGGGATTGCGTAACTCGCAAGATTACGTGTGGCATCCGGTGACGGGTGAGATGTATGCAACTAATGAAGGCGCCGATATGCGTTCAGACAAAAAAGGGACAGCGGTCGACGACGATCTGCCGCCCGAACACTTGAACGTGATCAAAGCTGGTGCCAATTACGGATGGCCGCATTGCTGGGGCGACCATGTAAATGATCCGAATTTCCCCGCGGATAAAGAATTTTGCGCAGCCATGCAGCCTCCGGTATTGACGTTTCCCGCCCATAGCACGCCGATAGGTTTGGCATTCCTGAATAAAACTAATTTCCCGTCCGAGTATCGAAGTGACATGCTGGTCGCCTTGCATGGCTCATGGAACCGGGAACGGCCGAGCGGGTATAAAATAGTCAGAGTACATTTTGCGCAAAACAAGCCGGTAACGGTGAGCGATTTTGCGACCGGCTGGCTAAGCCCTGAAGGCGCCTGGGGGCGGCCTGTAGGTCTGGCGATCAGCCCGAAGGATGGCGCAGTGTACGTTTCGGATGATAGGGCCGGACTGGTTTACCGTATCGAATATAAAGGAGAAGCCAAATGAAGTATTTTGTCTTGATGTTGATGCTAAGCCTGATGTGGATCGGTTCAGCGCGGGCAGAAGGGGAGTCCAGCCTCATCGTTTATATGAGCCCTGAGAAATACAATCATCCGGTGTTGGTAGGCGTAGCCCCGCTCTATACACGCTGGGTCTATCAAGCCGAAATCGCCGAAGGGGCGGCTTCCAAGGCTCTGGCAACGAAATTTTCAGAGGTCAGTACCTGCGAGGCCGGAAAACGCGCGGATGTGATTGCCTGGGTCAAGCCGCGCTTGGTTTACAATCCGGCGGTAGGCACTTATTACGCCAAGCTGAAAGTGGAACTCCATCTTGGAGATGGACGCACTCTAGCCACCTATAAAGCCGAAGGGCAGCATGATGGACGTATCGACTCGCTATTCATGGTGGACGAGGTAAGTCTGGCGTTCGATGATGCTATGCGGCAGATCATGCTTAAGGTGCAAGCCGATACCGGCTTGCAAAATAATATTCAGTCTGCAAAGGCTGCAGGATTTACCCGCAGTCCTTGCAGCATGGTGGCAGTGCTGTCTACTCCCAAGAGTAGCGACTGGTTCTGGTAATACAATTTTAACGTTAAGGAGTATTAATTCGATGCGCAACATTTCAACAAAACTTTCCATCATAGCCATGATGGCTATAGCAAGCCTGTCAAATGCAAATGCTGCGGACAAGGTGGTGACTGGCCTGCACATGCCGGAATCCGTACTTGTGGTCGACGGACGTATGTATGTTTCGGAGATCGGTGAGTTCGGTAAGGATGGAGACGGCGGTATCGCCATTATTGAGGGCGACAAGGTCAAGCCGTTCGCTACCGGTATGGATGACCCCAAAGGGCTCGCCTATGCCAAAGGTACGCTGTATGTGGCAGACAAGACGCGGATACTGAAGATCGCAAAAGATGGTAAATGGAGTGTATTTGCCGCAGCGGATGCTTTTCCGGTCAAGCCGCAATTCCTGAACGACCTCGTATTCGGCGATGATGGCGTACTCTATGTATCTGATAGTGGCGACTTGCAAGGTAAAGGCGGGGCGGTTTATAAAGTGAATGCTGGTGGCAAGGTCACTACTGTGGTGAATGGCGACGATCCCCGTGTGTTGGCACCCAATGGCCTATTGGCCGACGGCAAGGAGCATATTCTGATGGTGGATTTCGTGTCAGGGATCCTGTATCGCATCAAGCTGGCGACTGGCAAGATGGAAACGGTTGCCGAAGGCTTTGGCGGTGGCGACGGCGTGACACGCGATCACAAGCATGTTATCTGGGTCAGCGACTGGAAGAATGGGCGTGTGTTCACGGTGAAGCCTGGCGGCATCGTGAAATTAGTCAAAGACGGGTATCAATCAGCAGCAGACATTAATATATCGAGCGATGGTAAATTCATTCTGGTGCCGGATATGAAGGCCGGTACGTTGAATTGGTTGCCGGTCGGTCATTAGGCATCAACTGAAAACCCTGAGTCGGCTTTAATGCCCGGCTCAGGCCTAAAGAATAACTAGAAATTGATTTCCACCATCCCCGTATCCGTTGCAATGCCCTTTACCATTTGCCCGGAGGTGGTTTTAACCCCCACTATCTGACCTACTGCGGCATTGTTCATGGCGACTCCTTCGGAGGAGACTTTGAAGTTGCCGCCTTTAGCGACTACAACGACTTGCTGCCCCTGTTTTACCGCCAGTTGCGCTCTTAATACTTCGGCACGAAATGGATTGCCGGCCGCGATGTTCGTGGCGGTGGTTTTGCCTATGGCCTGTTCTGGCCGGGTAAAGACGCCTATGGGGTAAGGTGTCAGATCCAGCACTTGGACTTCCACATCCTGGCCGGCGATCACTTGGCCGCTGCCTATGGAGCGAGTGGCGACCAGAGCCTTGCCTGTGACTCTGACCGTGACAGGTACATATAATGCCCATCTTGGGCTGGAGCAACTGACTTTAACGCTAGTCCGGCCCCATAAGCGATTTCCGCTAGGTAGAGAGGTCTCCAGGCGGTCGCAAGCAGGTACTTTTACACGCTTGTCTGGAGCAACAGAACTCACGCTCACATCGCCATCAATATTGGCGGTTCTGTTCCGTACAAAAACCTCTGCCGCGGATTGGACAGCGTCCAGCGATTGCCATTCAATTCCGTCTGCTGTTGCCAACAGAGGTAGAAAAATTAAAACTAAGAGAAGATTACGCATTAGCATGTAGGATACAGGTGTGTGAACATAAAGCAGTGAATAATATTGCCGTAATCAATAGTCGTAATTATCAAGTGCTGTAAATATAACGTATACCTCAGCAATTAGGCTTACTTTCCGTAGAGTATAGATGATGGCACAACAACAAACTCCAACCGATATTGCCCGTTTGGCACTGGGTGAGCTGGGTAAGCGGCAATTACCCCCTACGCCGGACAATTTTCGGCGCGCTTACGACGAGATCATCGGTGTCAAAACCGAATCTCCATTGCAGATGCTCACCCGTGCATTGCGTGATGCAGGCATTGCGAACTCCAAGTGGTTGGGACTGGCAACGCAGATGGAAGCTGCCGCTGCCAAGGGCGACATGGCCGCGCTGGAGCAACTGGTTCGCCAATTGATGCCTGCCGGCAGTGTCAGCGGTAGCTGGGGTGAAGTATTGCGCGAGGTACTGACGGAACTGGAAGCTAACCGGCCCGGCTATACTCGCAGCAAGAAAAAAGACGCGATAGATCGCGTGCTAACTAATTTCGGCGGCGATGCCACGGCTCTCGCTGCCAAGTTACAAGGGCTTACAGCTTTATGGCGAGGTGAAGGCGAAAGCCTGCCTCCTGAATTGTTGGAAGAATTAAAGGCATCTTCGCCACCTCCTGACGAAGAAGCTCCAGGCTCGCCGGCTGCGACTGCGATCTGGTGGCGAGAGATGTTGGTACAAACGCTGGAATTCGGTGTACTTGCCAGTCTAAGCCACTTGCCGGAGCTGGCACGGCATGCCCAGGAAGTACTGGATCAAGCCAAATCGGCACGCACCGATAAGCAACTTTATAATCTGGGAACCTCGCTGAAATCTTTCTGGATGCGCATGGAGATCAATCGCGATGCTCAAGTACGCTTGCATGAAGCTTTGGTGCAACTGATGCGCCTACTCATGCACAATGTCTCTGAGTTGGTCATAGACGATGAGTGGATGCAGGGCCAGACCCAGATCATTACCGACATCATGAGCCAGCCTCTGGAGATCGGCACCTTATATGAGGCGGAGAGCGCTTTGAAGGAGCTGTTGTTCAAGCAGGGCAAGCTCAAACACAGTGTGATCGAAGCGAGGGAAGCCATGAAGAAAATGGCGGAAGATTTTGTCGCTCGCCTTACCCAAATGACGGAATACACCAGCCGCTATCATGAAAAAATAGACGGTTATCAGCAACAAATCAGCAACACGCAGGATGTAGTGGAGTTGAGCGCAGTGCTGGATGGTTTGATGCGCGATACGCATTCCATGCAAATGGATTCGCTACGCGCGCATGACGATATGAAAGACATGCAGGCCAAAGCCGATGAAGCGCATACCAAGGTCAGGGAATTGACGCTGGAAATCGGTCAGCTCAGCGATCTTGCCCATGAAGATTATTTGACCGGCACCTTGAACCGGCGCGGCATGGATGAAGCCTTCGAGCGCGAATTCAACCGCGCCGAGCGTGCGGCAAAGCCCATCAGCGTGGCGATACTCGATGTCGATCATTTCAAAAAGCTCAACGACACCATGGGGCACGATGGCGGCGACGCCGCGCTAAAGCATCTGGCGCAGGTGACGCGCGAAGCGTTGCGTCCCTCCGATGTGCTGGCGCGTTACGGCGGCGAAGAGTTCGTCATCATCCTGCCGGAAACCAGCATGGACGAAGGCATAGAGGTGATGACGCGGGTACAGCGCGATCTTACCAAGAAGATTTTCATGCATGACAATCAGAAGGCTTTGATCACTTTTAGCGCCGGTGTAGCCCAGCGCCAGCCCATGGAGTTGCAGGACGCGATCGTCAAGCGTGCGGATGAAGCCATGTATCGCGCCAAAAATGCCGGACGTAATCGCGTATTCGGCGCGACCGGACGACTTGAATAGTATGCTGCCCTTAAGAAGTTAGGCGCTGCGCCGATAATCCGTTTGTAGCCTGACTTCTTTGCCACAAGCGGCAAGCTCTTGCCATTTTGTGCCTTCGTTTTTCCACGCAACACCTCTTAATCCCTTTATTTAAGCCATTCGTAATGACTGGCATAGATAATGCTTAATACGCCCTGTCATCTATTTTTATTGGGATTCGGCAGCATGAACAGCATTGATAAAGCCTTTGCATTTCAGGAAAAAGCGCTTGCCCTGCGTACCTACAGGCAACAGCTTATTTCTTCCAATATCGCTAACGCCGATACGCCGCACTATAACGCGGTGGATATCGATTTTGCCGATTCCATGAAAAAAGCCCTGGCAGGCATCACCAGCGGCCTGGAACTGAACAAGACTAACGAGCGTCACCTGAGCGGTGCAGATACCAGCGGTATCAATGGTGTCAAGCCGCTCTACCGCACCGTGGTTCAGCCTAGTATCGACGGCAACACTGTAGATAACAACATTGAGCAAGGGCAATTCGCTGAGAACTCTCTCAACTATATGTCTACCTTGACATTCATCAACGGCACTATCCAAGGCGACGGTTACGCCCTGAGGAGCAATTAATGTCTTTATCCAGCATATTTGAAATCGCAGGTTCCGCAATGACGGCGCAGTCCATGCGCCTAAACGTGGTGGCCAGTAATATGGCCAACGCAGACAGCGTAACCAGTTCTAACGGCAAGGCTTATGTGGCCAAGCAGGTCGTGTTCGAAGCCAAGCCTATTTCCGCGGAAACACCCAAAGGTGTATCGGGCGTAGTGGTGCAAAAAGTGATCGATGATCCGGCACCCATGAAATTGGTATACGACCCGGCCAGTCCTTATGCCGATCCAAAAGGCTACGTCACTATGCCGAATGTGAATGTGGTGGAAGAAATGACCAATATGATTTCTGCATCGCGTTCGTATCAAGCCAATGTGGAAGTGATGAATACAACCAAAGCACTGATCCAACGCACGATTGCGCTGGGGTCCTAAGTCTGGCGTCTTAAGTTAAGAATACAGTCTTAATAGTAATTTTATCAACGAACACTTTATAACCAAGTATCAGGAAAGGTAAAAAGCAATCATGACAACACCAGTCTCCAATAACTCCGGTGCAGCAGGAGCATCCAGCGGCAGCGGTGGCTTGCCATCGGTTGCAGATCAAACCAATCGTTTCCTGACGCTTCTGGTAACCCAGTTGCAAAACCAGGATCCATTGAACCCTATGGATAACGCAGCGATCACTTCGCAAATGGCGCAGCTCAGTACTGTGACGGGTATTCAGCAATTAAATGACACGCTGACCAACATGAGCGCATCGCAGGCTTATCAGACCGCAGGTTTGATCGGACATACCGCTGTTGCTCCAGGTTCGATTATCGGTCTGGCAGCAGACACTAACGCAAAGAGTGGATTCAGTGGTGTTGGCGGCTTCAGTTTGCCTACAGCAGCAGACAACGTGACTGTCACTGTAGAAGATGCCACTACCGGCACAGCCGTGAAAACGATCACCATGGGCAGCCAGGATGCAGGCGTTGGTCTGTTTGCCTGGGACGGTACGACGGATGCCGGTGGCGTTGCAGCCGCAGGTACATACAAGTTTGTGGTCAGTGCAAGTGCAGGCGGCAATACGGTCGCCGGGACCTCACTCACTGCAGGTAACGTGAATAGCGTGTTGCTGAATGGCGCGACGCCGACCCTGAATATATCTGGGCTGGGTAACGTGCCTGTGTCCTCTGTGTTAGAAGTTTTGTGATTATTCTGAAAAATTTAAGGAGATAGTAATGGGCTTTCAACAAGGATTAAGCGGCTTAACTTCTGCAGACACCAGTCTTAGCGTTATCGGCAACAACGTAGCCAATGCCAGCACCGTCGGTTTCAAGGATTCGCGTGCTGAATTTGCAGACATCTATGCAAACTCTCTGAACGGTGCAGGCGCGCCTCAGGTGGGTTTAGGTTCCCAGGTAAGTACTGTTTCGCAACAGTTCACGCAAGGCGGTATCACCACTGACACCAATCCGCTGGACGTGGCGATTAATGGCGGCGGCTTTTTCCGCATGAGTAATAACGGTGCTATCAGCTACACCCGTAACGGTCAGTTCCAGTTGGATAAGAACGGCTTCATCGTGAATGCCACCGGCCTTAAATTGCAAGGCTATCAAGCTACTAACGGCGTGATCGCCAACGTGCTGTCAAACATCCAGTTGCCAACCAGCGGCAGCATTGCTCCGCAAGTGACTGGCGGTAGCGCAGCCGGTACCGGCGTGATCGCGCAACTCAATCTGAATTCCGGATTGGCTGCACCTACCGTGCCGGTATTCTCTTTCGGCAATGCGCAGTCTTACAACAACTCAACAGCTATTTCGGTTTACGACAGTCTGGGTAATGCTCACACTTACACCATGTACTTTGCCAAGGCTTCTGCCGGCAATGCGTTCTATCAAGCTGATGTGAACGCAGGCGATACCGTGGCTCAGGCGACCACGGGTAAGGCAGTCGCTGATGCGATCGCAGGTGCAGGCGGTACGAATATACAAGCAGCACAGACGGCCAATGCAGCGATCTCAGCCGCTAATGCCGCTGCTGCATCTGTTGCAATTGCCGCCGTGCCAGGTTTGACCGCAGCGCAAGTTGCTGCAGCCCAAGCAGTCGTGGCTGGCTTGCCTGCTGCTGATTTCGGTGCGACCAATGGTGGTGTTGCGCAAGCCGCCGGTGCTGCAGTAGCTGCCGGACAGTGGAATGTATATGCCACGGTGGCCAATCCTGCTGGCGCATCACAACAGTTCACCGACTTGTCCGGTGGCGGTACCAACCCGACTCCGTTGACTTCTCTGGTTTTCTCTACCTCGGGT
>DATBPY010000197.1:0-4337 GCA_036561085.1 Methylophilaceae bacterium | reverse complement strand
ACCGACAATTTCGACGAACTGGATCCCGCCAGCGTGGTGTTGATGCAGGAAGTGATGGCGCTTGCGCCGGACAAGAACAGCACGCTGATCGATCTGGGATGCAATGTTGGACGGCATCTGAACCACCTATATCAGGCAGGTTGGCATCAACTTACCGGGGTAGACTTTAGCGCCACTGCGATCAAGGATATGTCTGTGCGTTACCCGCAGATGCACAAAGAGATAAAGACTGTAGCAGGCTCGTTCCAGGAGTTTTTGCCGCATTGCGATGACAGATTCGACCTGGTCTATACCCGCGGTGCTACGTTTGAGCTCGTGCCCCCGTCTTTTGCCTTGATCAAGCATGTGTGCAAGATTGCCAAAACCTATGTAGTCATCGTCATTTCAGAATCGGGGCATGCATATCCGCGCTATTGGCAATATGAGTTCGCCCGGCAGGGATTTGAACTGATACATCTTAAACGGCCGCCTGCTCCAGAGTCCGCGGATCAACAGCATCTTTCATTGATGACATTCAAGCGTATCGCGCAGGACTGAAGCTGATGAATGTATTACGCATAGGATGGGACGCAGCCAAGGGATTCCAAGGGAAACTGGTTTTCCTGGGCATACTCGGCTTCATCGTCGCCATGCTGGAATCGGCGACCTTGATCGCGCTGCTATCGTTTGTGGGCAAGTTGACTAGCCATAAAAGCAGTGCGATGTTGGCGAAGTTCGCCTTGTTCGCCAGCTACGATGCGTTGAGTGTGCAGTGGCAGGCGATCATCATCCTGGCGATATCCACCATCCGGTTTATATTGGCATTGTTCCTGGAATGGGAGATGAGCCATCTATGGGTTGCGGCAAGAGCGCGTATGCAACAAGAGATGTTTGCTTTGCATCTGGGCGCGAAGCTGGATTTCCTCAATGCCAGCAAGGCGGGAACCCATCTTTCGCACATCATCGACGGGCCTGCGTTCGCGGCGGTGTTCTACCTGCATTTCGCGCGGTATGTATCCACTATTATCATGTTCGTTTTCCTGGGGCTCACCCTGTTCTTCGTGTCACCGGTGCTAGTGTTGATCGCAGTCGTGGTCGGTCTGGCCTATGGCGGGCTGATACGCCGTGTCAGCACGAAAGTATCTTACCAGTCCGGACAAGAACAGGCAGCAGCCGTAAGGCACCAGGCGCAATTCGTTACAGAGGGCCTGGCCGGTATCCGCTATTTAAGGACTTTGTCCGTGACTCAGGGGTGGTTAAAGGATTTTGTTTCCGAGGCAAGATCAGCTGAGGCCGCCATGGGTCGGGCAGGGTATTGGAACACGGTACCTTCCAGAGCGTTGGAGTTTCTGGTTCTGGCGGCTTTTATGCTGGTCGTGATGTATGGGATCCATACCGGCGGAGATATTCTGGCTTTCTTGCCCAAGATGGCGGTATATTTTCTAGCCATCGTGCGCGTATTGCCGACTCTTTCCATCCTGGGCAACGGCAGGATGCAGATGATGCAATCTTTACCGCATTTACAGAAACTACTGGAGCTCAGGCAGGCGGTTCCCCAGGAATCGGATGAAGGACAGAAGGCCCTCCCGCCTGCATTGGCGGACGTTGATATCCGATTCGATCATTTGACTTTTGCATATCAGGATAGAGATGTTTTAACCGATGCCAGTTTCGAGATACTACCGCGTTCTATCACGATGATCGCCGGCGCATCAGGGCAGGGGAAGTCGACCATCTTTGATCTGTTGCTGCGTTTCGTAGAGCCGAAGCAGGGCGCGATAACAGTCGCCGGTACCGATATCAAATCGTTCGACCTTCATGCCTGGCGCGGTAAATTCGCATATATAGGGCAAGACCCTTTCTTGTTCCACGACACGGTGCTGGAGAATCTGCGCCTTGCGAATCCGACGGCAAGTGATGAAACGATCGCCAAAGCAGCCAAAGCCGCTTGCGTAGATGAGTTCATCGATCTGCTCGCCGATGGCTGGAATACTGTACTGGCCGATCGCGGGCAATCCCTTTCCGGAGGGCAACGCCAGCGTATCGCGATCGCACGGGCGCTGCTATCTCCCGCTGATATATTGCTGCTGGATGAGCCGACCAGCGCATTGGATGCAGAGACGGAAAAGAAAGTGATACACAATTTATTGGAATTCCGGGGTGATAGAACCGTGGTATTGATCACCCACCGGCCTGAATTACTGGCTTACGCAGACCAGGTACTGATGGTGAATGAAGGTAAAGTGACCAGATGAGCGATACTGCAAACAGAGCTGCTCTTGTCTTAGCTTATAAGGCGCTGATGCTGGAGTTTTCCACGGCAGACACGCGCAGGTTATTCAGCTTCACTTCAGGCAATGTAGGTGCCGTACCCATCAACGATACCGATATGGCGATCTTGCTGGACAAATCGGCAAGAACGGCATTTATTTCCTGCCTGCCGCTCTTGGCCGCGGAGAGTGCGAAATTCATCTTTTATCTGATCGTGCCGATCCGATGCTTGGGCTTGGTCGCAAGGACGCTATTACGCAAATTAAACAGCCGGAAAACGAGCTTGCATGCCACGACTGTGGTTTCGCTGGGCGATCAGAGTGCCGATAAGGATGCGTATTTCGGAATTTTGTTAAAGCAGATCGATGGGCAATACAACTATTTAAAGATCGTAGGGGGGGCGGTATTGAGAGATAAAGGCTATCAATTCGTTGAAACCAGTCTGGGTGCCCTAGAACTATTCAGACTTGTTGTAATGGCAATATTCTCCCCACTAGTCTATTGGATATATCTGCTATTTGCCTGCAGTAAGCTGCATGGAGGGAAGCAAAGGGTTCTGTTTGTGATACTGGGAATGAAAGAGATCAATACAGGAACGGTCTTCGGCAATGAGATCATCTCTGCATCATTGACTAAGCATTTAACAAATACTCAGGTTAAAAAGATTTTGTTCCCAATGGAAGGGCGCAACTGGGAAAAGAGACTTATCAGATCGTCGAATAGCAGGCATTTGCATACGACGGGTTATGTACATTGTGCCCTGACTCCCAAGCATTTAAGCCTGACCCAACCGGGGTTCTTTGCACAGGAAGAATTGCCCTCGCGCATCATTGCCCCTGGCGAAATGGCGTTCAATCTTCTATGTAAGAAATTCCCTGAAGTTGCTGTAAATAAAGGATTTTTCTTACGGGGGAATAAGGCGGTCGAGAGTGCCCCCATAAAACACGCAGATGTATTATTATTCGCGCTGACGGGGGACATCAATGAATCTGAACACATTATGAGCCATGTTGCCGAGCTGAATCTTCAGCAAGATAGTAAATTGGTCATCAGGCTTAATCCCAATACCTCCACATATGCGCATTTGGCAGATTATGCCAGGAGACTACACCTGAACCTATATATGCCGGGGAATGAGACATTACCCAAAATATGCTTCTTTCGATCATCTTCTGTCGCGTTAGATTATTTGAAAACAGACGTGATTCCAGTCTATCTTAGACTGAATGAGATCATCAGCAATAACATCTTCGAGTTAGATAATAAATACAGGTTTGAAAGCGTACAGATCGATGGGCGATTCAATGCAAATATGGAGACAGTAATCAATAAGGTCTGTAGCCAGAAGATAAAAGGTGCAGAAGTAGCAAGCTACTATTTGGACCAGCGCTATGAGATTGGTCAGTTATCAACTCTTGTTAATTGAAGAGTATGCGAAAAATAATAAAATCACTCATAGATTTGATAAGGCGAACCCCAGCACCAGACTTTATTATCGCAATCATATTATCCATTCGATGGCAGTGCAGAGTTGCATTCGGAGCTCGAATCTATTATCCGTGGAACTTGACTCTGGGCAAAGGGGTAAGAATAGGGCGTTGTACTATCATTGCAACAGGGCAAGGAATATCTATCGGCGATTTTGTAGGTGTGGGAGACGGGACGCTACTCGATGCACATCACGGAAAAATCAACATACATCAACACACGGCCATTGGTCCCTATGTTGTGGTGTATGGCGAAGGAGGAGTTACTATCGGCAAATACAGCATGCTGGCAGCGCATGCTGTCGTGGTTGCATCAAATCATGTTTATGATTCGATTGATATGCCAATTAAATTACAAGGAACTACTGCAGAAGGAGTATCGATCGCAGATGATGTATGGATAGGGACTCATGCTGTTATCCAGGATGGTGTTTCTATCGGCAAGGGAAGCATCGTTGGTAGCGGCGCGGTCGTAAGAGTAGATATTCCAGAATACATGGTAGCGGCGGGTGTTCCTGCTAGGATCATCAAAAATAGGATAGTTTGAGTTTTGAATATTTCTAAAAGAAAGTAATGAATGATACGTATATTTATCGGTTA
>DATBPY010000196.1:0-3568 GCA_036561085.1 Methylophilaceae bacterium | reverse complement strand
TGTATGCACGGGATACCGCGCCCAGCAAAATGTCGCAACAGGTATAATCGCTCCGTTTTCTGATGAATTAGACTCCAATGCACATTTTGCTTTCCAACGACGATGGCTATTTTGCCCCCGGCCTGCAGGTGCTGGCCGAAGCTCTGAAGCCGCTGGCAGAGATCACCGTAGTCGCGCCTGAGCGCAATCGTAGCGGCGCAAGCAATTCATTGACGCTGGATCGCCCGCTCACCGTGCGTCGTGCAGATAACGGCTTTTTTTATGTGAACGGCACGCCGACAGATTGCGTACATCTGGCAGTAACCGGCCTGTTGACCGAACTTCCCGACATGATTATCTCGGGCATCAACGATGGCGCAAACATGGGCGACGATACTATTTATTCCGGTACTGTCGCGGCAGCTACCGAAGGGTTTTTGTTAGGCATTCCGTCACTGGCGGTCTCCATGTCTCAGCACCATGCCACGCATTTTGAGACCGCAGCCAATGCAGTGATCGAGCTTGTTAAAAGATTCCAGCAAAACCCTTATGTCGAACCTATTTTGCTGAATATCAATGTGCCCGATCTGCCGCAAGAGCAGATCAAGGGCATGACCGTCACGCGACTAGGGCGCCGCCACAAGGCAGAGCCGGTGATACGTTCCACTACTCCGCGCGGCGAAACAGTGTACTGGGTAGGTGCTGCCGGGGCTGCCCAGGACGCTGGCGCAGGTACGGATTTTCACGCCGTCGAAAATGCCACGGTCTCACTTACGCCGTTACAGATCGACCTGACGCAGTATGCACAAATGGATGCTCTCAAACATTGGATGAACAAATGAGCACCAGAATCTCCGGCATAGGGATGACTTCGCAGCGCACGCGCGACCGCATGATCAATCGTCTGCGCGAGCAAGGCATCAAGGACGAGCTGGTGCTGGCAGCGATGCTGGAGATCCCGCGCCATATTTTCTTGGATGAAGCGTTGGCTACGCGAGCTTATGAAGATGCCTCGCTGCCCATAGGTCATAAACAGACCATTTCGCAGCCCTACATCGTGGCACGTATGACTGAACTATTACGAGCAGGGAATGCTCTGAGTAAAGTGTTGGAGATCGGTACAGGATGCGGTTATCAGACTTCCATCCTGTCGCGGGTAGCCCAAGAAGTATATTCAGTGGAACGTATCGCTCCCTTGCTGGAAATCGCCAAAGGGCATTTTCGCGAACTTAAGCTGCGCAACGTGAAAGTGAAAAAAGCGGATGGTCATTTCGGTTTGCCGGAAATGGCTCCGTTCGATGGCATCATCGTCACAGCCGCTGCCACTCATATTCCTGAAGATCTGCTGCGCCAATTAGCCGTAGGCGGGCGCCTGGTGATTCCCGTCGGCGCGACAGAACAAATGTTAACGCTGGTTGAACGTACCGCAGATGATTATCGTAAAACTGAACTGGAAGCAGTGAAATTCGTGCCCTTGATGGGAGGCACAGCATGAAATATTCAATAGGGTCAGTATTAATTCTTGCACTACTGGCCGGCTGTACCGGCAACTTGAAAGCGCCTGTGATCGAACGCACTCAATCAAGTACAAAGCCGGTAGCAAAATCCGCAACTCAGGCGAGGAAGCCTGTGATCGCCCCAAAAGCGGTTTCCGAGAAACCGGCAGACTGGCGTCCGGATAGTTATATCGTTAAAAAAGGCGATACTTTATACGCCATCGGCCTTGAATATGGGTTCGATTACAAAGATATCGCAAACTGGAATGGAATCACTCCACCGGCTTATACCATCAGGGTCGGGCAAGCACTCAAACTGAAAGCACCTGCCAGCGCGGGAAGTAGCCCTGTAGTTTCGCCAGCTGTTGCTGCCCCCGCGGCCACTGAAGGATCGGTGGTCAGTGCCATCAAGACTGAAGCGCCGCCGCAGGCAAAGCCTCTGGATGAACCGACGCCCGCAGCCGCATCACCAGAAACCAAAGCGGATGCAGCAAAACCGGTCGAGAAACCGGCAGAAAAACCATTGGATGATAGCGCCGTGGAATGGGGCTGGCCTGCAGTAGGTAAAATCCTGGCTAAATTCAGCGATAGCAATAAGGGCCTGGATATTGCCGGAAGCATAGGTCAGCCGGTACTGGCTGCCGCATCAGGCAAAGTGGTTTATAGCGGCAATGGGCTCCGCGGCTACGGTAAGATGGTCATCATCAAGCACAACACAACCTATCTTTCGGCTTATGCCCACAATAGTCAGATCGTAGTGAAAGAAGGACAGGACGTGGTCAAAGGGCAGAAGATCGCGGAAATGGGCAATAGCGACGCAGATAGCATCATGTTGCATTTTGAGATACGTAAATTAGGTCAGCCGATCGACCCGGAAAAATTTCTTCCGGCAAATGCCACGATGAATTAACTTCTTGCAGCAAATTATTGTCTAGGCTTTTTGAAACCTATTTTTTTGCCGATTTTTCTGCTTTTTTGTCAGTTGGCTTATCAGTCTGTTTATCCTGATCCGCATAATACTGATGTATCGTCTTCATATCATACTGGCGCGCCCAGTTGATGATCTCAGCGAGTGCCGGCGCACCAAGTTCCCCAACCTGCGCCAGAATACTGGCCTGATCGCGTACCACCATGATGCCGGGAATCTTGTCTACGTTGAAATATTCGGCGATCTCGCCATCGATTTCGGTATTGACCATACCGAATACCACATCAGGATTGGCTTCTGCGGCTGCAGTAAAAGTAGGGGTGAAATTCACACAAGGCTCACACCACGGCGCCCAAAAATCAACAATGACGAAGCTATTCTTCTCGATGGTGTCCTTGAAATTGGCTTTGGTAAGTTCTATAACGGCCATGCTGATCAATTCCTAAAATCCGAAAAGGCGCATTCTATCAGACATTAGAGCAGGTGCTTACCCCAGCTTCCGGCAAAAAATAGCTCGTGCAATTCACGTCTAACTCTAGGCGCAATCTCCCGGCCTTTCAGGTCGTCACTGATATCCTCCAGCGCCGCTGCATAACCCACGGAAAGCATCGCCATCAAATGATATTGCGGCGGAACTGCGGCCACGGCACGCGCCTTGTCCACATCAAATCCACCCATCTGATGCGCTTTCAAACCCAATGCTTCGGCTTGCAAGCATAGATTCTCCGCCGCCGCGCCGGTGTCATATTGTGCCCAGCGGTTGGCTTGGCCGTTGTGGTTGAACAAACTATCCGCAGCGACCAATATCAACAACGGTGCATCCTTTACCCACGATTGATTGCCAGGCACCAAACATTCCAAAGCCTGTTGCCAGCCCGCAGGGTCGGTAGCCTTATTCCATAGTACAAAACGCCAAGGCTGATCCCCATAGCAGGAAGGCGCCCAGCGTGCCGCTTCCAGTAGCGCGATGATTTGCTCCTGGGTAACGGACTTGCTGCCGTCATAGGCGCGACTGCTCCAGCGTTCGGCGATAAGTGGATGTATATCTACTTGAGTAATGGCTGGTTTTTTCATGAGGCTTTTTCGAGTGTCGGATAATCAGTATAACCTTGCTCGGCACCGCCATAAAAGGTGTTTTGATCGGGGGTGTTGAGCGGAGCATTCA
>DATBPY010000195.1:0-3072 GCA_036561085.1 Methylophilaceae bacterium | reverse complement strand
AGCCTTGCCGGTTTTGAAAAATTATTAGGCCAGTAGCTCAATTGGCAGAGTGTCGGTCTCCAAAACCGAAGGTTGGGGGTTCGAGGCCCTCCTGGCCTGCCACTTTAACTAAAGCACCAGTTTAACTAAAGCGCTGATAGGTAAATGATAGATAAATTAAGGTTGTTGCTAGCTATTGCGTTGGTTGGTGCTGGGATCGCTGGCTTTTACATGCTGGGAGACGGCAGCCCTGCGGTAGTGCGGGCGTTGTCGGTGATGGGCGGCATAGTTGCGGCCGTCGCAGTGATGTGGACCAGTCGGACCGGGCAAGCTGTATTCGTTTTCAGCAAAGAGTCTATTGCCGAAGCGCGCAGAGTGGTATGGCCTAGCCGCAAAGAAACGATACAGACGACCGGTGTGGTGGTTGTGATCGTGATCCTGATGGCGATTTTTATGTGGATAGTGGACATTTCACTATTGTCTCTAGTGCGAATGATTATGGGACGGGGTGAGTGATGGCTAAGCGTTGGTATGTGGTACATGCTTATTCTGGTTTTGAGAAATCGGTGCAGCGTGGTTTGCTGGAGCGTATAAACCGCGCCGGAATGCAAGATTTCTTCGGCGATATTCTGGTGCCGGTAGAAGAAGTCATTGAAATGAAAGGCGGCCAGAAAGCGATTTCTGAGCGCAAGTTCTTCCCTGGCTACGTGTTGGTGCAGATGGAAATGAACGACGACACCTGGCACTTGGTGAAAAACACTGCCCGTGTCACCGGCTTTGTCGGCGGTACTGCATTGAAGCCTACGCCGATCACCGATAAGGAAGTGGCGGACATCATGCAGCAGATGCAGGATGGGGTTGAGAAGCCTAAGCCGAAAGTGCTGTTCGAGAACGGCGAAATGGTTCGTGTCAAAGAAGGCCCGTTCACCGACTTCAACGGTACTGTGGAAGATGTGAATTACGAAAAGAGCAAGATGCGTGTATCGGTCACTATTTTCGGCCGTGCAACGCCTGTAGAGTTGGACTTTAGTCAGGTGGAAAAGGCCTAAGCCTTAGGAATTAGTAGTAAAGGTGCTGTGCAGTAAGGCAGCGTTTCAACGGGGAGCCATAGTACATGGCGCATGCACCCACATTAAGGAGTAAATGATGGCAAAGAAGATTATCGGCTATATCAAACTGCAGATCCCTGCAGGTAAAGCCAATCCTAGCCCGCCTGTCGGCCCAGCTTTGGGTCAGCGCGGTTTGAACATTATGGAATTCTGCAAGGCTTTCAATGCTGCTACACAAAGCATGGAGCCAGGTCTGCCGGTGCCAGTGGTGATTACTGCTTTTGCCGACAAGAGTTTCACCTTCATCATGAAGACGCCGCCTGCAACGGTGTTGATCAAAAAGGCCGCCAAGCTGGACAAAGGTTCTGCGCGTCCGCATACCGACAAGGTAGGCAAGATCACCCGCGCACAAGCAGAAGCGATCGCAACGACCAAGATGCCGGATCTGACGGCAGCCGATATGGATGCAGCAGTGCGTACCATCGCCGGTAGCGCACGCAGCATGGGCATTGAAGTGGAGGGCGTATAAATGGCTAAATTATCTAAACGCATGCAAGCCCTGACGGGCAAGGTTGATCGCGAAAAAGCATACGCAGTAGCGGATGCATTGGGTCTGGTCAAAGAAACCGCGACTGCCAAATTCGACGAATCTGTTGATGTGGTGGTGAATCTGGGTATCGATGCACGTAAGTCTGACCAATTGGTACGTGGTGCATTAGTGCTGCCGCACGGTACCGGTAAGACCTCGCGTATCGCTGTGTTCGCGCAAGGCGCGAATGCCGAAGCAGCTAAAGCTGCCGGTGCAGATATCGTCGGTTTTGAAGACCTGGCAGAACAGATCAAAGGCGGCATGATGGATTTCGACGTAGTGATCGCTACGCCGGACGCAATGCGTATCGTCGGCGGTCTGGGTCAGATCCTGGGTCCGCGCGGTTTGATGCCTAACCCTAAGGTGGGCACGGTAACCCCTAACGTAGCTGAGGCGGTGAAGAATGCCAAGGCTGGTCAGGTGCAATACCGTACCGACAAAGCCGGTATCGTGCATTGCACCATCGGTCGCGCATCTTTTGAAGTGGACGCATTGAAGGGCAATCTCTTGGCGTTGGTAGAGGCCTTGAATAAGTCCAAACCGGCTTCAACTAAAGGCATCTATTTAAAGAAATTGACGATCTCCAGCACCATGGGTGTGGGCGTTCGTATCGACCAAGCCAGTTTGGCTGGTTAATGAATAAAGGCTGCAGCCGAGGGCTGCAGCTTTGCAAGACTTTGGGCCTGTCGTTTAGCGGTATTGACGACAGGGTTATCAAAGACCGTAGGCATCCGCAAGGATTTAATGACGGACGCAGTAGATGGGTGAAGGAGAAGTGATGGTTTTCTCCAGCCTCTGTCTTCTGAATTCTGAAGCCCACGCAGATGGCGTGTCCCAGACAGAATTGAGTCTAGGTTCGCCGTAGAGAACTTTTGCAACGAAAGTTGCAAAAGGTTAATCAACGGAAGGAGGAAGACCTTGAGTCTTAATCTTGAAGCGAAAAAAGCAGTTGTCGCAGAAGTAAGCGAAAAAGTTGCCAGCGCGCAATCCATCATCCTGGCGGAGTACCGCGGGATGCAAGTGGACGATATGACCAAGTTGCGTGCGCAAGCCAGAAAGTCGGGAGTGTATCTGCGTGTTCTGAAGAACACACTGGTACGCCGTGCAGTTGACGGTACCCCATTTGCTGATTTGGCAGCGAGCATGGTGGGTCCGCTGGTATTCGGTATCTCTACCGACCCGGTGAATGCCGCCAAAGTGCTGAATGATTTTGCTAAAGCCAATGATCAGTTCGTGATCAAAGGCGGTGCGATGCCTAACTACGTCATGGATGCCGCAGGCATCAAGGCGCTGGCATCTATGCCGAGCCGCGAGGAATTGCTGGCCAAGCTGATGGGCACCATGCAAGCACCTGTCGCCAAGTTCGTACGTACTTTGAACGAAGTTCCGACTTCGATGGTACGCGTTCTGGCTGCTGTGCGTGATCAGAAGCAAGCCGCTTAACTTTATTTAATT
>DATBPY010000194.1:0-4613 GCA_036561085.1 Methylophilaceae bacterium | reverse complement strand
TCGGTGGCGCAGCTAACGCATTAAGCATCCCGCCTGGGGAGTACGGCCGCAAGGTTAAAACTCAAAGGAATTGACGGGGGCCCGCACAAGCGGTGGAGCATGTGGTTTAATTCGACGCAACGCGAAGAACCTTACCAGCTCTTGACATGTCAGGTCGGTTTCCAGAGATGGATTCCTCCCAGCAATGGGCCTGAACACAGGTGCTGCATGGCTGTCGTCAGCTCGTGTCGTGAGATGTTGGGTTAAGTCCCGCAACGAGCGCAACCCTCGCCATTAGTTGCCATCATTTAGTTGGGCACTCTAGTGGGACTGCCGGTGATAAGCCGGAGGAAGGTGGGGATGACGTCAAGTCATCATGGCCCTTACGGGCTGGGCTACACACGTGCTACAATGGCGGTGACAATGGGCAGCAACTCAGCAATGGGGAGCTAATCTCAAAAAGCCGTCTCAGTTCGGATTGGGCTCTGCAACTCGAGCCCATGAAGTCGGAATCGCTAGTAATCGCGGATCAGCACGCCGCGGTGAATACGTTCCCGGGCCTTGTACACACCGCCCGTCACACCATGGGAGTTGGCTTTACCCGAAGACGGTGCGCTAACCAGCAATGGAGGCAGCCGGCCACGGTAAGGTCAGCGACTGGGGTGAAGTCGTAACAAGGTAGCCGTAGGGGAACCTGCGGCTGGATCACCTCCTTTCTAAGGATGAGCACGTCAACGTTTCGGATCTCACTCCGGCGTTCGCGCTCTCACTTGGACAATGCGGAATGCTCGAGCTTCGGCTCGGCCTATCCGCTTTGAAATACCTGCGGGACACCGCCGCCTACGTTTCTCTTTCTTCGCATGGATGCTCGAACTTCGGGCCTGTAGCTCAGTTGGTTAGAGCGCGCGCTTGATAAGCGTGAGGTCGGAAGTTCAAATCTTCCCAGGCCCACCACACCCTTGTGTTGGGCCTGCGGTGGATAGCTTTCCGCTGATATGATATGCGCCGTCAGGTTTGGGGCCATAGCTCAGTTGGGAGAGCGCTAGCTTTGCAAGCTTGAGGTCATCGGTTCGATCCCGATTGGCTCCACCAGACAGCAAGATCACGTCCATCCATGCTAAGAGAGCACCCTTTCCGTCAGCGCGACTGCGCGGCGGATTTCTTGACATCGTAAAGAGGGGATATGCCTGAACGCCGGCGTAAACGCTGGCGCGCTCCAAGAGCTTTGGTCGTGCAAACGATCGAAGTGGAGGACCTCGAAGATATCGCGCAAGCGAGCTCTTTGAGTCGGGTTTATCCTGATTGACTTCTGGTCTTTCTGTGCAATGCGCACCGACTGCCGAATGTTTGCCTGCCCAATGCCGTTCTCTCCGAGCGGCCCTAAGCGGATCAAACACGGTGAGCATTGCTAATGAGAGCGATCAAGTGACCAAAGGGCATCTGGTGGATGCCTTGGCGGTAAGAGGCGAAGAAGGACGTGGTACGCTGCGATAAGCTACGGGTAGGTGCGAACAACCGTTGATCCGTAGATTTCCGAATGGGGAAACCCACCTTCGATGACTGGAATTGCGAGCGCGGGCTGCAAGGCTCGGGTTCGTATTTCCAGTTATCACAAGAAGGTATCTAGCCCTGAATACATAGGGGTTTAGAAGCAAACCCAGGGAACTGAAACATCTAAGTACCTGGAGGAAAGGACATCAACCGAGACTCCGCTAGTAGTGGCGAGCGAAAGCGGACTAGGCCAGTGCTTCAAAGAGGACAACCGGAACCATCTGGAAAGTTGGGCCATAGCGGGTGACAGCCCCGTACGGGTAATGCCGAATTGAAGCCTCGAGTAGGGCGGGACACGTGAAATCCTGCCTGAACATGGGGGGACCACCCTCCAAGCCTAAGTACTCCTTACCGACCGATAGCGCACCAGTACCGTGAGGGAAAGGTGAAAAGCACCCCGACAAGGGGAGTGAAATAGAACCTGAAACCGGATGCCTACAAACAGTCGGAGCCCGCAAGGGTGACGGCGTACCTTTTGTATAATGGGTCTGCGACTTAGTCTGACGAGCAAGCTTAAGGCGATAGCTGTAGGCGAAGCGAAAGCGAGTCTGAACAGGGCGTTCAGTTCGTCGGATTAGACCCGAAACCAGTCGATCTATCCATGACCAGGTTGAAAGCAGGGTAACACCTGCTGGAGGACCGAACCGGTGTCTGTTGAAAAAGCCTCGGATGAGTTGTGGATAGGGGTGAAAGGCCAATCAAGGCTGGAAATAGCTGGTTCTCCGCGAAATCTATTTAGGTAGAGCCTCGAGTGAATACCCCAGGGGGTAGAGCACTGGATGGGCTAGGGGCCCCCACAGGGTTACCAAACCTAACCAAACTCCGAATACCTGGGAGTACTACTCGGGAGACACACGGCGGGTGCTAACGTCCGTCGTGAAAAGGGAAACAACCCTGACCAACAGCTAAGGTCCTAAAGTCACGGCTAAGTGTGGAAGGATGTGGGAATCCCATAACAACCAGGAGGTTGGCTTAGAAGCAGCCATCCTTTAAAGAAAGCGTAACAGCTCACTGGTCTAATTAAGGGTTTCTGCGCCGAAAATGTATCGGGGCTAAAGCCGTGCACCGAAGCTATGGGTGCATCGTTTCTTCGGAAGCGGTGCGCGGTAGCGGAGCGTTCCGTAAGCCTGCGAAGGGCGACCCGTGAGGGCGCCTGGAGGTATCGGAAGTGCGAATGCAGACATGAGTAACGACAGGAGTGTGAGAAACACTCCCGCCGAAAGTCCAAGGGTTCCTGCGTAAAGCTAATCTGCGCAGGGTTAGCCGGCCCCTAAGGCGAGGGCGAAAGCCGTAGTCGATGGGAACCACGTTAATATTCGTGGGCCAGCGGGTGAGTGACGGATGCTGTAAGTTGTTTGGGCTTATCGGATTGCCCGGGCAGCGAAGGTGTTCCAGGAAATAGCCCCCGCATAGACCGTACCCGAAACCGACACAGGTGGACTGGTAGAGAATACCAAGGCGCTTGAGCGAAGTGTGCTGAAGGAACTCGGCAAATTACCTGCGTAACTTCGGGATAAGCAGGCCATCCGTTTGGGCAACCAGGCGGGTGGGGCACAGACCAGGGGGTGGCGACTGTTTAGCAAAAACACAGGGCTATGCTAAGTCCAACGACGACGTATATGGCCTGACGCCTGCCCGGTGCTGGAAGGTTAAGAGGAGAGGTGCAAGCCTTGAATCGAAGCCCCAGTAAACGGCGGCCGTAACTATAACGGTCCTAAGGTAGCGAAATTCCTTGTCGGGTAAGTTCCGACCTGCACGAATGGCGTAACGACTTCCCCACTGTCTCCAGCACATCCTCAGTGAAATTGAACTCCCCGTGAAGATGCGGGGTTCCTGCGGTTAGACGGAAAGACCCCGTGCACCTTTACTGTAACTTTGCACTGGCAATCGTGTTTGCATGTGTAGGATAGGTGGTAGGCTTTGAAGCAGGGGCGCCAGCTCTTGTGGAGCCGCAATGTGAAATACCACCCTTATGAACATGGTTGTCTAACCGCGAGCCGTCATCCGGCTCCGGGACAGCGCATGGTGGGCAGTTTGACTGGGGCGGTCGCCTCCTAAATGGTAACGGAGGCGTGCGAAGGTGGGCTCAGGTTGGTCGGAAATCAACCGTCGAGTGCAATGGCATAAGCCCGCCTGACTGCGAGACTGACGAGTCGAGCAGAGTCGAAAGACGGCCATAGTGATCCGGTGGTTCTGTGTGGAAGGGCCATCGCTCAACGGATAAAAGGTACGCCGGGGATAACAGGCTGATGATTCCCAAGAGTCCATATCGACGGAATCGTTTGGCACCTCGATGTCGGCTCATCTCATCCTGGGGCTGGAGCAGGTCCCAAGGGTATGGCTGTTCGCCATTTAAAGAGGTACGTGAGCTGGGTTCAGAACGTCGCGAGACAGTTCGGTCCCTATCTGCCGTAGGTGTCGGAGAATTGAGAGGAGCTGCCCCTAGTACGAGAGGACCGGGGTGGACGTACCTCTGGTGGACCTGTTGTCACGCCAGTGGCACAGCAGGGTAGCTATGTACGGACGGGATAACCGCTGAAGGCATCTAAGCGGGAAACCCACCTCAAAACTAGTTCTCCCTCGAGAGTCGTGGAAGACCACCACGTTGATAGGCCGGGTGTGCAAGTGCAGCAATGCATGCAGCTTACCGGTACTAATAGCTCGATCGACTTGATCGCTCTCATTAAGCAATGCTCATCGTAATGCCCTTGCGGCAGGAGCGCGCGAAAGCGCGCTGGCCGCTGTGGCAGGGCGGCGTTTGCGCTTCGGATCTTCGGGTCCGGATGCGCTGCGTGCGTCGCCTCGATGGGCGTAGGAACACGGAAAGACCAACAGAAGTCGTCTCACTTCTCTGCTGACCTGGTGGCTATGGCGGAGTGGCTGCACCCGATCCCATCCCGAACTCGGCCGTGAAACGCTCCAGCGCCAATGGTACTGCGTCTTAAGACGTGGGAGAGTAGGTCGTTGCCAGGTCTGCCGAGCAGTGAGACGCCTTATGTAAAGCGAGGGCTTAGGCCCGTCGCATGAAGTCAATCAGCCGCGCGTTGCGATCGCACGCTGCGGATCCCCTCTTTCAATGATCA
>DATBPY010000193.1:0-9322 GCA_036561085.1 Methylophilaceae bacterium | reverse complement strand
GTGGCTGATGTGGTGAAGCTGGACGAAAATAACCGCATCCTGGTGGAACAAGGCCTGAATCGTATCCGCGCAGGCAAGGCCTGCCCCGGCATCAATGCCTTACTGCGCGTGGCATCGCGCGATCCTAAAAAAGTCACCACCTACGATCTGGGTTTCATGCTGGGGCCGAGGTTGAATGCGGCAGGGCGCATGCAGGACATGGCGCTGGGCATAGAGTGCCTGCTGGCGACGGACCCGCAAGTGGCACAGGGGATTGCCGCGAAACTGGATGAAATGAACCGCAGCCGTCGTGAGATAGAAGCCGATATGCAACAAGCCGCGCTATCTGCGCTGGAACACATACCGGCAGAAGACCGCTACAGTTATTGCCTGTACGACCCCGCTTGGCACCAAGGCATCATCGGTATCCTGGCGTCGCGCATCAAGGAAAAATACCATCGCCCGGTCATCACGTTCGCTGCCGCCGGCGATGGGTTGGTGAAAGGCTCGGGACGTTCTATTCCCGGACTTCATCTACGCGATGCACTGGACATCATCTCCAAACGTGAGCCAACCCTGATCAAGCAGTTCGGCGGTCACGCGATGGCGGCAGGTTTGACCATGGCAGAAAGCAATGTGGCACGTTTTACAGAGGCGTTTGAACAAGTGATGCATGACCTGCTGACTCCCGCAGACCTGGAGCGTCTGATCGAGACCGATGGCGAACTGGATGCGCAGAGCATTGGTTTAAGGCTGGCGCAGATGCTGGAGCAGGGTATCTGGGGGCAGGGATTCGCTGCTCCGGTATTTCAAGGTCGATTCAAAGTCAGGGCGCAACGTATCGTGGGTGAGAAACACCTAAAACTGGAACTGGAAAATTCGGAGAATAAAGCCTGCGCCTATGAAGCCATGCAATTTTTCAGCACCGAGGCCATGCCTGACGCCATTGAGGCTGTGTATCAATTAGGTGTGAATGAGTACAACGGCCAACAGACGGCGCAATTGATATTGCGCCACTGGCAGGCAGCTTAAGTCTTTATTTCAATGCCGCAAATACTTGGTCGCGGATCTGTTCTACCGTACCGACCCCGGCGATCTTCACGTATTTTGGCGCGCCTGCAATACCGGATTCCGCCCACTTGGAATAGTAATTCACTAGTGGTTTAGTCTGGCTGTGGTATACCTCCAGGCGTTTCTTGACGGTTTCTTCCTTGTCGTCGTCGCGCTGGATCAGCTTTTCGCCGCTGATGTCGTCCCGGCCTTCATCGGTGGGCGGGTTGAAAATAATATGATAAGTGCGGCCGGAGTTCGGGTGCACGCGGCGGCCGCTGAGTCTTTGGATGATCTCATTGTCATCCACATCTATTTCCACCACGTAATCGATATCCACGCCCGCTTCTTTCATCGCTTCCGCCTGGGGGATGGTGCGCGGGAAACCGTCGAATAGAAAACCCTTGTTGCAGTCGTCATCTTTGATGCGCTCTTTCACCAGACCGATGATGATGTCGTCGGATACCAGGCCGCCGGCATCCATTACCTGTTTTGCTGCCACTCCCAACGCGGTGCCTGCCTTGACTGCGGCGCGCAGCATATCGCCCGTGGATATCTGCGGGATACCGTATTTGGTTTTAATGTAATTGGCTTGTGTGCCTTTGCCGGCGCCGGGAGCGCCCAAGAGGATTAACCGCATATCAATTCCCGTGTATCGATTCTGTAAATGAAAAGGCCTAAATTATATCAGGCTAGATGATTGGCGATAGCCACAAATTCCGCTACCCCCAGATTCTCCGCTCTGAGTTGCGGATCGATCTGTAGCGTCACGAAATCGGGGTCGGTCATCCATGCTTTCAGCGTGTTGCGCAGCGTCTTGCGACGTTGGCCGAAGGCGGCGACCACGATCTTGGCGAATAGCTGTTCGTCGCGTGCAGGGTAAGGCAGCGTTGCATGCGGGACAGCCCGCACGAACGCCGACTCGACCTTGGGTGCCGGGTCGAACGCCTCGGCAGGCACGGTGAACAGGTATTCCATATGCAAGCGGTACTGCAGCATCACGGAAAGTCTGCCGTACTCTGAAGTCGAGGGTTGCGCCACCATGCGCTCCACCACTTCTTTTTGCAACATGAAATGCATATCCACGATGTTTTGCGATTGTTCCAGCAGATGGAACAGGATGGGCGTTGAGATGTTATAAGGCAGATTGCCGACGACACGCAGGTTTGTACCTAAAGCAGAAAAATCGAATTTGAGCGCGTCGCTATGATGGATAGTGATCTTGTCGGCTGGGTAATGCGTATGCATCCATGCGATGATGTCGCGGTCCAATTCCACGGCATGCAAATGCTGCAGTATGTCTGTCAGCGGTTTGGTTAACGCGCCTAATCCTGGGCCGATCTCGGCTATAACATCGTCGGCTTTCGGTTGAATGGCGGCAATACAACTGCGCACAAAGTCGGGGTCGGACAGAAAGTTCTGCCCCAGGCTTTTTTTAGGTGTGTGTTTCATCGATTTAGGTAAGGCGCTTATTAGCTAGCTCTATTGCCAGTTCTATGGCCGCGATCAGGCTGCCGGGGTTGGCTTTGCCGCTACCCGCCAGATCCAGCGCCGTGCCGTGGTCTACCGAAGTGCGGATGATAGGCAAGCCAAGCGTTACATTCACCCCTTGGCCGAAGCTGGCGTATTTGAGCACGGGCAACCCTTGGTCGTGGTACATGGCGAGAAAACAATCGGCCTGTTGCAGATTGCTTTTCGAGAACATGGTGTCGGCAGGCAGGGCGCCGGTCAGTTGCATACCTTGTTGCCTGAGCCTTTGCAGTACCGGGTTGATCACATCTATTTCTTCTGTGCCCAGGTAACCATCTTCACCCGCATGCGGATTCAATCCGGCGACGAAGATATGTGGCTGCGGGATGTCGAATTTGTGTACCAGATCTGCGTGTAATATTTTTATGGTGGACTCCAGGCCGTCCTGGGTGATCGCACCGGGTACTGCACTTAACGCGAGATGTATGGATGCCAGTGCAACGCGCATGCCGCCGCCGACCAGCATCATCACCACCTGCTCGGTTCTGGTGAGTTCGGCCAGAAATTCGGTATGTCCGGTAAAAGATATGCCCGCATCGTTGATGATGCCCTTATGTACAGGTGCGGTGACCATTGCATCGTATTCGCCCGTCATGCAGCCCTGTGTGGCGATGGCCAGGGTTTCCAGCACGTACGGGCTATTTGCCGCATTAAGTTGCCCTGCGACACATGGCGACTTGAGGGCGACATGGCGGGTTTTGATGTTGGATGCCGGTAAGCCGATCTGCGCTGCGCGGAAGGCAAGCAATTGACTGTCGGCGATGATGGTGATGTCCGCCGCGAATCGCTGTTGTTGCAGCATCGCGCACAGGTCGGGGCCTATGCCTGCGGGCTCCCCGGCGGTGATGGCGATACGAGGAAGAGGTGTCATCTGAGATATGACAAGACGGTGTTAGTCGTCTTTATCGTCGTTGCGATATTCCACGTAAGCCCTGTCGCGCAAACCGTGTAGCCAGTCCTGGAACGTCTCTTCCGATTTACGTGCCTTGATCGCTTCGCGTATTTTCAAACGCGCGGCTTGCTTGCTTACATCCTGGTCGCGCCGTTCAAGTACTTGAATGATATGCCAGCCGAAACGGGATTTGATCGGTTCGCTGATCTGATTGATCGCTAGCCCATCCATCACTTTTTCGAATTCCGGCACCAGGTCGCCTGGATTGATCCACCCCAGGTCGCCGCCTTTACTGGCGGTACCGTCTTCAGAATATTGTCGTGCAAGTTCTTCAAAGTTACCGCCGTTATCCAGCCGCTCTTTGATGCTATCCATACGTTGCTTGGCTTCGCTTTCCGATAGCACCTCACTCGGTTTGATCAGGATATGGCGGACATGGGTTTGCTGGACGATCAGCGGTGTGGCATCGCCGCGCCGGTCTACCATCTTCAGTAGATGAAATCCGTTCGGGCTACGCAGAATGGCCGTCAATTCGCCTTTTTTAAGCGGTTTCAGCGCACCCTGAAAAAGCTCAGGCAGTTCGGTAGGTTTTTTCCATCCCAGGTCGCCGCCTTCCAATGCCTTGGGGGCGTCGGACATGGCGGCAGACACCTGTGCAAAATCGGCACCGCCCTGTAGTTTCTTCAACGCGTCTTCGATTTTCGCACGCAGTTTTTGTATCTCTTCCGGCGATGATTGCTCCGGTACTCTCACCATAATATGGGCGACATCGTACTCATCGTTGGAGTCCTGCCCGGAATTCTGAGTCATCAGTGCATTGTCGATCTCTGCTTCGGTCACTGTCACTTTGCTATCGACTTCGCGCTCGCGCAGACGGGCAATGATGATTTCCTTGCGGATATCTTCACGGAATTTGTCGAAGTTGATGCCTTCCTTATCCAGCGCGAGCTTGAAGTCCGGCAGGCTTAATTTGTTCTGGTCGGCGATGCGTTCCAGCGTTTTGTCCAGTTGGGCGTCATCCACACGGATACCCGTTTGCGCTGCATAGGCCAATTGCAGGCGATCGGAGATGATGCGCTCCAGAACCTGTTTTTCGAGGACGTCGTGGGGCGGCACTTTATTGCCCTGCTTTTCTATTTGCTGGACGATCATGGTTACCCGTGCATCCAGTTCGGTACGTGTGATCACGTCGCTATCCACGATGGCAACGATCTTATCCAGCGTAGCGACTTTCTCCTCTGCGTGGGCTAGGACCGGTGTGATGAAAACCGGTGTGATGAAAAGTATTGCAAGAAGCAGGAGGGTAATGCGGTGGTTCAATTGTGTCATTGTCATTGGGGTGCTGAAGGGAGTTTAGCGATATCGGTATAGCCGTAAATACTGCGATTGATAACGTCCAGTGGGTTGGATCCTATTTTACTGAATCCGGATAACTCAAGCTGGACAAAGAATGCATAGTTGGCTTTTGCAGTTGAGTCTGCTGTTGCAGTCGGCAGCCGTTGCAATATCGCGCGGGTCTGCCAGCAACCGGCATTATATTCAACCCCGGCCAAATATTCTATCGGGCCGCTTACATCTGCAGGTTGTACAGCGGTTGCCACATGGTCGCGTAAGGAATAATTCAACCTTCCCACCCCATACCAGCTGTTGCCTAGCGGCCATTCGCCGGAAATATCCAGTTGCTCCAGGCTATCCTTGGTAAAGCGATAGCCCATGTTCAGTATTTTTCCTGGTTCCGGTTGGTAACGTGCGGAGAGGTTGGATTTTATGGTGCGATTAGCACCTGTATTGTATTCCCAGGCGGTATCGGCATACCAGCCATTCGTCAATTCCACCGTCAATGCGGTCAGAATGTCCGATTTGGAGCTAGGGGTGGGAATGACGCCCGGCACCACCGGCAACGTTACTTCTGGATTGCTGAAATAGTAGCGCTGGCCTATGGTGGCCGAAAGGCGCTGGATACCGGTTTTCTGGTCAAGCATACGTGACGTCAGTGCGAGTGTGACCTGGTTGGCATCATTGACCCGGTCGCCACCGCTGAACTGATTCTCGGAAAAGATGGTGGACAAGTTCAAGTCGCTCAGCGCAGTATCGAAATTGGGGATGCGGTCCTGATTCTTGCGGGGAATATAGACATAGAACAGGCGCGGCTCCAGAGTCTGGGTGTATTTGTTCTTTACTACGCGTAGATCACGGTCGAAATACAAGCCGCTGTCTATGCTGACGATAGGTAATATGCGCGTGGTCGTCTTGTCGAATGTGGTGCCGGTACCGCTTAGGTCGTATTGGGTAAGATGCAGGCCCAATTTAGGGGTGATATAACCGTAAGATTCCGTGAACGGCACGCTGATGCTGGGGTATAACGTGAAACGGCCACCGGTGGGAACCGGCACGCCGTTAAGAGTTGCCGGCGCATTACCGTTGCGGTCGAAATAAACAAGTTCGCTGTATAGATTGGTGGTGACGACATCGTAATCTTCGCTATTGGTCAGCGTCAGTTGCGGTAAGCGCTCGTAGGTGTAGGAGATATTATCCAGCGTTTGATAGCGCTGCACTAAAGCCGAGAAATGCCAATTGGCGTTGTTGTACCCCACGCTGAATTGCTCGGGCAAGTTCACCTGGCTGGTGGCGGCGATCTGAGTCGACATGTCGGTGAAGTATTGGCCGTCTGATACCTTTTCGAATTGGATGTCGCCAGACCAGCCGTCGCCAAAGTCCTGGGTATGCTTAAGGTTCAGGTAATAGCGGGTGATACCGGCTTTACTGTCGTCGGGAAGTACTTCCGCATCCGCAGTGCCGAAGAAATGATCCTCCAGATAGCGATATTCACCCTGTAGTTGTACGCCTCGACTACTCAGAAAGCGAGGAGAGATCGTTGCATCCTGGTTCGGAGCGATATTCCAATAGTAAGGAATGGTTGCTTCAAGGCCATTCAGGGTGCTCACGCCGAAAGTCGGGGTCATGAATCCCGATTTCCGTTCCGAGTTGTATGGAATATCTATCCACGGTGTGTATATAAAAGGCACACCCTTGAACTCGATGCTCGCGTTCCTTGCGGTGACTGTTTCGGTATAGTGGTCTATATCCAATTCCTTGGCGCGCAGATACCAATCATCGATGCCTTCGCCGCAACTGGTATATGACGCATTAGTCAAACGCTCCTTATTAGGGCCGTCAAAGAACATGGTCGTTGCATTGCCGCGTGTTTTCGGCCCGACGGCAGGGGTCATGTGGAAAATAGGGTTTTGCATCTCGCCCAGATGGTCTTGCATTTTCAGTTTTAACTCATCGCCGTCGGCTACCGTGGTTCCTTGCTTGACTTGCACGTTGCCGGTCGCATGCAGTTCATCGTTCTGGGTGTTCATGTCGATGCGATCACCCTTAACGTAGTCTTCACCGCGGTGCAATTCTGCATCGCCGAACACCCGCATTTCACGCCCAAGGTAGATCTCCATGCGCTGACCGTCTACGGTAGTCACTCCGGAAGTATCTTTAGCGGCTTTTACGGGAGGTGGGGTATTCGTTGTCGTGGCACTGGAATCGGCATTCTTATGGCTTATGTCCGAGATCACAGGCGTAGTGGCTTTATCGCCGACGACAGGGGATATCTTGGTGTTATCCGGGGTTATTTCTTCTGCATATACAGGCGCACTGATGCCAGCAAAGGTAATAATGATCAGCGTGATATGACAGGTGGCTTTCATGTACAGAAAATAAGGGAGTCAGATTTGCTTTTTGTAATGATAAAATCGAATCGATTCTACTATAAAGAAACGCTTAAAGCCGCACCAATCTTGACTTCCGAGCGATGTGCCAGTTGTTTTATGTTAAAATTTCCATGATTGGCAGTACCTTATCATATTAAGTTAATTTGCTACCTCATAAATAAGCATAAAGGCTGAATTTTGCAACGATTAGTACAAATCCATGATTGGCTAACCGGAATCTATCCCGATAGCGAATTTACGTTAGCCCCGGCCTCGGCGGATGCGAGTTTCAGGCGCTATTTTCGCGCCACTTTCGATGATCGTGAAACCTTGATCGTCATGGATGCGCCGCCTGAGCATGAAGACTGCAAGCCGTTCATTCGTATAGCGCAATTGTTCGGTACAGCCGGTGCCAATGTGCCCCAAGTGTTGGCGCAAGACCTGGATAGAGGCTTCTTGTTGCTGACCGATCTGGGCGCAACGACATACCTGACTGCACTTAATATGGATAATGCCGATCGGCTATATCGAGATGCGGTGAATGCCTTAGTCACCATTCAGCGTGCCAGCCAACCCGGCGTGCTACCCGAGTACGACGAGGCTCTGCTGACGCGCGAATTACAACTATTTCCCGATTGGTATATCGCCAAGCATCTTGGCGTGGAGATCAAACCGGCCCAGCAGGCGGTATTGACCCAGACCTTCGCTTTGCTCAATCGCAACATTCTGGCACAGGCGCAGGTTTACGTGCATAGGGATTATCACTCGCGCAACCTGATGCTATGCGAGAACAATCCAGGCATTCTGGATTTTCAGGATGCGGTCTATGGTGCGATCACTTATGACCTGGTGTCCTTGCTCAAAGATGCCTATATCAGTTGGGAAGAAGAGCAATTACTGGATTGGGCGATACGCTACTGGGAGCAGGCGCGCAAAGCCGGTTTGCCGGTGCCGCAGGATTTCGGTGAGTTCTATCGTGACTTCGAATGGATGGGCGCGCAACGCCACATCAAGGTGCTCGGCATCTTTGCGCGGCTGTACCACCGCGACGGCAAAGA
This sequence comes from Methylophilaceae bacterium, assembly GCA_036561085.1. Taxonomy (GTDB): domain Bacteria; phylum Pseudomonadota; class Gammaproteobacteria; order Burkholderiales; family Methylophilaceae; genus CAILHX01. The sequence continues at coordinate 1,106 of DATBPY010000193.1, read as the reverse complement.
CGGCTATCTGAAGGATATGCCGCTGGTGATGGCGTATCTGCGTAAAGTCTGCGAACGTTATATCGAGTTGAAACCCATGTTGAATCTGCTGGATGAGCTGGAAGGGCGGCAACCCCAGATCGGAATGACGTTTTGAGAGCAATGATCCTGGCTGCCGGGCGGGGCGAGCGCATGCGCCCGCTTACCGACCATACGCCTAAACCTTTATTGATGGCAGGCGGCAAACCTCTCATCGTCTGGCATATCGAAAAGCTGGCACGGGCGGGGCTTCATCAGTTGGTAATAAATCACGCCTATCTTGGGGGGCAGCTCGAAACAGCTTTGGGCGATGGTAGCCAGTATGGGGTGGAGATAAAGTATTCGCCTGAAGCGGAAGCGCTGGAAACCGCAGGCGGTATCGCGCATGCCCTTCATTTATTGGGCAGTGAGCCGTTTCTGGTGATCAACGGCGATATCTTTTGCGATTTCGATTATGGACTGCTGCAAGGCGGGTTGCCTCCCGAGCTTCTGGCATGGTTGGTGCTGGTGGATAACCCGCAACATAATGCGCAAGGCGATTTTGCATTACATAAGGACAAGGTGGAAAGCTCGGGCGACGATATGCTGACGTTCAGCGGCATAGGTGTTTATCACCCCAGGCTATTTATCGGCATTGCCAATGGCAGCAAAGCCAAACTCGCGCCTTTATTACGTGCAGCGATGGCAACTAAACAGGTAGGTGGAGAGCATTTTAGCGGGCGCTGGCTGGATATCGGTACCCCGCAACGGCTACACGAATTAGATAGAATGTTAAGTAACGAAAGCCAGTAGCAATCTTTAACTGAGGAGAGTGAGTATGGCTAAACCCAAAAATGCGTTTTATGCGCAATCCGGCGGTGTGACTTCCGTCATCAATGCTTCTGCCTGCGGTGTGATCGAGACTGCTCGTAAACATAAAGACAAGATCGGCAAGCTATATGCCGGTCGTAACGGCATCATAGGTGCGCTGACCGAAGATCTGATCGATACCGGCAAAGAATCGAAAAAAGATATAGGCGCATTACGCCATACGCCTTCCGGCGCATTCGGTTCCTGCCGCTACAAGCTCAAGCCGGTAGACAAAGACC
>DATBPY010000192.1:0-8364 GCA_036561085.1 Methylophilaceae bacterium | reverse complement strand
GCCACCAACTACACCGTAGAAGGCGAAGCCACTGCGCATTATGTCGGCGAGCTGCTCAAGGCACGCGGACTCAAAGTCACCCGCATCGCACGCGGCCTGCCCATGGGCGGCGAGATCGAGCATGTGGATGTCGGCACTTTGGCTCAGGCAATGCTGGAGCGGAATGCCATGCGTTAATGGCTTTACAGTAAACAATTTCCTTTTAACCGAAGCGCCCCACCCTATAAGCAATAAATATTTTTTAAATAGCTGTTGACTTATATAACTATAAGTGTAAACATATAGACATGTTAACCGATCTAATACAAAAACTACCCGACGAATGGCGCGATGTATCCGAGCTATTCGTAGCCCTTGGCGATGAACAACGTCAAAGAATCCTGCTGACCTTCGAAGCAGGCGAACATCTCAATGTCACGCAAATCGTTTCCAATTCAGCTCTGAGCCGCACCGCAGTTTCGCATCACCTCAAAGTTCTACGGCAAGCCGGTGCGTTACAAAGCGAGAAGATAGGCAAGGAAGTCTACTTCTGGATAGCCAAGGATAATATTGTCGGCCTGTTACAACGCGTACTGGATTATGTCCAGGAGCAGACTTAAAGATACCGTAATCGACTTCATCGCAGAGAGTAGCCAGTTATGATAAAAACAATATTGAGGTTATTTTTCAAGTTGATATTCCGCGTCAAAGTATCGGGGGAACAATACACTCCTACCAGTGGAAAAATATTGGTCATCGCCAATCATGAATCATTCCTCGATGGCCTGTTATTAGGTTTATTTTTACCCTTCAGCGCCACATTTGTAGTGCATACCACCGTATTAAAAAGCGCCTGGTTCCGCCTGATTCTATCCCAAGTACCTCATCTGGTCGTCGATCCAACCAGCCCGCTGGCAATGAAGAAGGTCATCAAATTACTGGACGCAGGGGAACCTGTAGTGATTTTCCCTGAAGGCCGCATCACCCTCACCGGCAGCCTTATGAAAGTCTATGACGGCCCCGGCTTTGTCGCAGCTAAAACCGAAGCAATTATATTGCCGGTACGTCTAGATGGCCCGGCCAGATCATATTTCAGCCGTATATCCGGCAATTATCCACGCAGCCTGTTTCCCAAGATCACGCTTACGATCCTGCCCACCACACACATCGCCATGCCGGATGCACCAACCGCCAAACTGCGCCGACGCATGGCAGGCGAAGCGATGCGGCGGCAAATGCAAGAAATGTTATTCAAATCGCAACCGGTACAAACATTATTCAGCGCCCTGGTCGATGCGGTAAAGGTCCATGGCAGAAAGACACGCCTGTTGGAAGACATGAAACAGGTGGAAGAGACTTACGGCGAACTGCTTTCACGCTCGTTGGCCTTGGGTCGCATGGTGGCAAAGATCACCGCGCCGCATGAAACAATAGGTGTATTGATGCCTAATGTCAGTAATACGGTATGTCTGATTTTCGGCATGAGCGCCATGCAGCGCATCCCAGCGATGCTTAATTACACTTCCGGCACCTCTGGCATGCAAAATGCCTGTATCGCGGCTAAAGTGCGCACGATAGTGACTTCCCGTCAGTTTCTGGAAAAAGCCAACCTGACCCAAGCGGTAAATGCCCTGCGCGATGTCAAAGTGGTCTACCTGGAAGACTTGCGCGGTCAATTCAATCTGCTGGATAAACTTTGGCTGCTGGGCTATGCCCGTTGGTTTCCAATGGCTGCTGCCAGTAATGCCTCTGCGGATGAAACCGCAGTAGTGCTGTTCACTTCAGGTTCAGAAGGCAAGCCTAAAGGCGTGGTGCATTCGCATCGCAGTATACTTGCCAACATCGCCCAGATCCGTGCAGTGATCGATTTTTCGCCGTCCGATAAATTCATGATCGCATTACCATTGTTCCATGCTTTCGGTTTTACCTGCGGAGCGATCATGCCATTGGTCACCGGCGCCAGGATGTTTCTGTACCCTTCTCCGCTGCACTACCGCATCATTCCTGAGATCATCTACGACCGGAGCTGTACGGTATTGTTCGGCACCAGCACCTTCCTTGGCAATTACGCCAGATTCGCGCACCCCTACGACTTCTACAAACTGAGATATGTAGTTGCCGGCGCAGAAAAACTCAACGAAGAAGTACGCAAGACCTGGATGGAAAAATTCGGAATTCGTATTCTGGAAGGCTACGGCGCAACAGAATGCGCGCCGGTACTGGCCGTTAATACCCCCATGGCGTTCCGTTCCGGCAGTGTCGGCCCTCTTTTGCCGGGCCTCGAATCCAGACTGGAAAGCGTGCCTGGCATTGATCGCGGCGGATTACTCAGCGTACGCGGTCCAAACGTCTTGCAGGGCTACTACCTCTACGACAACCCCGGCGTCCTCAAAGCACCGGATGACGGCTGGTATAACACGGGGGATGTCGTGGAGATAGACGCCGACGGTTTTGTGCATATCTTGGGTCGCGTTAAGCGCTTTGCCAAGATCGCCGGTGAAATGGTGTCGCTGGAAACTGTGGAGCAGATCGCCAACCATGCCTCCCCAGAAGCCCAACATGCCGCCACGACCAAAGCCGACGCACAACGCGGTGAAAATATCATTCTCTATACCACCGATACCGAACTGACCCGCGAAGCATTACAGGCTGCTGCAAGAGAAAACGGCGTTCCGGAATTAGCGGTACCACGCAAGATCATCATCGTGAAAGAACTGCCGTTGCTGGGTACAGGCAAAACCGATTATGTGAAGTTAAAACAACTAGCGGAGACTGAATAAACCATGAATGACTTGCTGACTTCACCAAAAAATCCGCTTTTCTCTCGCGCCATGGTATCGGTACTGACCGCGCAGTTCCTCTCGGCACTTGCAGACAATGCCCTGCTGTTTGCAGCCATTGCCATGCTCAGGCTGCATAACGCACCTAGCTGGCAAATTCCGATGTTGCAGGAATTCTTTGTCATTGCCTTTATCCTGCTGGCTCCGTTTACCGGCCCGTTTGCCGATGCCTACCCCAAAGGGCGGGTGATGCTGATCTCCAATGCCATGAAATTCCTGGGGGCTGCGGCAATGTTGCTCGGATTGCATCCATTACTGGCTTATAACCTGGTAGGCATAGGCGCAGCTGCTTATTCGCCCGCCAAATACGGCATTCTGGGCGAACTGGTCAGCGCGGACAAACTGGTCAAAGCCAACGGCATGATGGAAGGCTCGACCATCGTCGCCATCTTGCTAGGCGCAGTGGTGGGCGGCAAGCTAGCCGAAAACTCAGTGACTATGGCACTAGCTGCGATTTGTGTTTGCTACTTGCTCGCGACTGTCGCCAATACACTGATTCCGCGTTTACCTGTGGCACACAAATTGGAGTATTTCTCACCGTTTGTACTGATACGCGATTTCTGGGCAGCACTAAATACCTTATTCCGCAATCGAGATGCACGCTTCTCGCTACTGGGTACTAGCGTTTTCTGGGGAGCGGGTTCTACTCTACGCTTGTTGTTAGTGGCCTGGGTACCCGTAGCACTGGGGATCGCCGACCTCAGCATGCCTGCCAACATGAGCGGGGGCGTAGCCATAGGCATCGCGCTCGGCGCAGCAGGCGCTGCCAGCTTTGTGAATCTGGACAAGATCAACCGCACTCTTCCGGCAGGTATTCTGGTTGGGGTATTGATCATGGTATTTGCCCATGCCACCAACCTTTACGCAACCATTGCGCTGCTACTGATGATAGGTGCCTGCGGCGGATTCTATGTAGTCCCATTGAATGCACTATTGCAGGAACGCGGCCACGCAAGCGTGGGTACCGGGCATGCTGTGGCGGTACAGAACTTCTTTGAGAATTCCGCCATGCTGTCGCTGGTCGGTCTATATGTGTTGATGGAAAGAACCGGTATTCCCGTGATTCAGTCCGGCACCATATTCGGCTTCGTCGTACTGACTGCGATCTGCGCGTTGGCAGCCTTCAGATTGAGCAAGAAAAAATAAAAAGGAAAATTCCATGCGATTCCACGATATCCCTGCTGTATTTATGCTGAGCCTCTCGTGCGCAGGACATGCCGCTACTATCCCGGCAACTGCGGAGGGCTTACTGGGGCTGTATTCGGCTGCCGATTTCCGCATCACCAATGGAGCTTGCAGGACTGCAAGAGCATTCCGCAAGCGCTCTGGTATTTTAAGGATGATCTGGTGGCGCTGCTGTTTTGGCTGCCGCCTTGCATTAGACGTTGTTCGGCAAAATTCCGCACGATGAGCGGTTGGCAATAACATTGCTCTCAGCGAATCCCTTGTTCACATAAAGGAAACTGACATGACGTTCATATCGACTTTTCTTAAGTCCCAGTTAGTAGCTACTGTTTGCTTATGCATGACATGCTGGAATGCACAGGCACAGTCGAAACCCACTATTGAAACGACATTCCCCAATGAAGCAACCATCGCCCAGCTTGGTGACACACTGAATGTCGGGGATGTCGTTTTCATACAGGTCACCCCATTACCGTTCAGGGAAGTGTCTGCTGTGACTCAAAGCTGGACCAATCATGTCGGCATCGTGGTGGATGTTTCCGGAAGCGAACCGATCATTGCGGAAAGTACTTTCCCGTTTTCGCGCACCACGACACTTTCCCGTTTTTTAGCACGATCCGAAAAAGGCAGAGTTGCAGTTTCCAGGCTGAGCACTCCGCTCACAGATGCGCAGAAGAAGGATATCTGGTTCGCCAGCAAGAAGCGCCTGGGCATTTTTTACGATACCGGATTCAACCTGCATTCCAGTCGCGAGTTTTGTTCGAGATATGTGCGTGAAGTACTCGCCGAAGCAACCGGCGTAACCATAGGCGAAGTCGTGACATTCAAGCAATTGCTGACCAGCAACCCGGAGACCAAACTCACTTTTTGGCGTATCTGGTATTTCGGCAATATCCCATGGCAACGCAAGACAGTATCGCCGGCGAGCCTGTTGCAATCGAACCTCATGCATATAGTGTTCGACGGGTTTGCGAGTCAATAACTGAATGAAATACAAGATACCGTTGGCACTCACCCTGCTGCGCGCATTTCTGGCGCCGGTGATGGTTATTCTGGCGCTGTACCATCCGACGCAGGTCGGATTCGGAGTCTGTGTTGTGGCTGCATTCCTGTCCGACCTGTTCGACGGCATCATCGCCAGAAAGCTGGGTATCGCCACCCCCAACCTGCGCCGCGCCGACAGCATTGCCGATAGCATCTTCTATCTGAGTGCCATTTTCACTGCATGGTACCTATACCCTCAAGCGATTAAAGATCACATAGCTGCATTGGCGATACTGGTAGCGCTGGAAGTGATTCGCTATATCTTTGATTACCTGAAATTCCGCCGTGAGGCCAGTTACCATATGTGGTCGTCGAAATTGTGGGGTATATTCCTGTTCGCGGGATTCTTTAGCTTGCTGGCACTAGGCAAAGGCGGCTTGCCGTTTACTTTGGCGATCTACGTCGGCATCATTGCAGACATTGAAGGATTGGCTATTTCTGCAATATTGAAGAAGCCGAAGACGGATGTTCCCTCATTCATCCATGCATTACGCTTTTAACCTAGCGCTTTTGTACTATAGCCAAGCAAACAACTCTGATGGCTGCATGATCATGTGCTGCGCGCCCCACTCATTCGGTTTGTCGTTTTCGCCCAGATAGCCGTAAAGTGCCACCACGCTTGCCATGCCGGCTGCACGAGCGGCAATGATGTCGCGTTCCGCGTCGCCTACATAAATGCAATGCTGCGGTTCGGTCTGGGCTTGTTTCGCTGCCATCAATAAAGTATCGGGGTGCGGTTTAGGGCGCTCGCAATCATCGCCGCTGACGATACAGGAGGCGCGCGTCGATAAGCCAAGCGCCTGCATCAACGGCCCGGTAAAACGACGCGGTTTGTTGGTGACTACACCCCATTTGAATCGACGGACTTCAAGCTGTTGCAGCAACTCTGCCATACCTGCAAACAAAGTGGGCTGACGGCAGAATACCTGATCGTATAAAGCCAGATATTCTGCACGCATGGGTTCAAAATCTGCATCATCGCGCGTCAGCCCGAAACCGATCTTCAACAAACCGGGAGTACCGTGCGAGGCGTAAGGGCGAATGATTTCTTGCGACAATGCAGCTAAGCCGTGTTTCTCGCGCTGCAGGTTAAGGGCATGCCCGAGGTCAGGCGCAGTATCGGCAAGTGTGCCGTCCAGATCGAACAATACCAGTTGCACGCTCACAGCTTGATGGTGTGCAGGAGGTAATTGACCGACACGTCGCGGCTCAACCAATAACGCTTGGTCAAAGGGTTGTAGCTCATGCCCATGGGCGTTTGCACTTCCAGCCCTGACGCACGAGCCCAGCTAGCCAGTTCCGACGGTTTGATGAATTTTTCGTAATCGTGTGTGCCGCGCGGCAGCAGGTTGAGCAGGTATTCCGCGCCGATGACGGCGAACAGATAGGATTTCGAGTTGCGATTAAGGGTAGAGAAGAATACATGCCCTCCCGGTTTTACCAGAGTGGCACAGGCATTGATCACGGATGCCGGGTCGGGTACATGTTCCAGCATCTCCATGCAAGTCACTACGTCAAAACCGGCCGGTTGTTCCTGGGCTAACTGCTCTACGGAAATATAGCGGTAATCGACACCAGCACCGCTTTCCAGTTGATGCAGGCGTGCCACGCCCAAAGCCTTCTCACCCAAGTCTATGCCAGTCACTTTGGCGCCGCGCTGATGCATGGATTCAGACAAAATACCCCCGCCGCAACCTACATCCAGCACAGCCTTACCCTTCAATGCAGCGATACCGTCTATGTAATCCAGACGTAACGGATTGATGTCGTGCAATGGCTTGAATTCGCTATTCTTGTCCCACCACTTATGCGCAAGGGCGGCAAACTTGCCTAGCTCCTGCTCGTCTACATTCTTGTCGTTCAGCGTGCTTGCAGCTTGTTCTGCCATAATTTGGCCTTTTCTTTGATTTCATTTATGTCGATTTGCGTCAGCATACGCTCTTCCAGCAATAGTGCGCCATCCACCCACACATGGCTCACCTGCTCTCGCCCAGCCGCATAGATCAGATGCGAAAGCGGGTCGTAGCATGGCGTGGTTTCCACGGTAGCAAGATCAATAGCGGTGAGATCGGCACGCTTACCTATCTCAATAGAGCCTATATCATTTTCTAATCCCAGAGCTTTGGCTGCGTTGATGGTTGCCATTTCCAGCGCCTGCGATGCAGGCAACGCTTCGGCATCGCCGCTGGCCCCTTTTGCGAGCAACGCTGTCAAACGCATCTCGGCAAAGATATCCGAAGAATTATTACTGGCTGCACCATCTGTGCCCAAGCCGACATTCACCCCTTGTGCCAGTAACGCTTTAACGGGTGCGATACCGCTGCCCAGTTTAAGATTAGAGGTCGGGCAATGGGCGATATGGCAACCGCGCTCTGCCAGCAGCTCGATCTCATTGGAGGTCAGATGTACGCCATGCGCCGCGACCAGGCTGGGGCCCACTAGCCCAAGGTTAGCCAAGCGTTGTATGGGACGTAGACCGAACTCGGCTTCGCTTTTTGCTATTTCATCGATCGTTTCATGCAAATGCGTGTGAATATTCAGATCGAGTTGCTCGGCAAAAGTCAGTATCTTTGCAAAGCTACGGTCGCTGATAGTATACGGCGCATGGGGTGCCAGACAGGTGTTGATAAGCCCATGTCCGCTATCGCGTAGCTCATCGCGTACTGCAAAACCCTTGTTCAGGTAATCGTCCGCATCGGTGGCATAAGCAGTGGGAAAATCCAGTACCACCAAGCCGAGCATTGCGCGCATGCCGGCTTTTTCAGCCGCCGCCGCCGCCGCCGCGGGGAAAAAATACATATCGGAAAAACAGGTGATACCGCCACGCAACATCTCGGCACAGGCCAGTAGAGTCCCATCACCCACAAAAGCATCGGAAACATGGGCAGCTTCGGCAGGCCATATATGTTCATTCAGCCAGCGCATCAAAGACAGGTCATCAGCTATGCCCCGCATCAAACTCATGGCGGCATGCGTGTGCAGGTTGATCAAACCGGGGATCAGGGCGTGGTTCTCCAACTGGACAGTAGCTGCGGCAACATACTTGCGCTGCGCTTCCACTTGTGGCAACAGGTCAACGATACGCCCGTCATTGAGCACCAGAGCATGGTGCTCCAGTATTGTGCCGCTAGGGACGACTGGGATTATCCAGCGTGCTTCGATAATTTGGTCTACGTTCATGGCTGACATGGTAACGGCAAAAAAAAGCCCCGACCAGCGGGGCTCTTTAAAATCACGATTTATAAATCAAGGTTGCTTTTGTACTTCGATCTCGACCACTACGCGACGGTTAGGTTGCAAGCACTCGATGAGCTTC
>DATBPY010000191.1:0-4169 GCA_036561085.1 Methylophilaceae bacterium | reverse complement strand
GGGCAGTTACATGCCACTTATAAACAGGGACGGGCAAGATTCAACGGCTATCTGGACGACCATGCTTTTCTGCTTGATGCATTATTAATGCTGTTGCAAGCCGAGTATCGGCAACAAGACCTGGAATTCGCAGTGATGCTGGCCGATGCCCTGTTGCAACATTTTGAAGATACCGCGAATGGCGGATTCTTCTTTACCCGCCACGACCACGAGCAATTGATCCAACGCCCGAAATCGCCATACGATAATGCCATCCCTTCCGGCAACGGCATCGCCGCATTCGCTCTGCAGCGCCTGGGGCATTTGCTGGGTGAGATGCGCTATCTACACGCCGCTGAACGCACGCTTTTTGCCTTTAGCGGTACTTTGCAGCGTAATCCGGCAGCTTGCCCAAGTCTATTACTTGCGCTGCAAGAATGGTTGAAACCGCCGACTTTAGTGGTATTGCGCGGCGAGCACCCACAAGCCTGGCAACAACAGCTTGCTACCCGATTCCTGCCCGACTGCTTTATCATTGCTTTGCCTAATCATGTATCGACAGGGTATGCGGCTCTGGATAAACCCCAGGCACAAACTGTCAACGCTTGGGTATGCCGTGGCGTTGAATGTTTACCGGCCATTGATAGTCTGGATAAATTGATGGTGGAATTGAGTGGGTCTGAATAACTACTCGGCTTTGCCAAGGCGCCGAAAAATGGTTATGATTGCCCGCCGCTTTTAAGTTTCTTCAATCGGTTTTTTTAACGGGGTGTTTTTAGTAATTTATAAGGAGTTAAAGCATGAAAGCTTTTCTGATGATGATCGCTGCTGCTGGGTCCCTGATGGTTGCGACTCAAGCAAGCGCTGTTGACGAAGCTGCTGGTCTGGCATTAGCGCAAAAAAGCGGCTGTCTGTTATGCCATAGCGTAGATAAAAAGATCCTGGGCCCAGCCTACAAGGACGTCGCTGCTAAGTATAAAGGTGATAAAGGCGCTGCTGCCAAGTTGGAAGCCAAAGTAGCTAAAGGCGGTAGCGGTACTTGGGGCCCAGTCCCAATGCCGGCTAACAGCCCTAAAGTAAGTGATGCTGATATCAAGACTCTGGTTGAGTGGGTATTGGCTCACTAGATCTTGGTTTGATTTAGGTGTTAATAGAACCTTAGTTGAAATAAAAAGGCCGGTCTATACCGGCCTTTTTATTTGTCCCTTTGTATATAGCCTTTAAGCTTTGGCTAACTTGCTATGGCGGATGGAATAGGCAAAATAAATCACGATGCCGATCGCCACCCAGATCAGGAACCTGCGCCAGGTTTCATGCGGCAAGAATGCCATCAATGCGCCGCAGGACAGGATACCCAGAACCGGGATCACCGGATGCCACGGGTTGGTGAAAGGCCGCTTGAGTTCAGGCTGGCGAATGCGCAATACGATCACACCTACGCACACCATCACGAAACTCGCCAAGGTGCCGATATTCACGGTTTCCGCCAGTTCTCCCAGCGGAAAGAATCCGGCGATCAAGGAAATCACGAGACCGCAGGCCAGAATGATACGTGCCGGGGTCTGCCGCTTTTCATTAAGTTTGGAGAATATCGGCGAGATCAGTCCATCGCGACTCATCGCGAACAGAATGCGCGTTAAGCCGTAAAGCAACACCAGCAAGACGGTGATCAGCCCCGTGATAACCCCGGTGGCGACCAGTGTGGAAGACCACGCATAACCTATCTTGCTGAGTGCGAACGCGACAGGCGATGCCACGTTGAGCTGGTCGTAAGGCACTATGCCTGTAAGGAGTGCCGAAACTGCGATATAGATAAGGGTACAAAACAGCAGCGAAGCGATCAGCCCTATGGGCATGTCGCGTTGCGGGTTCTTGGCTTCGTCGGCAGCGGTAGAGACTGCATCGAAACCGAAGTAGGCAAAGAACACCAGCGATGCCCCGGCAAAGACCCCAGTAGTTTTTCCGTTCGGCAAAGTATCGAACCAACCATACGGAATGAACGGATGCCAATATTCAGCATGCACATTGCCGGCAGCGATAAAAATGAAGATGGCAATAGTGCTAAGCTTAATTGCCACCATGAGGTTATTGGCTCTGGCACTCTCTTTAACGCCGCTGATCAGCAATAAGGTCAGTACCCAGATAATGGCGAATGCGGGCAGATTGATGATGCCGCCCAAGCTGGGTGCTTTGGTATACATCTCCGGCAGATGGATGTTGAAGTTGGCGAGTGCGCCCATGAAATAACCGGACCAACCATTGGCTACCGCGGCAGCACCGACACCGTATTCCAACAGCAGTATCCAGCCCATGATCCAGGCGACGACTTCGCCGAATGCGACATAACTATATCCGTAGGCACTCCCGGAACCGCCGACAGAAGCCGACAACTCAGCGTAAGACAATGCTGCAAAGCCGGAAGCGATACCCGCAAACACAAATGAAAGAATCACCGCCGGGCCGGACAAAGTAGCAGCAGCGATGCCCGTGAGCACGAAGATGCCGGTACCGATGGCGCAACCTATACCGAGGAGTGCAAGATCAAACGCTGACAGACATTTTTTAAGCCCGGTTTCGGTGTTTTCGATCTTTTTGGTGCGGAATATCGACAGCGCCATGCCTTAACCCCCTAAATGATAGACATAGGCAGCATATCAACTAAGCCAGTCTTTACCTATTAAAAAATCGCGGTACAGCTTCGCTTCCGGCGTACCTTCTGCCGGTTGCCAATCGTAACGCCACTTCACGCTGGGCGGTAACGACATCAGGATAGATTCGGTACGGCCGCCAGATTGCAATCCGAATAAGGTGCCGCGATCGAATACCAAATTGAATTCAACATATCTGCCGCGCCTGTAAGCCTGAAAATCGCGTTCTTTTTCGGTATAGGGATGATCCTTGCGGCGCTGCAATATGGGCAGGTAGGCTTTAAGGAAATGCTCGCCTACGCTCTTGACCATGTCAAAGCTCTGCTCGAAGCCGGATTCATTGATGTCGTCGAAGAATATACCGCCTATGCCGCGCGGTTCTTTGCGATGTTTGAGGTAAAAATATTCGTCGCACCAGGCTTTGAAACGCGAATGCAGTTCTGCGCCGAAGGGAGTCAACGCGTCGCGGCAAGTACGGTGGAAATGGATCGCATCGTCTTCGAAGCCATAATACGGCGTCAGATCCATGCCGCCGCCGAACCACCACACAGGCTCTTCCCCGGCTTTTTTTGCCATAAAGAAACGTACGTTCATATGCACTGTCGGCGCGTAAGGGTTACGTGGATGCAACACTAACGATAAACCTGCAGCTTCGAAGCTGCGTCCGGCTAGTTCAGGTCGCGCCGCGCTGGCAGAAGGTGGCAGTTTGTCGCCCATCACATGCGAGAAATTGACTCCGCCACGTTCCAACACATTGCCTTCTTCCATCACGCAACTGATACCGCCACCACCTTCCGGGCGCTGCCAGGTGTCATGCAGGAAATTCTTGCCATCCAGGTGTTGCAATGCATCCACGATGCGTTCTTGCAAGCCGGTTAAATAGTCCAAGACCAATTTAGTATTCATGCGGGTATTCTAACTTAGCGCCTGACGGCACCGGTGACGATATCTTGGATGGTAGAAGGTTTGCGGCGCTTACCTATCATGCCTGAAACTACCACTACCTGACTGCCGAATTGCCGCTGGCACTCGCGCGCGCTACGTATCGCCTTGCCGCCGCTGACGTTGGCACTGGTCGACACCAGTGCCATGCCAACTCCCCGGCACAATGATACTGCCGGTGCATGGGCAGTGACACGCACAGCGACTCTCTCGTGCTTGCCTGTCAGCCAGCTTGGGCAAGCAACAGATTTCGGCAACAACCAGGTATGAGGCCCCGGCCAGGTTTCACGGACTTTCTGCAACTGTGGCGCGGTGAGCGGTTTAACGTAGGATCTTAATTGTTTGAAATCGGCAGCGATCAGGATCACGCCTTTAGCCTGTGGGCGTTTTTTCAGGCGCAGTATCTTTTTGACAGCATCGCGATTGTTGGGGTCGCAACCAAGCCCATAGCAAGACTCAGTGGGGTAGGCGATCAAACCGCCCAAGCGCAGGTGTTGTCTGAGCGCCCGGAAACTCAACGTTTGATTGCCCGATGACCAATGTCCAAGCGCATCTGGCGACCATTGAACCTGATATTTTCGGCGACTTCATAGGCGCGTT
>DATBPY010000190.1:0-5619 GCA_036561085.1 Methylophilaceae bacterium | reverse complement strand
CTGCTTGCTTGCGGGTTTTTCGATCCCGAGTGTAGTTGGTAAAGCGTAGCTGGTAGCGTTTAATCGGCTCGGCTATCGTTGGTAAACCTCCCTCTTTTCCCGCTCAACACTATTTTATTCCCAGGGGGCTTACTGCCTCTTAAAATATTCGAGACACGTTATCTCGATATGATCAGCCAGTGTTTCAGAGCTGGTGCAGATTTCGGCATAGTCGGCATCATCAAAGGTTCGGACGTGATGCAACCCGGTGAAATCGTTTCTTTTGCCGAGGTAGGCACCATTGCCAGGATCACGCATTTTGATGTTCCGCAAACCGGACTGATCAATATCCGTTGCGTCGGCACCAGTCGTTTTCGCATTCAACGCTGTGAACAATTGCAAGACGGTTTGTGGATCGGCGATGTGGAAACCATCATAGATGACCAGATCGTACCGTTGCAAACTGATCTGCAAAGGCCTGCACAGGCCTTGGGCGAGCTTATTGCGGCTCTGCAAACTCAGGGGATCTCTGATGAAGAGATGCCGGTACTGGCACCTTACCGTCTGGATGATTGCGGCTGGGTCGCTAATCGCTGGTGCGAAATCTTGCCTATATCGCTGGCGCAAAAACAGAACATGTTGGAGCTGGATAGCCCATTAGTGAGGCTGGAACTGGTGAATGACATGTTTTTAAATAATAGTTAGCTGGTGGACCGGAGGAGGATCGAACTCCCGACCTTCGCATTGCGAACGCGACGCTCTCCCAGCTGAGCTACCGGCCCTTATAATTGAAAAGACTGAATGTTGCGTGTTGAGATAATATTAGCACTATGAACGCTTACCTGAAAAAACTGCTGTGGCTTTTAGTCGGAATACTGGGCGTATCAGCCATTGCGGGTATCGCATTTAATCGCGGTGAGCAGATCAATGCCTTGTGGTTCATTACGGCAGCGATATGCGTATATGCTATCGCCTACCGCTTCTATGCTGCCTGGATCACGACAACGATACTGGTCACGGACGTGACTCGGGCTACTCCTGCGGAACGCCTGAACAACGGGCGCGATTTCGTTCCGACCAATAAATGGATCGTATTCGGCCATCATTTTGCCGCCATCGCCGGGCCCGGCCCGCTGGTCGGCCCTACCTTGGCAGCACAGTTCGGCTACTTGCCGGGCACTTTGTGGATATTGTTCGGCGCGGTACTGGGCGGTTGCGTACAGGATATGGTGACCTTGTTCTTCTCTACCCGTCGTGATGCCAGAAGTCTGGGCCAGATGGCACGGGACGAGTTGGGTGCTATCGGCGGTGCAGCGGCGTTGATCGGTACCTTCGCCATTATGATCATTCTAATAGCGGTGCTTGGTCTGGTGGTAGTAAACGCCATGAAACACAGTCCATGGGCGACTTCCACTGTTGCTGCGACCATCCCTATTGCCATGATAGTCGGCATTTACATGCGCGATATCCGTCCGGGGCGCGTGCTGGAAGGCTCGGCTATCGGCGTCATCCTGCTGTTGCTGGCGGTGGTGGGCGGCGGTTGGATAGATCACCAGCCCATCTTCAGACTCTGGTTCGACCATGACGGTTTGCCTTTGGCTTACAGCATCATCGCTTACGGTTTTCTCGCTGCCATTTCTCCGGTATGGCTGCTGCTGGCGCCGCGTGATTATCTGTCTACATTCATGAAGCTGGGCACAGTGATCTTGCTGGCGATAGCCATCATCATCTTGCAACCCCACGTCAAGATGCCCGCGATCACGCAGTTCATTGACGGTAGCGGCCCCATCTTCGGCGGCAAATTGTTCCCTTTTGTGTTTATTACCATCGCCTGTGGTGCCATCTCGGGTTTTCACGCACTCATCGCTTCCGGCACTACGCCCAAGTTGCTATCCAACGAACGTGACATACGCATGATAGGGTATGGCGCCATGGCGCTGGAATCCTTCGTTGCCATCATGGCATTGATCGCCGCAACCGTATTGGAGCCCGGCGTATTCTTCGCCATCAATAGCCCCGCAGGTGCCGTAGGTAAGGAAGCAGCAGCGGCAGTTGCCAAGATCTCTGCTATGGGTTTTCCGGTCACCGTGGAACATATGCAATTGCTGGCAAAGCAAATGGGAGAAAGCACCTTGTTTGCCCGTACCGGCGGCGCACCTTCGCTGGCCGTGGGCATGGCTAGTATCTTCGGTAGTGCTTTCGGTCAGAGCTTATTGGCGCTGTGGTACCACTTTGCCATCATGTTCGAGGCCATTTTCATCCTTACCACGCTAGACGCGGGTACCCGGGTGGGCAGATTCATGTTGCAGGACATGCTGGGCAATATATGGCCCAAAATAGGTGTTACGTCATGGATGCCCTCCGTGATATTCACCAGCGCATTGGTGGTAGGCGGCTGGGGTTATTTCCTTTATATCGGGGTCATCGACCCCAACGGCGGCGTTAACTTGTTGTGGCCTTTGTTCGGTATTGCCAACCAAATGCTGGCGGCCATTGCCCTGAGTGTAAGTACTGGCATACTTATTAAATCCGGCAAGCTGAACCGCGCATGGATCACAGGTGTGCCGCTCGTCTGGCTGGTGCTGGTCACCAGCACCGCGGCCTGGGAGAAAGTGTTCAGTACCGATGTCAGAATCGGTTTCTTCGCCGCTGCCAACGCCATGGCTGCCAAGTTGGCGAGTGGTGCGTTGCCTCCAGACAAAGCTGCTATTGCGCCGCAACTTATTTTTAATCAGCATCTGGATGCATGGCTTACCGTGTTTTTCGTGCTGGTGTTATGGGTGATCGTGCTGGACATGCTCAGGGTAAGCGCACGTCATCTAACTGGTAAGCCGGTACCCGTAGCCTCGGAGACGCCTCATATCCCAAGCCGGCTGGTAGAGGATTATGCACGTGATTAAGCGGCTGAGGTCTTTTTGGCAAACTGTCCGTCAATTATCCGGCGACGACGTGTACGAGCGCTATCTGCAACATCACAATCAGCATCACCCTGACCAACCGCCACAATCGCGCGAGACATTTTTCAAGCAATGGCAAGATGAAAAATGGACAGGCGTGAAACGCTGTTGCTAATTACGTTATCCGCTAAACTCCACCTGCACCACTTCGCCGTATTCCACTGAGATCTTCTCATAGCTTTCCGCCAGCGATATCCCGCGTACATGGGCCAGAATAGAATGAATGACGCCGGAATGAGTGATGATGCCGACATGGCCGGGCTGCTGCGCGGCCAGTTCATGCAGGAATCCCAACACACGCTGACTTAATTGCAAATAACTTTCGCCGTTAGGCGGCACGTGGTTTACGAAATCAGATAGCCAAGCTTCGCTATGTTCGCGCGGAATCTCCAGCCATGCACGACCGTCCCAATCGCCGAAATCGATCTCCTGCAGTCTGTCGTCGTGTTGCGGGTTGAGCTGCAGATGTTCAGCCAAACGGCGGCAACGCAAGGTAGGACTGCAATAAAAAGGTATATCGAGAAGATCGTTTAGTTTTGCCTTGATCACTGCCGCTTCTTGTTCAAAAGTCTCGGCCAATGGCGGGCTGGAACGACCGTAACAAAGACCGGGAGCGAGCACACGCGTATGGCGGATCAGTGTGAGACGCAAGCTGCAACTCCGAGATAGAACGTCACTTCACATAGCTGTTGCATTGCACCGAGGCAATCCCCGGTATAACCGCCCAGCAGTTTTTTGAGTTTATGGCTGAACCAAAGCCAGACCGGTATCAATGGCAGGAGTGCCCACCATAGACGCGGATCGAGCCACGCTAACGGTGCCAGGCCAAACAATGCTGCTACCAGTAATTCACCAGCTGAGATATTTTGCGCCAGCGGTTTGGCTTTGCCGTTTTCCCGTACGTAACTCTGGGTATAGATGAGTATGGTAGAAGCAAAGCGGCTGACGCTGTGCGCTACGATCAACACCACAGGCAACTTGGCGGCAGGGATGTAGGCCAGCGTTTGAAACTTGATGAGAAGTGCCATCAATAATGCAATCGCGCCATAGTTCCCGATGCGCGAATCTTTCATGATAGTGAGTATTTGCTCTTTATCCCACCCGCCGCCAAGGCCGTCTACCGCATCTGATAAGCCATCTTCATGAAAAGCGCCTGTGAGTAACAGAGTCGTCGCCATGCTAAGCAGAATAGCCAGAGGAGAGGGTAGTATCATCGATGCCAGCATGAATACTACTGCAGCTACCGCCCCCACCAACACACCCACCAGCGGGAAATACTTGGTGGAATGATTCAAGTCTTGTTCGCTATGTTTGCCCCAGCCCGCACATGGAATGCGTGTGAAAAAAGTGAGGGCCGTGAAGAACAATTGAATCTCATTTTTCATCGTGCTCACCCAGCCTTCTCACTAACTCCGGCAGATTCAAATGAGGCCATCTGATTAAGAAAATTAACAGCGGCCTGCACCAGGGGCCAAGCCATGGCGCAGCCTGTGCCTTCGCCTAAACGCATGCCGAGATCCAACAATGGATCGGCACCAAGCTCTTGCAGCAGTTTGTTATGTCCGGCTTCCCCGGAGCGATGCGTAAAAACACAGTGGGCGATAATGGCAGGGCTAAGGCGTGCAGCGACCAACAAAGCAGCGCTGGCGATGAACCCGTCTATCAATAATAAAGCTCCTTTTTCTGCTGCGCCTAGCATCGCGCCCGTCATCATCGCCACTTCAAAACCGCCGAACGTTGCCAGTACGCGCATGGGGTCGCTAGAATCCAAAGCATGAAGTTGCACAGCCTGTTGCAATACCGCAATCTTGTTTTGCAGGCCTACGTCATCCAGGCCGGTTCCGCGTCCGGTGCATAGACTGAGAGGAAGACCACACAGCACGCTCATCAATACCGCTGCGCTGGAGGTATTGCCTATTCCCATCTCGCCGAACCCCAGTACATTGCTACCAGCTGCGATTTCAGTTTGTGCCAGCATCTTACCCTTGGCGATGGCTGCTGCGCATTGTTCGAGACTCATGGCGGGCTGCTGCAAAAAATTGGCGGTGCCGGGTGCTATCTTGGCATCGATCAGATCATGATGAGGCGCGAAGTCTGCAGCGACTCCTGCATCTATCACTCGTAACTGGATATTGTGCTGACCGGCAAATACATTGATGGCCGCCCCCCCTGCCAGGAAATTCAGCACCATCTGCTGCGTGACTTCTTGAGGGAACGGGCTGACACCCGCTTGTACAATACCGTGGTCGCCGGCAAACACTAAAATGACCGGGCGAACCAGCGCCGGCTCTAGGGAGTTTTGTAATAGTCCGATCTTCAGCGCCAGAAGCTCTAATTTACCAAGCGCACCCAATGGCTTGGTCTTGGTGTCGATCTTGTGTTGCAAGCTGCTACGGAGCTCGGAATCAGGAGTGGCAGAGGACATAAGAGATACAAACAGAAATGGAGACACGCATTTTATCTGTATTCCTGAGGTTTAAGTCACGATAAAAAAGGTGTTCAAGCAGGCTCTATTTGCTATAATCGCGGGCTCTTGAGAACCCGGCCACGCAAGTGGGTCGGTTGCGGGATAGGATATCCGCGTAATGCGTAGGGTTGTATCAAGATGGCCAGGTAGCTCAGTCGGTAGAGCAGCGGATTGAAAATCCGCGTGTCGGCAGTTCGATTCTGCCCCTGGCCACCA
>DATBPY010000189.1:0-2476 GCA_036561085.1 Methylophilaceae bacterium | reverse complement strand
CAAGATCTACGGCTATCACGAGATCCAGGGCGGCAGCTTCCATGGTATCCAGCGCTGTGACGGCGGATGCATTCGGAGCTGGCTCAATGTTGCCCATGCCGCCTGCATCTTTCGCGATTTCCGCGTGCTTCACTCCCCCCTGCGGCAACCAGTTGGCAAGCGTGACATACAAAGCATTCGGGTCTATCGGTTTGGTAATGAAGTCGTCCATGCCGGCGGACAGGCAGCGTCGTCTGTCTTCGGCCATGGCATTGGCCGTCATTGCGATCACGCGCTGGCCTGTCAGTTCCGGCGTGGCACGGATGCGGCGCGTAGCTTCGTAGCCATCCATTTCCGGCATCTGTATATCCATCAACACGATATGGAACGGTTGTTGCGCCAGCCGCTCCAACGCCTCGCGCCCATTGTTGGCGATGGCGACAGTGGCGCCCACTTGTTCCAACAGTTCCTGCGCCACTTGCTGGTTGAATGGGTTGTCTTCGGCCAGCAGAATGCGCGCACCCATCAACAATGCGCGTGCAGATACCAACTCGCCGCTATGCGCTATCGCGCTGGCGATCTCACGACCGTGGCCGAAACGGGCAGTGAAGTGAAAATCGCTGCCTTGGCCGGGTATGCTTTCCACCCATAGCCGACCATGCATCATCTCTACCAGGCATTTGCAAATAGCCAGCCCCAGCCCGGTACCGCCGTATTTGCGGGTAGTCGAAGCATCGGCTTGGCTGAAAGGCTGGAATAGTCTTACGGTCTGCTCATTCGTAAGCCCGATACCTGTGTCGCGCACCGAGAACTCCAACTCCAGGGTTTTCTCATCGCTGGCGATCACAGCCACGGCCACGATGATAGAACCGGTTTCTGTGAATTTCACTGCGTTACCGGCCAGATTCAGCAGCACCTGCCCCAGCCGCAACGCATCGCCCCACAGGAACGAGGGAACATCGTCGCCGAGCGCGATCTCGAAGTGCAAGCCTTTCTCCCGGGCCATGTGCCCTACCAGCGAGTCTACGCCGGACAGCACGGCATACAGTTCGTAGTCGGCTTCTTCCAGCGTGAGTTTGCCGGCCTCTATCCTGGAAAAATCCAGGATGTCGTTGATGATGCCCAACAGCGAGCGTGCCGAGCGGTGTACTTTATCGACGTAGTCGCGTTGTTTGACATCGAGCGTGGTCTGCAGGCACAGATGCGACAGCCCGATGATGGCGTTCATCGGCGTGCGTATCTCATGGCTCATGGTCGCCAGGAAATGGCTCTTGGCCTGATTGGCTGCATCCGCTTCTTCCCTGGCTTTTTTGAGTTCGGTGACGTCGGAGAACCAGCCCAGGTTAGTCTTCTCGCCTTCGTATTCCAGATTGAACAAGCTCGACATCAACCACAACCTGTCACCGACATGATTGTGTACCTCGAGCAATTGATTGATGACCGGCTGGCCTTTTTCCAATTGATCGTGAATGTCGCGCCAATCCTGCTGGTTATAGTAATAATTGCTGATATCGATATCGGCGAGGTCCTCGCGTTCTATCTGCAACAGTTTGCAATAAGCCCGGTTGGCGAACATGACGCGCCCGGTATCGTTATGCGCGATACGCACCGAAATCGGGCTATGTTCCAGCATCGCCTGCAAGCGTTTCTCACTGGTCAGCAGACGTTCCTGCGCGCGTTTCTGCTCGGTGATGTCGCGCACCACGCCGGTAAAGAAGCGGCGTTCCTCGACCACTGTTTCGTTGATCACCAGCGCGATGGGGAAAATGCTGCCGTCTTTATGCCGGCCCTCCATCTCGCGTCCGCTACCCATCGTTTGCGGGGTGGATACATTTAAAAAACGCTCCAGATAGCCGTCCGACTCCGCTATCAGCAACTGTACGTTCCGGCCGATGATCTCTTCGGGTTGATAATCGAAGATATTGACGGCGGCGGCATTGAAACTTTCCACGATGCCGCTCTCGTCCATGGTGATGATGCCGTCGGCCACCGTATTCAGAATGGCACGCAACTGCGCATCCTGCTTGGAGACGATGGTCATGCTCTCCTTCAATTTTCTTTCCGTGCGGTTGTGCTGCACGATATCGCGTTCCAGCGCTTTTTCCCGTTCCTTGAGTTTCTCGTTGATATGCAACGCTTCTTCATATACCGAAAACAGCAGGTCAAGGATCTGCTGGCGTTCCACGGTGATGAAATGCCATTTCCCCTGCAGGTAGACCTCCATGCCCATCTGCACCTTTTCCCCCCGGTGCATGGAACGGCTCATCAGTAAGAAATCCACGCGTGCCAGCAACTGCTCGCCCTCGTAGGGCTTGCGAATGAAGTTGTCGGCGCCGCATTCCAAGCCCTTGAGTATCTCCTGCATATCGGTCAGTGAAGTCATCAGGATCACCGGGATATCGTCCAATGCCTCGTCCGCTTTGATCGCCCGGCATAAGCCGTAACCATCCAGCTCGGGCATGACCACATCGCTGATGACCAGCGTGGGTTTTTGTTG
>DATBPY010000188.1:0-2551 GCA_036561085.1 Methylophilaceae bacterium | reverse complement strand
ATCTAGCGGAAACCCATAGGTGTCGTGCAGTTTGAATGCAGTTTCGCCGTTGAATAACTGGCCTTTGGGCATTGCTGCCAGTTCAGCTTCCAAAATCGCCATGCCGTGTTCTATGGTTTCGAAGAAACGGTCTTCTTCCTGCTTCAGGATATCGGTGACACGGGACTGCTGAGTAATTAGTTCAGGGTACGCACCACCCATTTCCGCTGCCAACGGCGCCACCAGTTTGTGGAAGAACGCACTGCGCACGCCCAGCTTGTAGCCATGACGGATGGCACGACGGATGATGCGACGCAGCACATAGCCGCGACCTTCGTTGCCGGGGATCACGCCGTCGGCGATGAGGAAAGAACAAGCGCGAATGTGGTCGGCTAGGACTTTTAGCGACGGGCTATCCAGGTCGGGACATTTGGTCACGCTTGCAGCAGCAGCGATCAGCGATTGGAATAGGTCGATCTCGTAGTTGGCATGCACACCTTGCAGTACTGCCGACACGCGTTCCAATCCCATGCCGGTATCCACGCTGGGTTTGGGTAGCGGATGCATCACACCGGCCTCGTCGCGGTTGAACTGCATGAACACGTTATTCCAGATCTCGATGAAGCGGTCGCCGTCTTCATCGGGGCTGCCTGGAGGGCCGCCCGGAATGTGCGCGCCGTGGTCGTAGAATATCTCGGTGCAAGGGCCGCAGGGGCCGGTGTCGCCCATCATCCAGAAATTGTCGGAAGCGTAGCGCGCACCTTTGTTGTCGCCTATGCGAATCACTCGCGCTGCCGGTACGCCTATATCTTTGGTCCAGATATCGTAGGCTTCATCATCCTCGGCATAGACCGTGATGGTGAGCTTGTCGGCAGGTATTTTGAACACTACCGTGAGCAATTCCCAGGCGAAATGGATAGCGTCTTTTTTAAAATAATCGCCAAAACTGAAGTTGCCCAGCATTTCGAAAAAAGTATGGTGACGGGCGGTGTAGCCGACGTTTTCCAGATCGTTGTGCTTGCCGCCGGCACGCACGCATTTCTGGCTGGTGGTAGCACGAGTGTAGGGGCGCTTGTCGAAACCGAGGAATACATCCTTGAACTGGTTCATACCGGCGTTAGTGAACAGCAGGGTCGGGTCGCCATGCGGCACCAGTGAGCTTGACGCTACGATGGTGTGGCCTTTGGAGGCGAAGAAGTCCAGGAACGCCTGTCTGATTTCGTTACTTGTCATGTTTTTCGATGCAGGCGGCCTCGCCTGCATATTGTTCAAATTAAAAGTTAAAAATAAAAACAGGCGAGGCCGCCTGCGTTATTTATTGTTCACGCCGTGTTATTCAGGGCTATCGTTCAATACTCGTTTTATCACATCAAAACCGAATCCGCGGCTTTGCAAGAACCTGGCCTGCTTTGCCCATGCTTCGCGGGTTTTAGGCACATCTCCGAATTTTTTCTGCCATACGTTTTTGGCGTTCTGGAAATCATCCACGCCATCCATGGCGCTTGCCACTAAGCCATCATCCACGCCTTTTTCGCGCAACTCGTGCGCGATCTTCATGCTGCCGTAGCGGTTTTTCCTGGCATGTACTACTTGTTCTGCAAAGCGCTCGTCGGAAAGCCAGCCGCGTTTCTGAAAATCGTCCAGCAGTACAGCGATGTCATCGCTGTTGTCTTCGCCTTCTTCCGCGAATGCAGCCAGTTTGTGTTGCAGTTCGCGGCGGGAATGTTCGCGACGGGATAGATAATTCAACGCCCGTTGGCGCAACGAGATGACAGGTTTAGTCGTCACCGGACTCCGGCATCACCGTTTTGACCACTTCGCCTAAACCCATATTGGCGTGTTCGCGGATCTTGGCCTCGATCTCCGCAGAGACTTCGGGATGTTCTTTCAGGTATTCACGTGCATTGTCTTTGCCTTGGCCGATCTTTTCACCTTTATAGGCATACCAGGCGCCCGATTTCTCCACCAGTTTCAGCGTAGTGCCGATCTCGATGATCTCGCCCTGGCGCGAAATACCTTCGCCGTAGAGGATATCGAATTCTGCTTGTTTGAACGGCGGAGCCACCTTGTTCTTCACGATCTTCACGCGCGTTTCGCTGCCGATGACTTCGTCGCCCCTCTTGATAGCACCCGTACGGCGGATATCCAAGCGTACCGAGGCATAGAATTTCAGTGCATTGCCGCCGGTGGTGGTTTCCGGGTTGCCGAACATCACGCCTATCTTCATGCGGATCTGGTTAATAAAGATCACCATAGTGTTGGTGCGTTTGATGTTGCCGGTAAGCTTACGCAAGGCTTGCGACATCAACCGCGCCTGCAGACCCATGTGTGAATCGCCCATTTCGCCTTCGATTTCAGCTTTCGGCACTAGCGCTGCAACCGAGTCTATAACGACGATATCCACGGAGCCGGAACGTACCAGCATATCCGCGATCTCCAGCGCTTGTTCGCCGGTATCCGGTTGCGAGATCAGCAGGTCGGAGACATTCACTCCGAGTTTTTGTGCATATTGCGGGTCTAGTGCGTGCTCGGCATCGATGAACGCTGCCGTGCCGCCCAGTTTTTGCATTTC
>DATBPY010000187.1:0-15281 GCA_036561085.1 Methylophilaceae bacterium | reverse complement strand
GATGCCATCGTCGATCTGGTCAGTACCGGCGGCACACTGAAAGCGAATAAGCTGGTGGCAGTGGAAGAGATCATGCCTATCAGTTCGCGTCTGATCGTTAATCAGGCTTCTTTCAAGCTCAAGCGCCAGTTGATACAACCTATTATTGATGCCTTTGCGCAAGCGGTTGCCTAAGGAATTTGATTCGTCATGCTTAAAATTAAAAGACTTTCATCCATTGAAGCACGTTTTGACGCTGAGCTAAAAACCCTGCTGGCCTTTGAAGGCGCGCAGGATGAGCAGATAGATATCGTAGTGGCCGACATCCTCAAAGACGTGAAACGGCGTGGGGATGAAGCGGTGCTGGATTACACCAAACGTTTCGACCGTCTGGCGGTAAGTGGCATGGCCGATCTGGAATTGCCTCAGGCAGCATTGCAAGCTGCACTGCAAGGTTTACCCGCAGAACAACGCACGGCGTTGCAGCAGGCAGCGGACAGGGTGCGCGAATATCATAAGAAACAACTGATGTCATCATGGAGCTATACCGAAGCGGACGGCACCATGCTCGGACAACAGGTGACCGCGCTGGATCGTGTGGGGCTCTATGTTCCCGGCGGTAAAGCCGCCTATCCATCGTCGGTACTGATGAACGCGATACCGGCCAAAGTGGCGGGCGTTAAAGAACTCATCATGGTGGTGCCGACGCCGGATGGCGAACGGAACGCCTTGGTGCTGGCCGCGGCCGCCGTGTGCGGCGTTGACCGCGTGTTTTGCATCGGTGGCGCGCAGGCCGTGGCAGCGCTGGCCTATGGTACGCAGACCGTACCGCAAGTGGATAAGATCGTCGGCCCCGGCAATGCTTATGTGGCCGCAGCCAAACGCCGCGTGTTCGGCATCGTCGGCATCGACATGGTGGCGGGTCCTTCGGAGATACTCATCATTTGCGATGGGCAGACCGACCCCGACTGGATCGCGATGGACCTGTTCTCGCAAGCCGAACATGATGAACTGGCGCAAGCTATTTTGTTATCGCCCGATGCAGGATTCCTGGATCGCGTTGAAGCCAGTATCAATAAGCTGGTCAGCGACATGCCGCGCCAGCAGATCATCAAGACCTCGTTGCAGGATAGAGGGGCGTTGATACAAGTACGCGACCTGACTGAAGCCGTGGATATCGCCAATTACATCTCGCCGGAGCATCTGGAATTATCTGTCGCCGACCCGGTCGCCATGAGCAAACAGATACGCCATGCCGGTGCCATTTTCATGGGCCGTCAGAGCTGCGAAGCGGTAGGTGATTACTGCGCCGGCCCTAACCATGTATTGCCGACTTCAAGAACGGCGAGGTTTTCCTCGCCGCTAGGTGTGTACGACTTTCAGAAGCGCTCCAGCCTCATCATGCTGTCTGAAGGCGGTGCGCAAACGCTGGGCAAGATCGCCGCCACGCTGGCTTATGGCGAGGGTTTGCAGGCACATGCGCGGTCGGCTGAGTATCGAATAAAGAGTTAATGCCATGAGCAAATTCTGGAGCAAGATCGTTCATGAGATAACGCCGTACGTGCCTGGGGAACAACCCAAGCTGACGAATCTGATCAAGCTCAATACCAATGAGAATCCCTACGGCCCCAGTTTACGGGCGCTGGAAGCGATGCGTCAGGAAGTGGCTAACAGTATACGGCTTTACCCCGACCCTGCCAGCGATCAGTTGCGCGAAGCCATCGCGAATTACCATAGTTTGAAATTGGAACAGGTGTTCGTCGGTAACGGCTCGGATGAAGTCTTGGCACATGTGTTTCAGGCTTTGCTCAAACATGATACTCCGCTGTTGTTTCCCGATATTACCTACAGCTTTTATCCCGTGTATTGCAAACTGTACGGTATCAATTATGAAACGGTAGCGCTGGATGACAACTTTGAAATGCGGGTGGATGATTACCTCAAACCTAACGGAGGTATCGTTTTTCCCAACCCCAATGCACCTACCGGGTGCCTGCTCGCTTTGAGCGAGATCGAGCGCCTGCTCGATGCCAATACGCAATCCGTAGTGGTGATCGACGAAGCCTATGTGGATTTCGGCGGCGAATCGGCTGCAACACTGGTAGATCGCTATCCGCAGCTATTGGTGGTGCATACCTTGTCCAAATCCCGCTCACTCGCCGGTTTGCGCGTAGGTTATGCGCTTGGCCATGCTGACTTGATCCAGGGGCTTACCCGCGTCAAAGACAGCTTCAATTCCTACCCTTTAAGCCGGGTGGCACAGGCAGGCGCCACCGCAGCAATGCAGGATCAGGCGCATTTCGAAAATACCTGTCGCAAGGTGGTGCAGTCGAGAAAAAAATTGGTGAAGGAGCTTAACGGTTTTGGCTTTAAAGTGTTGCCGTCAGCGGCCAACTTTGTTTTTGCGACCCATCCCGAACATGACGCGGCGGCGCTTTCTGCCAGCTTGCGCGAACGCAATATCGTAGTCCGGCATTTCCGTAATCCGGAGCGGATAGCGCAATTTTTGCGCATTACCGTAGGTACGGATGTGCAATGCGCCATGCTGGTGTCAGCATTGCGTGAAATTTTGGGTTAGAATGCCGACAACCTACTAGTCGTTTAATTAGCACAAAGCCGCCATGCGCTCCGCCACCATAGATCGCAATACCCTCGAGACGCAAATCAGCGTCAGTTTAAACCTAGACGGCACCGGCAAAGCAGAACTTGCTAGCGGTTTGGGTTTTCTCGACCACATGCTGGATCAAATAGCACGCCACGGCATGATGGATGTGACCGTCAAAGCCAAAGGCGACTTGCACATCGACGCGCACCACACTGTGGAAGATATCGGCATCACTCTGGGCAAAGCTTTCGCGCAGGCGATAGGCGATAAAAAAGGCATACGTCGCTACGGACATGCTTATGTGCCGTTGGATGAGGCATTGTCGCGCGTAGTCATCGATATCTCAGGACGTCCCGAAATGGAATTCGACGTGAAATTCACGCGTGCCATGGTGGGCGAATTCGACGTGGACCTGATACATGAATTCTTCCAAGGCTTCGTCAATCACGCCATGATCACTCTGCACATCGATAATCTGCGCGGGCACAATGCGCACCATCAGGCAGAAACAGTATTCAAGGCTTTTGGGCGTGCACTACGCATGGCGGCCGAACTCGACCCGCGCATGGCGAATGTGATGCCATCAACCAAAGGCACTCTTTAATCTTCCAGACTTTTTGGCTTAAGTGACAAACATCGCGGTGGTAGATTACGGTATGGGTAACTTGCGTTCTGTAGCGCAGGCAGTGACTCATGTCGCGCCGGGTAAACAAGTGAAGATCACCAGCGATCCAGCCGAAATCGCCGCAGCCAGCCATGTGGTATTCCCCGGGCAGGGCGCGATGCCGGATTGCGTGCGAGAACTGGATGCGCGCAATCTGCGCGGGGCAGTGCTGGAAGCCGCAGCCCATAAGCCGTTTTTGGGAATATGCATAGGTTTGCAGCTATTGTTCGAGCATAGTGACGAAGGCGATGTGGCCGGCTTGGGATTATTCCGCGGTAAGGTGCGTCGCTTCGCGTCCGATATGCATGATGAACATGGGGCCAAGCTTAAAGTGCCGCATATGGGCTGGAACCAAGTGCACCAGACTGTGAAGCACCCGTTATGGAACGGCATAGATCAGGATGCCCGCTTCTATTATGTACATAGCTACTATGTGGATCCGGCCGATGCGTCGCTCACGGCGGGAACCAGCGATTATCCGCAACGCTTCACCTGTGCCGTGGCGCGCGATAACATTTTCGCCGTGCAATTTCACCCGGAGAAAAGTCAACACGCCGGGCTGAAACTACTTGAAAACTTTATAAACTGGGATGGAAACCCAATATGCTGATAATTCCTGCAATTGATCTTAAAGACGGCCACTGCGTGCGCCTTAAACAAGGGTTGATGGAACAATCCACGGTTTTTTCCGAAGACCCCGGCGCGATGGCGCAGGCTTGGCTGGATAAAGGCGCGCGACGGTTGCATCTGGTCGACCTGAACGGCGCGTTCGCAGGTAAGCCGATCAACGAGGGTGCGATCAAATCCATTGTCGATGTGATTGGCGGCCAGATACCTATTCAACTGGGCGGAGGTATTCGCGATCTGGATACCATAGAGCGCTATCTGGATGACGGCATCAGCTACGTCATCATAGGTACTGCTGCTGTGAAAAATCCAGGATTCCTGCATGAAGCATGCGATGCTTTCCCCGGACATATCATCGTCGGTCTGGATGCTAAAGAAGGCAAGGTTGCCGTAGACGGCTGGTCCAAGCTTACCGGCCATGATGTAGTCGACCTTGCCAAACGATTCGAAGGCTACGGTGTCGAAGCCGTGGTGTATACCGATATCGGTCGCGATGGCATGTTGACGGGCGTTAATATCGAAGCGACGGTGGCATTGGCGCAGAATCTGCTCATTCCGGTCATCGCCAGCGGCGGCATCACCGATCTGGAAGACGTTAAACGCTTATGCGGAGTGGAAGATGAAGGCATCATGGGTGCGATCACCGGCCGCGCCATTTATGAAGGTACTCTGGATTTCGTGGCTGCGCAGGACTTGGCCGATAAATTGAATGGTTAAAAGGCTGGTATGGGTTTAGCCAAACGCATCATCCCTTGCATGGATGTGACCGGCGGTCGCGTGGTAAAGGGAATCAATTTCGTAGAATTACGTGATGCCGGCGACCCGGTAGAGATCGCCCGCCGCTACGATGAACAGGGGGCGGATGAGCTTACTTTTCTCGATATCACCGCCAGCTCCGACAATCGTGGTTTGATCTTCCACATGATAGAACAGGTCGCCAATCAGGTCTTTATTCCATTGACGGTGGGCGGCGGAGTACGCGCTGTCGAAGATGTGCGGAACTTGTTGAATGCAGGTGCCGACAAAGTCAGTATCAATACCGCGGCAGTACTCAACCCGCAATTGGTGGCGGACGCTTCATCGCGTTTCGGTTCCCAGTGTATCGTGGTGGCCATCGATGCCAAACGCGTCGGCGACCATTGGGAGGTATTCACCCACGGCGGTCGTAAAACTACCGGACTTGATGCTGTGGAGTGGGCGTGTAAGATGGTAAAGCTCGGCGCTGGTGAATTACTGCTGACCAGCATGGACAGGGACGGCACCAAAACCGGATTCGATCTGGCACTTACGCGTACCATCAGCGATGCCGTAGAAGTACCTATCATCGCCAGTGGCGGCGTGGGTAATCTGGATCATCTGGTGGAGGGCGTGGTACAAGGTGGCGCGGATGCCGTGCTGGCAGCCAGTATCTTTCACTACGGGGAATACACGGTATTGCAAGCTAAACAACGTATGCAAGATAACAAGATCGAGGTAAGGCTGTGACCAATGGTTGGCTGAATAAAGTGAATTGGTCTGAAGACGGACTGATACCGGCGATTGCTCAGGAAGTAGGTACGGGTAAGGTGCTGATGTTCGCCTGGATGAATCGCGAGGCATTGCAATTGACGGTTGAGACCGGTTACGCAGTTTATTGGTCGCGCTCCAGAAAAAAATTGTGGCATAAAGGCGAACAGTCCGGCCATCAGCAGAAAGTAGCCGAGATACGCCTGGACTGTGACGAAGATGTGATCCTACTTACGGTAGAACAGATAGGCGGTATCGCCTGCCATACCGGCCGTCACCGCTGTTTTTTCCAGAAACTGGAAAGCGGAGATTGGGTGATTGACGAGCCGGTTATCAAATCGCCGGAAGAAATATATGGGGCAGCGGAATAATTCCACCATGAATGAAGTATTAAAAAGACTGACGGAGATGTTGGAACAGCGCAAGAATGCCGATTCCGAATCCTCTTATGTAGCCAAGCTGTATGCCAAAGGCAACGATGCCATCTTGAAAAAGATAGGCGAAGAGGCGACGGAAACAGTGATCGCGGCCAAAAGCGGCGACAAGCAGCAGATCGTGTATGAAACTGCCGATCTATGGTTCCATTGCATGGTGATGCTGGCACATCATGGCTTGAAAGCTGAGGACGTATTGGCTGAACTGGCAAGGCGCGAAGGTTTATCCGGCATAGCAGAAAAAGAGTCTCGCAAGGAATAATATGGACGACTGTATTTTTTGCAAAATAGCCAGAGGTGAGATTCCCTGTAAAAAACTGTACGAGGACGATGATCTGATTGCCTTTCATGACATCCATCCCATCTCCAAAGTGCATTTTTTACTAGTGCCCAAGCTGCATATAGAAAGCTTGTTCGAATGTACTTCGCAATATCAGGAATTGTTAGGCAGGCTGTTGTTGATGGCGCCCAAGTTGGCCTTGGAGCAAGGGCTGACGAAAGGCTTTCGCACCATGATCAATACGGGCAAAGGTGGCGGACAGGAAGTGTTCCATCTGCATGTACATGTGTTCGGCGGCTCAGCAATTATAGATAAAACTTAGGAGAGAGATCATGGGTTCTTTTAGCATTTGGCATTGGCTGATCGTATTGGCAATCGTGCTGGTAGTGTTCGGTACCAAAAAATTGCGTAATGTCGGCAGTGATTTAGGGGGCGCAGTCAAAGGCTTCAAAGATGCGATGCGCGAAGAGCAAGCCACCCCCAAGGTTGAAGATAAAGTGCATACCGTGGACGGCGAAGTCACCCATACAACGAAAAGCCAGTAGTCTGCTTATAGCTTAAGCCCTAGGGATATCCATGTTTGACGTTGGTTTTTCCGAGATTTTCCTGATCATGCTGGTAGCTCTGGTCGTCATCGGTCCGGAAAAACTACCGAAAGTAGCGCGTGCGTTAGGATTGTTGACGGGTCGTTTGCAGCGCTACATGGCGTCAGTCAAGGCAGAAGTCGACCGCGAAATGCATAACGAAGAAATACTACGTATAGAAAGAGAAACGAAACAGGCTATCGCCTCGATCCATTCCAGCGTAAGTGCTGAAGCGGCACAGATCGAACAGTCTATGCAGGCTGCCAAGCCGGACGTCGCCAAAGAAACTCCGAATAAGTGACCGGTTCTTAATAAGTGAGTACCTCGGACACCTTCATTTCGCATTTGATCGAATTGCGCAACCGCCTTATCCGCGCACTGGTCGGCATATTGGTCGCATTCATCTGTCTATTCCCGTTTGCCAACAGGCTGTATACACTGCTTGCGCAGCCGCTGATAGCCAAGCTACCTGCCGGAGCGCATATCATTGCCACAGCAGTGACTACGCCATTCTTTGTGCCGATGAAAGTCGCCATGCTGGCTGCTTTACTCATTTCTTTGCCGCATACCTTGTACCAATTCTGGAAATTCATCGCCCCCGGTCTTTATCCGCATGAGCGGCGCTTTATTTTGCCCATGGTGGTGGCCAGCACGGTATTGTTTGTCATAGGCATGTCGTTTGCCTATTTCCTGGTGTTTCCGGTGATATTCGGTTTTATTGTGTCGACCACCCCGAAGGGGGTGCAGGTAATGACGGATATCGGTAATTATCTGGATTTCGTCAGTAGCCTGCTCATCGCCTTCGGAGTCGCTTTTGAAGTGCCTATACTGGTGGTGGCGCTGGTGAAATTCGGTTGGGTAAGCTTGCAGCAGCTCAAAGATGCCCGGCCTTACGCCATTGTGGGCGCTTTTGTCATCGGCGCCATATTCACCCCGCCGGATGTTGTTTCGCAGACCATGCTGGCAGTACCGCTTTGGATACTTTATGAAGCGGGCGTTTTCGTTTCCAGATTTATCACAAAGTCAGGTAATACGTTACCCGAGTGAATTCTGCGTTAAGAACTTTCTCAAGTATTGGTTCAGCTGATCGATCGCACTTTCCCAATCCGATAAAGCCGGTTGGCGGAACAGCTTAGCTGTTGGATACCATGGGCTGGATTCTCCTGATTGCATCCAGCGCCAATCCGGTGAATATGGCAGCAGTATGCATACCGGCTTGCCCAACGCGCCGGCCAAATGAGCGACCGAAGTGTCTACCGAAATAACCATATCCAGATGGTCTATCAGCCCTGCGAGATCGGAGAAGTCCTGTAGTTGTTCAGTAAAAGATAGCAATTTGGTGTTGGATTCAAGCGCCTCTCTATCGGCTTCGCGCAATTCCTTTTGCAAGCTGATGTAATTAAATTCCGGCGGTAGTCTGTTTATCAGCCATTGCAATGGGATAGACCGATTATGGTCGTTCTTGTGGTCGGGATTGCCGGACCACGAGATGCCTATTTTCGGCGCAGGCAGTTCCCCCAGTTTGTCGGACCAATAAGCGCTTTTATCGTTGGGCGTTTTCAAATAAGAGGTCGGAGCAGGGATGTTTTCTCTGCTGGAATTGAAAGTAAAAGGCAGGCTCATCAACATGCAGTGATAATCAAAAGGTGGTAATTCTTCTCCCTGAACGACTAGTTGATCGACATTTTCCAGGGTCGACATCAAGGACTTAAGCGGAGCCTGCACTTCCAGAATGATGTTAGCGCCTAATGCTTTTACCATGCGGATATAGCGCACGAATTGTATGGTATCGCCCAGCCCCTGTTCTGCATAAAGCAGTATGGTTTTTCCGGCCAGTTCTTCCTTGCCCGTCCATAACGGTTGAGAAAAATGGTGCGAGGCTTCGAAAGAGCCTCGCTTCCAGCGCCATTCGTATTCAGCCCAGCCTTGTTCAAAGTCGCCGGTCGCTAGCAGGAATAGCGCTCTGTTGAGATGAGCATCGGCGTTGTCGAGATCGGTCGCTACCGATTTATCGAAGTATTCAGACGCTGATTCAATTTGCCTCAGTGCCAGGAGTGCATTGCCTTTGTTATAAAGCGCTTCGGTGTAGTCCGGGGTGATGGCGAGTGCACGGTCATAGTCGTTTAAAGCGTCCGCAGGGCGGTTGAGTTCCATCCATATCACACCACGGTTATTGAGTACCATGGCGTTTTCCGGCATCAAAGTGATCGCTTGGTCGTAGCTGGCAAGAGCCTGAGGCAGCAACTTCATGCTGCGCAATACATTGCCGCGATTACTGAGGGCCGCTGCATATGCGGGATTGATGGCGATCGCGTGGTCGTAATTTTCCAACGCTTCCGCCAGTTTGCTCGAATGCAATAAGGAGTTTCCGCGGTTGTAATACGCAATGGCGTTATTTGCATTGAGAGAAACGGCAGCGTCGTAACAATCGACCGCCTCTTTGTGCAGGTTGAGTTTCGCCAAGGCAAGGCCTAAGTTGGAATAAATATCCGAGTCCGGGCGTACTTCCAATGCGTGAGTAAAGGCAATGACTGCTTGGTCGAAGCGGCTGCGTTGAAAGTGGGCGATACCCAGACAATGCAAAGCATCAAAATGTTTGGGGTCGCTCTCGAGTATCGTATTGCAGATACGTTCTGCCTGATCGGGCTGGTTGGCGTTGAGCAACTTAAAGGCATCATGCGCCCGGGAATCAATATCGGATCTATTTGATTCCACAGTAGCCATCAATTCCTGGAGTCTTTTTGCGGCGTCGGCCTTCTGGCGATCAGCGCCTGCGTCGTTAGTTTTTTGCCGTTATGTTCCAATTTGATCCGGACATGGCTGCCTGGTTTTAGCGCTGCGATCAGATTGAGCATTTCTGAGCCGTTACTGACTTGATGCCCGTCTATATTAAGCAAGATATCTCCAGGCTTGATACCCGCTTTATCTGCGGGGCCGCCTTGCAATACTCCGGTCACCAGTGCGCCTTGTTGATCGCTGATTTTGAGCGATTGTGCGATCTCCTCAGACATATCCTGAGCCTCAACGCCCAGCCAGCCACGCGTGACGCTACCTGTCGCCACGATCTGATCCATTACCTGTTGTACGATATTGACCGGAATGGCGAAACCTATGCCCATGGACCCGCCGCTTTTGGAATAGATAGCGCTACTGACACCGACCAGATCGCCTTCCACATCTACCAGGGCACCCCCGGAATTTCCGGGGTTGATGGTGGCATCGGTTTGTATGAAGTTTTCATAAGTATTGATACCCAAATGGTTACGCCCCAGCGCGCTGACGATGCCTTGGGTGACAGTTTGCCCTACCCCGAACGGGTTACCGATGGCCAGTACTACGTCGCCGACATTTAAAGGATTTTGGCTCAAGGTGATGGCGGGCAGATCCTGGGCGTCCACCTTGATCACGGCGATATCTGTTTCCGGGTCGCTACCCACCATCTTCGCCGGTAATGTCCGGCCATCGGCCAGGGCTACTTCGATCTCATCGGCTGCTTCCACTACGTGATGATTGGTCAAGATCAAGCCATCCGCACCCACGATGACGCCCGATCCCAAACTGTTTTCGCGTTTTGGTTGAGTGTTGGACTGTTCGCCGAAAAACTGGCGGAATAGCGGATTGTCTTCATCCGCTTGCGTGGCTTGTTTGCTGGTAAAGATATTCACTACCGACGGCATGGCGCGTGCCGCGGCTATCCGGTAAGAGTTAATCGTGCCGATCTGCGGTGGTTTGGTTTCTGCCAGATATTGATGCGGGCTCAACAAATGAGGGTAAAAAAGACGCAGCACGAATAAAATCGCTAAACTGATGGTGACGCTTTGAGAAAATACAGACCAGAATCTACGCATATTTAAAATACAACCCCATCGTTGCCAATTGAGAATTTTAAGGCTAAAAAATTAAGACTAGTAAAACCAGGAAAGTCCAAATGAAAACCCGTGAATTATTAAATTATACCGAACAACTTCTGGATGCCGCGCGATTCCGTGACTATTGTCCCAACGGCTTGCAAGTTCAGGGTAAAGATGAGGTGAATGTGCTGGTGAGCGGAGTCACCGCAAGTCTGGCGCTGATAGAAGCGGCGATCGCAGCCAAAGCGGATGCGATTCTGGTACATCACGGCTGGTTCTGGAAGAACGAGGATATGCGCATTCTGGGAACCAAACACAAACGGCTTAAATTATTAATGCAGCATGACATCAATCTGATCGCATATCACTTGCCATTGGATGCACACACAGAGCTTGGAAATAATGCGCAACTGGCAAAGCAACTGGGCTTGCAATTGGACGGCTGGTTCGGCGAGCAGAATATCGCGGCCTATGGACATCTCCCTCAAGTCATTAACTTAAAAATGCTGGTTACTCAGATAAAACAAATATTGGGACGAGAGCCGCTAGTGATAGGCGATCCGGATAAGAATTTGCATCGTGTGGCCTGGTGCACGGGTGCCGCGCAAGATTATTTAGACAAAGCGATTGCATTGGGAGTCGATGTGTTTATCACTGGCGAGGCTTCGGAGCAAACGGTGCATCTGGCGCGGGAGTCAGGTGTAGCATTCATTGCCGCCGGGCATCATGCCACTGAAAGATATGGTGTGCAGGCTTTAGGTTCGCACCTTGCAGAACGATTCGGAGCGGCGCATCAGTTCACGCATCAGTTCATAGATATCGAAAATCCCGTTTAAGTTTTTGTTTGGAAACTGTACAATGGCGCCCATTAATGCCCGTAATAGCCTAATTGAGGATGTGTCATGGCAAAGCCTGAAGTAGATCATAGTAAACGCCGCTTTCTGGTGGCGGCGACAGCGACAGCGGGGGTCGCGGGAGCCGTTACAGTGGCAGTACCGTTCGTTTCCAGTATGCTGCCGTCCGAGCGCGCAAAAGCTGCCGGCGCTCCGGTGGAAGTGGACATCAGCAATTGCGAAACCGGCGTGTTGAAGACGGCGGAATGGCGCGGCAAGGTGATATGGATCGTCAAACGCAGCAAACAAATGCTGGATGATCTGCCTACACTGAACGACAAACTGTCCGATCCGCTGCTGGAAGTAGATCAGCAGCCGGCATACTGCAAGAATGCTACGCGTTCGATCAAGCCTGAAGTGATGGTATTGATCGGGCTGTGTACGCATCTGGGATGTTCACCTACTGCCAAGTTCAAGACAGCAGGCGCTGAGGGGATGGGCGAAGATTGGAAAGGCGGGTTCCTGTGTCCATGTCATGGCTCCAAATTCGATCTCGCCGGTCGCGTGTTCAAAGGTTCTCCTGCACCGATAAATCTGGAAGTTC
This sequence comes from Methylophilaceae bacterium, assembly GCA_036561085.1. Lineage (GTDB taxonomy): Bacteria > Pseudomonadota > Gammaproteobacteria > Burkholderiales > Methylophilaceae > CAILHX01. The sequence continues at coordinate 3,314 of DATBPY010000187.1, read as the reverse complement.
CCCCACACAAGTATCTCAATGACAACATGTTGCTGATCGGCGTAGGTCAAGACGGGAAAGAGGCATAACCATGGGCGAACGCGTGAATAAATGCCTGACGGGTGCTTTGGCTTGGGTAGATCGACGTTTTCCGTTAACGGCGAACTGGAAGGCGCATCTTTCCGAGTACTACGCTCCGAAAAACTTTAACTTCTGGTACTACTTCGGCTCGCTGGCGTTACTGGTGCTGGTGATTCAGATCCTGACCGGTATTTTCCTGACCATGAATTACAAGCCTGATGCCGGCATGGCCTTTGCATCGGTCGAATACATCATGCGCGACGTATCCTGGGGTTGGCTGATACGTTACATGCACTCCACCGGCGCTTCGATGTTCTTCGTGGTGGTGTACCTGCATATGTTCCGGGGTCTGTTATATGGTTCGCATCGCAATCCGCGCGAATTGATCTGGCTGTTCGGCGTAGGGATTTTCTTGTGCCTGATGGGCGAGGCATTCTTCGGCTACTTGCTGCCTTGGGGACAGATGTCGTACTGGGGCGCTCAGGTGATTATCAACCTGTTCAATTCCATCCCCTTCATCGGTCCTGATATCTCGCTGTGGATACGCGGTGATTACACTATTGCGGATGCCACGCTTAACCGCTTCTTCGCTTTCCATGTGATCGCACTGCCGTTAGTGTTGTTAGGGCTGGTGGTGGCGCATATCATCGCGTTGCATGAAGTCGGATCCAACAATCCGGACGGTATCGAAATCAAGAAGCATAAAGACCCGAAGACGCACATCCCGCTGGACGGCATTCCTTTCCATCCTTATTACACGGTGAAAGATATCGTGGGTGTAGTGGTGTTCTTGATGGTGTTTACCTGCATCATATTCTTTGCGCCGGAGATGGGTGGCTATTTCCTTGAAGCCAATAACTTCATTCCTGCCAACCCGATGGTAACGCCGCCGCACATTGCGCCGGTATGGTATTTCACTCCGTATTATTCGATTCTGCGCGCAGTGCCGCCGTTGTTCAATTCGCAGTTCCCAGGTGTGGTTGCCATGGGTGCTTCGGTACTGGTCTTCGCTGGGTTGCCTTGGCTGGATCGTAGCCCAGTCAAATCCATCCGTTATCGTGGTGGGCTATATAAGCGCTGGTTGGCGGTATTCGTATTCAGTTTTCTGTTATTGGGTTATCTGGGGACTGAGCCAACTACGGTGTGGGGCACTTTTGACAAGAGCGTGTTTTTGCTGGGCAGTGCAGATCGTGCCACGGTGGCAGCGCGTTTCTGTACCGTTGCCTACTTCTTGTTCTTTATTCTGATGCCTTGGTATACCAAGATAGATAAAACCAAACCAGTGCCGGAAAGAGTGACATCATGAAAAAACTGTTGTTGATTCTGGGCTTGTTGTTGCCAACATTGGTATTGGCTGGCGAAGGCGGTGATTTTCCTGCTGCGCCCATTAATATGTCGGATCAGGCATCGCTACAGCGCGGAGCCAAGATATTCGTCAATTACTGCCTGAGTTGCCATAGTGCTGCGTCGATGCGTTATAACCGCCTGAAGGATATTGGGCTGACCGACGATCAGATCAAGAATAATCTGATGTTGGCGGGTGAGAAGATCGGTGACACCATGACGGTGGCGATGGACAAGAAAGAAGCCAAAGACTGGTTTGGCGCTACACCGCCGGATCTGTCGGTGATCGCGCGTGCTCGCGGAGCCGATTGGTTGTATGCCTATATGCGGGGTTTCTATCGAGACGATACGCGTCCCACCGGCTGGAATAACACGGTGTTCGACAAGGTAGGCATGCCGAATGTGCTGGCTGAACTGCAGGGTGAGCAGCGCTTGGTAACGGAGAAAGATGAGGCTGGTGCGGTTGCGCAGCATCTGGTATTGGAGAAGCCGGGCAAATTAACCGCTGCCGAATACGATGGGGCGGCGGCCGATCTGGTGAATTATCTGGTGTATATGGGTGAACCCGCTAGAGCTGTGCGCACGCACATGGGGATGTATGTGCTGATATTCCTGGCGTTCTTGTTCGTACTGGCATTGTTGCTGAAAAAAGAATTCTGGAAAGATATCCATTAAATTTGTGTTCTAAATTTGCGGGGAGTGAGGGCGGGTTGCTCTCATGCATCCCCGCATTTCATTTGAGTGAGTAAATAATTATGATGACCTTGTATTCTGGGACTACCGACCCTTATAGCCACCGTTGCCGTATCGTGCTGTTTGAAAAGGGCATGGATTTCGAAGTGATCGATGTCGATCCTGCCAACAAGCCGGAAGACATGATAGAGATCAGCCCCGACAACCGTCTGCCGGTACTGGTGGAGCGCGATCTACGCTTGGATATCGCTAATATCATCAATGAATACATAGATGAGCGCTTCCCTCATCCGCAATTGATGCCGCCTGATCCGGTGATGCGGGCGCGTGCCAGATTGTTCTTGCATAATTTCGAAGAGCAGTTGTTTTCGCATATCGCGGACATTGAAAATGCGACCAGCAAGATCGAGCAAGCGCGTGCAGCTATTCGTGACGGCCTGACCGTGATCGCGCCTATCTTCTTGCGTCAGCAATTCATGCTGGGTGACGAGTTCTCCATGGTAGACGTAGCGATCACGCCGTTGTTATGGCGCCTCAATCACTACGGCATTGAGTTGCCCAAACAGGCAGCGCCTTTGCTCAAATATGCGGAACGTATTTTTAGCCGTCCGGCATATATCGATGCGATGACGCCTTCCGAGCGCGCGATGCGAAAATAAATCTTGAGCGAGTCCGCCTCCACCAAGCCGTACATGATTCGCGCCATTTATGAATGGTGCGTGGATAACGGATTGACGCCGCATCTGGTGGTGATGGTGGATGAGGAAACGCGGGTGCCCATGGGTTTTGTCAAGGAAGGTGAGATTGTCCTTAACATCAACTATACCGCTATCAAGAACTTGCAATTGGAAAATGACGCCATCACTTTTTCTGCGCGGTTCAACGGCGTCTCGCACAATATTTATGTTCCGGTGCGAGTGGTAAAAGGTATTTTTGCTCGTGAAAACGGGCAGGGTATGTTTTTTGAAGCTGAAGCGCCATCCCCGGTTACGCCGGCACCCACGAGTCCTTCCGAACCAGCGGCCAGAAAGAAGCCGAGTTTGAAACTGGTGAAATAAGCAGGGAGAGCGAGACGCGATCCTGCGGCGTTGCTATAATGCGTCCCCGCGCCGGATTAGCTCAGTTGGTAGAGCAGCTGATTTGTAATCAGAAGGTCGGGGGTTCGATTCCTCTATCCGGCACCATCTCCATTCTCCGCGCTCCTCTCCGTTGACAAT
>DATBPY010000186.1:0-1804 GCA_036561085.1 Methylophilaceae bacterium | reverse complement strand
ACCCTGCCCATGGGCCCGGTGGCGTCGCAAGAAGCGATCAAGATGATAGGTACCAACGGCGGCGGGTTCTTCAACGCCAACTCGGCGCACCCGTATGAGAACCCCAATCCGCTGACTAATTTCCTGCAGATGCTATCCATTTTCCTCATCCCGGCTGCGCTGTGCATCAGCTTCGGGCGCATGGTGGGTGATCTACGTCAGGGTTGGACAGTGTTGGCCGCCATGTCTGCCATCTTTCTGGTATTCGCCGTAGGCGCGATGACCTTTGAGCAGCAGGGTAATCCACATCTCACTGCATTGGGCGCGGACCAAGTCATGTCTGTCTTGCAACCCGGCGGCAATATGGAAGGCAAGGAAACACGTTTCGGCATCGCCGACTCCGGGCTGTTCGCCACTATCACCACGCTGGCTTCCTGCGGCGCGGTGAATGCCATGCATGACTCGTTCACCCCATTGGGTGGACTCGTTCCCATTGCTGCAATGCAATTGGGCGAGGTGGTGTTCGGCGGCGTGGGCAGTGGCCTCTACGGCATGCTGGTGTTCGCAGTGATGGCGGTATTCATCGCTGGACTGATGATAGGCCGCACCCCGGAATACCTGGGCAAGAAGATAGAAGCCTTCGACATGAAAATGGTGTCCATCGCCATTCTAGTGACGCCGCTGCTGGTGCTCGCAGGTACTGCCGTGGCAGTGATGACCGAAGCGGGCAGGGCAGGTATCGCCAATCCGGGTGCGCACGGCTATTCGGAAATACTGTACGCGCTGACTTCGGTCGCTAATAACAACGGCAGCGCGTTCGCAGGTTTGTCTGCTAATGCGCCTTTCTACAATACCTTGCTGGCAGTCGCCATGTGGTTCGGGCGCTTCGGCGTCATCGTGCCGGTGCTGGCATTGGCCGGCTCGCTGGCTGCGAAGAAACGCATCAGCGTCACTGCGGGCACCATGCCCACTCACGGCCCGCTGTTCGTCGCGCTGCTGATCGGCGTGGTGCTACTGGTCGGGCTGCTCAATTACGTTCCGGCGCTCGCACTCGGCCCTGTGGTTGAGCATTTCATGTTGTGGTCAGGACATTAAAGGAAAAACTAATATGTCACGCAAAACTTTCAGCTTGTTCGATGCAGAACTGATCAAACCGGCCATCGTCGAATCATTCAAAAAACTCGCCCCCAAAGTGCAATGGCGCAACCCGGTGATGTTCGTGGTGTACGTGGGCAGCATCCTCACCACGCTGCTATGGTTGCAGGCGCTAGGGTTGTTTGGACAGGCGACTCACGGCGAAGCGCCCGCCGGGTTCATTGTGGGCGTATCGCTGTGGCTGTGGTTCACGGTATTGTTCGCCAACTTCGCCGAGGCATTGGCAGAGGGACGCGGCAAAGCGCAAGCGGCTTCGCTGCGCTCATTGAAGAAAGAGACCTGGGCTAAAAAACTGCACCCGCCCAAAGCCAATAACGAATGGAACACCACCGAGTGGCACACGGTGCAGGCTACCGAGTTACGCAAAGGCGACGTGGTGCTGGTGGATGCAGGGGAGTTCATCCCTGCCGACGGCGACGTGATAGGCGGAGTCGCCAGCGTGGATGAGTCTGCCATCACCGGCGAATCCGCGCCCGTTATCCGTGAATCCGGCGGTGACTTCTCTGCCGTCACCGGCGGCACACGCGTACTGTCGGACTGGATCATGGTGCGCATCAGCGTCAATCCTGGCGAGACTTTTGTCGACCGCATGATCGCTATGGTGGAGAACGCCAAGCGCCAGAAGACACCGAACGAGATCGCGCTCACCATCTTGCTGGTAGCGTTAACC
>DATBPY010000185.1:0-3717 GCA_036561085.1 Methylophilaceae bacterium | reverse complement strand
GTCTTGTTGATTTAGGTCAAGATTTCATCTTCTAAAATATTAGGAATATGAATGACCGCTAGCGACTCAACACGGGTATTCAACGTACGAACCGATAACCCACGCTAGACTCGGTGATGATGTGCCGGGGTTGTGAGGGGGATGCTTCGAGTTTCTTGCGCAGATGCCCCATGTACACCCGCACGTAATGCGTATCTTCGATATGCGATGGGCCCCACACTGCCTTGAGTATCTGCCGGTGTGTCAGCACGCAATCTGGGTTGGTCGCTAGGTAGGCCAGCAGACGGTATTCGAGAGCGGTGAGGTGTATCGGTTTGCCCGCGCGTTCTACGAAGCGTTTCTGCATATCCAGTCGTATATCGCCGAATTCGATCAGCGGGCTGCTGTTGCTGTTCGAGGTGCGTCGCAGGTGTGCTTTGACTCTTGCCACCAGCTCTGCCGCACCGAAAGGCTTGGTCAGGTAGTCGTCGGCACCGCTATCCAGCGCTTTGACTTTGTCCGACTCTTCGGAGCGTGCGGATAGCACGATGACGGGTATCTGTGACCAGTTGCGCAGGTCGCGGATGAAATCCACGCCGTCACCGTCCGGCAAGCCTAAGTCCACTATGACCATGTCGGGATGGCGCGTGCCTGCGTCTATCAGGCCGCGCTGCATGGTCTCCGACTCGTGAACCGTGCAGTCCTCTGCTTCCAGCGCCATGCGCACGAAGCGGCGTATCTGCGCTTCGTCTTCGATGATGAGGACTACCGGTTTATTTGCTTCACTCACTGTGCAATATTTTCCTCGGCTTCTATGGCTGGGGGGTTGCCCTTGGGCAGGCTAAACACGAATTTGGCTCCCTGCGGCGTTCTGTTTTCTGCGCGTATGTTGCCGCTGTGCGCTTCCACGACGGCTAAACAGATCGCCAGCCCTAATCCTACTCCCGGTGTCGCACTTTCTTTGTGTCCGCGCTCGAATTTATTGAATACTTCCACTTCTTTGCCTGCGGGCAATCCGGGGCCGTTATCTGCTACCCATATCACTACTTCGTGGTCGTTATTGCTCGCACCTATTTCGATCTCGCTGGCCTTGGGCGTGTATTTTTCCGCATTCTCCAGCAGATTGCAGAACACGCGCTCCATCAGCACCGCATCCATTTCCAGCAAAGGCAGGTCTTCCGGCAGATGGACTGTTATTTTATGGTGCGCAAGGCTGGCACTCATCGCCCGCAGTGAATTCTCCACTACTTCTTCCAGCGGATGCCACTGGCGGTTGAGCCGGATCTCTCCGGCCTGTAGCCGTGCCATATCCAGCAGGTTATTCACCAGTGCCGTCATGCGCATGGCCTCTTCTCGCATGGTGGCGGCGATCTCCATCTGCTGATCCGTAGGCGGCGGTTTGGTCAGGGCCATGGTATCTGCCAGCCCCACCAATACACTTAGCGGTGTTCTTAAGTCGTGCGAGATAGCCGAGAGCAGCGAGTTACGCAGCCGCTCCGATTCCATCTTCACCGTGGTGGATTGTGCGATGTCCACGTAATGGATGCGTTCCAAAGCAATGGCGATTAACCGGGCGAATGTCTCCAGCAAGCGTCTTTGCTCCGGTGTCATCACATGCTCTGCGCTCACCGCTTCGAACGCGAACACGCCACGCACGCGCATCGGAGCTTTTAAGGGCAGGTACAGCACAGGGCTACCGGGGAGCGTGTCGGTGCCGTTGCCTGCAGCTTCTTCGTGATCGAACGCCCATTGCGCGATGCCTTGGTCTATCACGGGAGGCTTACCCGTGGCGGCGATGGGCGGCATCAGTTTATCGTCCAACCCGGCCAGTATCACCGACGCTCTGGCACCAAATTGCGACTCGATAAAACGCCCGCATATCTCTGCTAATTGTTCTGGTATCAACGCCCCCGAAAGGTCGCGCGACATCTCGTACAGCGCCCGGAAACGCGTCTCGCGGGTGGTGGCGATAGAGGCCTGATATTTCAGTCCGGCAGTCAGTTGGCCGATGATCAGACCCACCGCCAGCATGATGAAAAAAGTCATCAGGTATTGCACATCGCTGACGGCAAAACTCCATCTGGGCGGCACGTAGAAGTAGTCGAATGCGCCAACGCTGAGGAACGAGGCCAATACCGCAGGGCCGCGCCCCAGTTTCAATGCCACGAATACCACCGTCAGTAGGAACAGCATGACGATGTTGGATAGGTCGAAATAGGTATGCAGCGGTGCGGAAATGAGTGTGACGCCGGCACAGGCGACAGCGGCGATGGCATAGCTTTGCCAGTCGTTTTCCATACGGTCTATTTGTCTTTTCAGCAGCGGCGGAATGAAGCCTGGACGCGGTTCAGATTCCGACTTCGGCACCTGTATCACGTCTAGGTCAGGCGACAGCGCACCCACTTTATCGGCCAATGAACGTCGGAAGAAGGCACGTGTATGGGATTGTTCCCGACCCAGGATGAGAATGGAAAGGTTGTGTTGCCGTGCATAGTCGACAATGCTCGCGCTGATGTCGTTACCGGACAGGCTGGCAGTCTCTGCGCCCATGTCCTGTGCACTCTTCAGCGTCTTGAGTATCTGGTTGCGCTTGGCTTCAGATAGGCCCTGCTGCGCCGGAGTCTCGATGTAAATGACATGCCAGGGCACATCCAGCAGCCCAGCCAGCCGCGCGGCACTGCGCACGATACGATCAGCACCTTCGCCTGAACTTATACAAGCCAGTACCGATTCTCGTGCTTTCCATAACGAAGTCACCGCCTTGTCGCGGCGGTATTTCTGCATTTCTACATCCACGCGGTCGGCGGTGCGGCGTAAGGCCAATTCGCGTAACGCGATGAGATTGCCTTTGCGGAAAAAGTTTTGTATCGCACGTTCGGCCTGTTGCGGCAGATAGATCTTGCCTTCCTTCAGCCGCTGCAGCAGTTCGTCGGGCGGCAGGTCGACCAGCACGATCTCGTCGGCCTGATCGAACACGCGGTCGGGCACGGTCTCCCATACGTTGATGCCGGTGATGCCGCTAACGATATCGTTGAGCGTTTCTAGGTGCTGCACATTGACGGTGGAATACACATCTATGCCCGCTGCCAATAATTCTTCTATGTCCTGCCAGCGCTTGGGGTGGCGCGACCCGGTCACATTGGAGTGTGCCAGCTCATCCACCAGTATCAATTGCGGTTTGCGCGCCAGTGCGCTTTCAAGGTCGAACTCTTTCAGCACATGGTCACGGTAAGGCATTTCCTTGGGCGGTAACAGTTGCAAGCCCTGGGTCATTGCCTCGGTCTCTTTGCGGCCATGAGTCTCCACCACGCCTACCAATACTTTCACGCCTTGCACCTGCAAATGCCGTGCCGCTGCCAACATGGCGTAGGTCTTGCCCACACCTGCGGATGCCCCAAAGAATAATTTGAGTCTTCCGCGCTGCGCTTTCGCTTGCTCGTGCTGTACTTTGGCCAGCAATGCGTCGGGGTTGGGGCGTTGGTCTGTCATGCGTGCAGTTTATTCCTTGCCTCAGTGAATTGCATCAAGCGCCAGATTCAGATTCAGCACATTCACCCGCGCTTCGCCCAATATCCACAATTGGCGAGGACTAGTGTTTTGATCTACCAGTTTCTGCACTTGTGCTACCGGCAGTTTGCGCGCGCTGGCGACACGTGGCACCTGATATTGCGCTGCTGCCGGACTGATGTCCGGGTCCAGCCCGCTGGCGGAGGCGGTCACCAGGTCTATGGGAACAGG
>DATBPY010000184.1:0-4353 GCA_036561085.1 Methylophilaceae bacterium | reverse complement strand
TGGCGCATATCGCCAATATCTCGGCGTTTGCGTTGTGGAACGACGATGCGATGGAGGCGGATTGTGCGGGTAACCGCTGGAAGACGGTTTCTTCCATCAGCCATCTCGGCAGGGGCGAATCGATAGACCATGCGTTGGATGCCACTGAGCCTCCGGATTGGGAACCCATCACCAAAGGCACGATGGCATGGCATGAGTTCGATGTGATGTGCCGCTGGCCGGAGAGCAAGGCGAAGCTTGAGCTGTATCAATCTGCGAATCTGCCGACAGCCGCGAAGACCATTTCCAATATGTTCTCCAAGCAGAAATAACGCTGGGGATAGCTTCCGCTAGCTGCAAATCTGCAAAGAAAAGCGCATACTGACGGTGCTGTTCATCTGTCTATTTACCTGGGATTCATCCATAGGTTCACTCATAGATGTTTACTTATAGACAAGATGTTCTGCAATCTCTCTGAACAGGAAGTGTATGCCTAAACAGTTACGTCTTTTCGAGACCAATTTTTTTGATTACGGTCTTTTTAAACACGCTTTTTTTAAACAGATCCTTCACGCCATGCGGCGGCGAACGCAGGTATTGCGGCGGAACCGTTACCTGGGCCCCTAGTTTGGCGGCGGCGTGCCAAGGCCAGCGCGGGTCGTAGAGCATGGCGCGCGCCAGCGCCACCATGTCGGCCTGGTTTGAGTTTATGATCTTTTCTGCCTGTTCCGGTTCGGTGATGAGGCCGACGGCGATCACCGGCAATTTCACATCTTTGCGTATGCGGTCGGCAAAGCCGATCTGGTAATTAGGCCCCGCCAGTATCTCCTGCCGCGGCGATAGCCCGCCGCTGGAAACATGGATATAGGCGCAACCCCTGCGTTTCAACTCCTTGCAGTAGGCAACGCTTTGCCCGATCTCCCAACCCTCTGCCACCCAGTCGGTCGCTGAAATGCGTATGCCTACCGGGATATGTTCCGGCACTGCCGCGCGTACCGCTTCGAATACCTCCAATGGAAAACGCATGCGGTTCTGCAACGAGCCGCCGTATTTATCCTCGCGCTCATTAGAGAGCGGCGACAGGAATTGGTGCAGCAGGTAGCCGTGCGCCGAATGCAGTTCGATAAAATCCACCCCTATGCGGCAAGCGCGTTGCGCGGCCTTGACGAAGGCTTTGCGTATCCGCGTCATTTCGGCGTTGTTGAGTGCGACCGGTGGTTCGTCCACGGGGTTGAAAGGCAGGGCGGAAGGCGCGTAGGTTACCCAGCCGTTCGGTGCTTTTACCGAGATCTGCTCCCCGCCTTGCCAGGGCACCATGCATGAGCCTTTGCGCCCGGCATGCGCCAGTTGCATGCCGATGGGGATGGGCGAATAGCTTCTGACGGCATCGATGACTTTACCTATCGCCTTTTCCGCCTCGCCTGTATAGATGCCGAGATCGCCGGGGGTGATGCGGCCTTCGGCCGTGACGGCGGTGGCCTCTATGACCATCATGCCTGCGCCCGAGATCGCCAGCTGGCCCAGGTGCATCATGTGCCAGTCGGTGGCTGCGCCGTCCACGGCGGAATATTGGCACATGGGGGCGACCACGATGCGGTTCGCCAATGTCATGCCGCCGAGTTTGAAAGTGCTGAATAGTTTGCTCATAGAAGCCTCCTGATAGACGTCACAAGACTCGGAATTCCAAGAGATGGGATTCGATGTGAAAAATCATAGCAGCTTAAATATCTTATCTATGTGCAGTAGCGCACAGACCGACCCTATGCGGGTGACTAATATGCGACCCATGTGCTGCTTGCACATTGTCTGCACATGCAGATATAAGCAGGACAATTTATTAAACTTTTGAAAGGAACATCATCATGAACAAGAAACTTACAGTAACAAGCTTTATGCTCGGCGCGATGCTGGTGTCGTTGACCACTTATGCTGCCGATGCAGATACTTCCAACCACACGACCGCCAAGACCTATGTCAGCGACTCGGTGATCACCACCAAAGTCAAAGCCAAGCTGGCAGAAGCCAAGCTGGGCACCCTGGTGCATGTCTCCGTGGATACCGATAACAAGGGTGCTGTTACCCTGAGCGGTACTGCCAAGACCCAGGAAGTTGCCGACAAGGCCGGCGAGATCGCCACCAGCACCGAAGGCGTGACCTCGGTGCAAAACAATATCAAAGTGGTGCCGGATAAGTCCTAGACCTCTTATTCACACCATGTTGATATGCGTACCCGGGGCCGTGCCTGAGAGCGGCTCCGGGTTTTTTATCGACCGGACATTCACTGATTGAACAAATAGCCGATGCCGAGGGTGACGGTGTTGTTGTAGCGTACCTCGGTCAGCGGGCTGTTCCTGGCACCGCCCAGCAGTTGATGCTCTTCCGCGTTGCCGATCAGCAGCCATTGCGGAGTGAGGTTATAAGCGACGTAGATACCCACCTGGTTATTCAAGAAGCCGCTGCCGGGAGTGTAGGCGGCGAACCCGCTAGTGGCGGATTGCGCGGCGGTGACGCCGTAGAAACTCTGTAGCGATTTGCTGTCTGCCCAGGTGGTTTGCGCATAGACTTCGATGTTCAATTTTTTATCATCGCCGCCGTATACGCCGACGGTGGCGCTAAGATCGAACTGCGCGCCGCGGTCGCTATCCACATCCTTGCGGTAGCGCGCCAGCAGGTCGATGGGCATCGGGCCTATGTCTTTTTCGTATTGCACGAATGCGCCGTAGGATGCGCTGGAATCCAGCGTCTCGAAATTATGCCGTTTCAGGAGATCCGAATCGCTGGTCTCGCGGCCTTCTTCATAGGCGAGCTGCAAGCCGATATGCAGGCCGTCCAGCAGTTCTGCCCTGACACCGCCTTCAAGTATGCCCTCGGTAGTGCGCGCGAACAGGTTGTTGCCGGTATAACTGATGATGGGCACGGCGGCGACTTTGCTGGAGCGAGAGCCGTCGTAGGCGGGTTCGTAAGTGATGCCGCCGCCTATCAGGGTGGCATCAGGCGTTTCGGCGGCTTTTTTGATGTCAGCCAGTATCTTGTCGGAGATACCCGCCGCCTCTGCTGTCCCGCACGCCATCGCCAATGCAAGGATGCTCGCTTGAACAACGCTGACAGCTTGATTTAGCAGGGGATGAGTCAGTTTAGGCATGTGTCGGTTATGTTCCTGATTACTACAAAGAGACAGTATCACGTTAAGTTACGGACTTCATTTTATTTCCAGGGTTTGCTATCTTGCAAGCTTCTTACTCAAATAATAAACCCACTATGCATTCACGCCTATTTCGCCGCAGCGGGTATAAACAGCATCTTCTATTAGTGCTAGGGTTGTTACTGGCGTTCAATTGCCAGGCAGAAGTTAAGGTAGGGATACAGGCCTACCAGACAGGCAATTACGCTGACGCCTGGAAGGAATTCCAGCCTTTCGCCGAGAAAGGGGATGCCATTGCGCAGAATTATGTCGGTTTGATGTATCTGCAAGGGCAGGGCGTCGCTAAAGACGAAGTACAAGGAGCGATATGGATCACCAAGTCGGCTGAACAAGGGTTGGCGGAGGGTGAGTATAATCTTGGACTCATTTACGATGCCGGCATGGGCATAGCGCAGGATCCGGTCAAAGCTGTGTTCTGGGATACCAAAGCAGCCGCGCAAGGCCTTAGAGGAGCCCAGGCTTCTTTAGGCATGGCTTATCTGCAAGGTCGCGGCGTTACTAAAGACACAGTTCAGGCCGCGATGTGGATCACCAAGTCTGCTGAGCAAGGCGATGCGCAAGCCCAATACATCCTCGGCCAGTTCTATTTCGAGGGAATTGGTGTCGCGAAGAACAATGAAGAAGCTGCCAAATGGGCTACGAGGGCTGCCGAGCAAGGCAATATGAAGGCGCAGTACAGCTTGGGCAGGATGTATCAACTGGGCCAAGCTTTGCCACAAAATAGCGAGAAAGCCTATTTCTACGCATTGCTGGCAGCAAGACAAGGTGATGCGGAGAGTGTGAAATTCAGCGAGTGGTTGTATGGCCTGTTACCGGTCAGTAGAGCCTTGCAAATCCAGCGCGATGTCCGCGTATGGAAGCCGAAACCGGAAATCAAATCTTGATCAAAGTAACGCCTGCTCAAGTGCGTTCAATGCGACCACGCGATTGCGGCCTTCCGATTTGGCGCGATACAGCAGTTTATCGGTAAGTGAGATGGCGTGGTTGGATGATTCCAGCTCCGCGCAATTCAAAGTGGCAACGCCCAGGCTGATAGTAACGTGCTGGGCAGTGGGCGATTTGCTGTGCGGTATCTTCAACGCGGCCACATCCACGCGTATCTGCTCCGCCAGCAGTATGGTGCCGGCATGGCCGGTCTCCGGCATCACCCCGGCGAATTCCTCGCCGCCGTA
>DATBPY010000183.1:0-21031 GCA_036561085.1 Methylophilaceae bacterium | reverse complement strand
AAGGCACAGTGAACCTGAATATCCCCACAGGTGAAGTCGAGATGCTGGCTTCTGAGATTGAAATCCTCAATCCGTCGCTGACGCCGCCATTCATGCTGGATGATGACACCCTGAGCGAGACGGTACGCCTGGAGCACCGCTATCTCGACTTGCGCCGTCCTGCGATGCAAAAGAACATGATGTTGCGTTACCGCGTAGCCAAGACCCTGCGCGACTATCTGGACGAGAACGGCTTCATCGAAATAGAAACCCCGATGTTGACGCGCAGTACGCCGGAAGGTGCGCGCGATTATCTGGTGCCGTCCCGTGTGCATCACGGCATGTTCTTTGCACTGCCGCAATCGCCGCAACTGTTCAAACAATTGTTGATGGTGGCCGGCTTCGACCGTTACTTCCAGATCACAAAATGTTTCCGCGACGAAGACTTGCGTGCAGACCGCCAGCCGGAATTCACCCAGGTGGATATCGAGACCTCGTTCCTCGGTGAGCAGGAAATCATGGATATCGTAGAAGAAATGATACGTCGCATGTTCAAGAGCGTGCAGGATATCGATCTGCCTGCGCAGTTCCCGCGCCTGACATTCGCGGAAGCCATGAATAGATACGGCTCCGACAAACCCGATATGCGCGTCACACTGGAAATCACCGAACTGACTGAAGTGATGAAGGACGTGGATTTCAAAGTGTTCTCCGGCGCTGCCAATGCCATGGGCGGCCGCGTGGCCGGTTTGCGCGTCCCAGGCGGAGCGGCGATCAGTCGCGGTGATATTGATGCCTATACTGAATTCGTCAAGATCTATGGGGCCAAAGGCTTGGCTTACATCAAGATCAACGACATCACCAAGCTCAATGAAGAAGGCCTGCAATCGCCTATCGTGAAGAATATCCATGTCAAAGCGTTGCAAGCAGTGATAGACCTCACCGGTGCGCAGAATGGCGACCTGGTGTTCTTCGGTGCCGATAAAGCCAAAGTGGTCAACGAAGCTTTGGGTGCGTTGCGCGCCAAGGTCGGTCATGAAAAAGGCCATGTGGACGGCCGTGCATGGGCACCATTGTGGGTAGTAGATTTCCCCATGTTCGAGCATGATGAAGAAAACAACCGCTGGGCCGCATTGCATCACCCATTCACTTCGCCCAAGGACGGTCACGAAGACCTGCTCACCAGCAACCCCGGTGCTGCACTCTCCAAGGCCTACGATATGGTCATCAACGGTTGGGAAGTGGGCGGCGGTTCCGTGCGGATACACAGCCAAGTCGTGCAATCCAAAGTGTTCGACGCACTCAAGATCAGCAAGGAAGAAGCACAGGAAAAGTTCGGCTTCTTGCTGGAAGCGCTGCAATACGGTGCGCCACCGCATGGTGGTTTGGCCTTCGGTCTGGATCGACTAGTGACGCTAATGGCTGGTGCAGAGTCCATCCGTGATGTGATCGCTTTCCCCAAGACCCAACGTGCACAATGTCTGCTGACTAAAGCGCCTAGCGAGGTGGATGAGAAACAGCTGCGCGAATTGCATATACGTGTTCGCCAGCAAAACACTGTATAAGATTTTTTGTTGTCAGTGATTAGACCGGGTTCCGCTGCATACGCAAGGTTACCAGCAGCCCCGGAACTGGGAGCTCATCTGAAAACTCATGGATTTCGTCGGTTAACGATTCGACCATGAATCCATTCTCCTTTGCCAACCGTCGCACATAGTCTCTGCTGTGCGCAAAACAACCGCCTCTTGCTAACTCGCTGGAGGGGGCAACAATGACTTCCTGACTGTCTTGCGCATGGTCATTTGGGAAGAGGGTAAAGATAAAAAGCCCATGATCTTTCAGGCACGAGGCTGCTGCTTCGAATGCAGGGGTGAGATCGCCAAAGTGAATCAAGGTAGCGGCGCAGGTGATTGCATCGTATCGCCTGGGATTATCCACCATATAAGACACAAGGTCGGTTTCTATCAAATTGGCGTATATGCCTTTTTCGCGCGCTTTTTCCAGCATGGGCGCCGATAAATCGATGCCATCCAGTTTTTCGGTCATGGTGTGAATCAATAATCCGACCGAACCGGTACCGCAACCGGCATCCAATATGCTGGGCGTAATGGATTGCGAAGAAAACTCTTTCAGAGCGCGGGCTACCAATTCAGCGCCGTGATAAGAAGTTTTGGTATTTTTATCCCAGGTTTGGGCGCGTATCGAATACAAGGAATCGAGTTGAGCGTCGGAAGCCCTGAGGGGGAGTGGTTCAATTCCTATAGACGCAAGTAGCAGCCGACTACCTTGCGTATCTTCAGGATCTAATGCCAAGCATGATTTGAAGCATTCGGCAGCATCAGCCAGTTTGTTTTGATCCTTAAGAATATTTCCGAGATCAAAATATGCATTCATGAACTCCGGATTTCTGTCGATTGCTCGCCTGTAGCATATTTCAGCTTCGGCCAGTTTGCCTTGGGCATATAGAGTTTTACCCAGATTGTTGTGGGTCTCAAAAGAATCGGGTTGCAAGGTTAACGCTTTTTTAAAGCATGTTTCGGCGGCGCTTAATTTTGCCTGATCAAAAAGGGCCAAACCAAGACTGATATGCGCTTCGGCCATATCCGGCTTAAGTACGGCTGCGCGTCTATGGAAAACTTCGGCTTCAGCTAAGCGGCCCGAGCTTTGCAATAGAATCGCCATATTGCGTTGAGTTTCGGCATCATCCGGTAGCAGCTTGGCTGCTTTTTGTAAGGCATTCAAACTATCTTTGCCTTGGGCTTGCAGTGCGATCCCCAAAGCTTTCCAACTGATACCGGAATTAGGGTGATTGCTAATGACGGCGTTCGCGTGTCTTTCCATTTCCGCGAATAGCCCGGCATTGAACAGGGCGCCAAAGTGGTTAATTTGAGAGGATAAAGAATCCTGTCTTACTGCATTGATGGAATGCTCACCGGTAGTTGCAATGCCTTGACAGCAATGCTTGTATTTTTTTCCGCTACCGCACGAACATGCATCATTTCTTCCAAGTTTCATGCAATCATAACTTTCACTTTTCCGCGAGCGGCGTGCCGCAATTCTGCTTATCCACCCAGGCCTTTAATTCCGCAATTGCTTCGTCACTCGCTTCCGTTAGCGCTACAACGCCGCCTTTTGCATCTGCACTCGGGCTTGGTTTTTCCGCTTTGATAACGGTACTGACACGTGGGGAATTATGACTGTTGCCGTTGACCAATTCGGCATGCAACTGAATCAAGCCTCGACTCGTGCTCGGACCGTCAAATACTTGATCGAATGTATCCAATGTTATATTCAGATTGCACTTGGCATCGCTACTGGGAGCCCAGCGATTCTGTATGCGTTGAGCGATAAGATCGGCGGGCAGCATGGACCAGCGACTCTCATTGAAAGCGAATACTCTGGTCGGATTTTGATATGCCAAACGATAACGCATTTCATGCCCATCCACCCCTGGGCTAGCTTCGATATGACCCAATTTCACGGCTATCGCTTCCTGATTGGCGGTGGCAATGCCGAAATCATACAAAGCGGGTTGCGGTCCCTGTTTAGGTAGTCCGCTACAGGCGCTGAGCAAAGCAAGCCACAACAAAAGTAAAACACACTGTTTCATGGTTGAAAGCCTTTCTCTCCTGGGCCTGGTTGGGCTTGCGGTTTGCCGAAAATGGCACTTTGCGGATTCTGCTCCAGCGAATCCATCAGTTTATTCAGGCTTTGCGCGTCGCGGTGTAATTGATCGGTGAGTTCATGTGCTTTGGGTAAAGTCTCGCTGTTCAGGTTATCCCCCAAGTCGGCGGTGACTTGTTCTATATGGCGCGATACACGCTCAAACTCTGCCAGTGATTCCTGCATCTTGAGTAGGGTAGGACGTGCTGTATCTGCTGTCTCTTTGGTACTGAGAGCGGCTTGGCGGACTGCATCCAGTGCGTTCGACAATTCGCGAGGATGTATCTCGTCCATGAGCTTACCCGCTTTCTCACTGGTTTGTTGAGTAGAGCGTAATAAAGGCTCCAGCGCTTCGCTGGAGCGTTCCATATTGTCTACAAGTTGTGCGATCTTCTGCGTATTCTGCTGATTCAACAATTGATTGAGTGTGGTCAAAAGCCGGGCGGCATTCTCTTCCAGTTGTTCTGTTTTGATGATGATCGCTTTTCCGGAATTCATAATTTCATTTATCGCAGATTGTCGTAGGGGGATGAGCATTTTGCCTAATGGGGCAGGATTAAGGCCGGTATCATCCAGTTCGATATATGCGAGCCCCGTTAGCCCTTGGGATGCCAATTGGGCATAGGTGCCTTGGGTCAACCGCACACTGCTATCTATATCGATGTCTATCAGGATGTTATTCGATTGGTTCGGGTCGAGATGGATGCCGCTGACGCGACCTATATCCACGCCGCGGTAGCGTACCGAAGCCTGCTGATTGAGGCCGGAAACCGCTACTTTTGACAGCACCTGATAGGTAGTTTGCTGGGTATGTGTGCCCGCCAACCACCAAAGGCCGGCGAGCAGGGCACAGGTCAGCAGAATGGCGAATATTCCAGAAAAAATGGCGTAGGCTTTGTTTTCCATGTTTATTTAGCTTATTTGAAGCGCTCCAGCCGCTCTTTGACGCCATTGAAAAAATTACATACGAATGGGTGATCCATATTGGCTAACTCATTTATGGTGCAGCTAGCCACGATATGCTGATCCGCCAGTACTGCTACTCTATCAGCCAACAAAGTTAAGGTGTCCAGATCATGCGTCACAAAAATGACTGTGAGCCCTAATTGTTGGCGTAAATCTTTTACCAATTGTACAAAATTTTCACTGCGGTCAGGATCGAGTCCTGCAGTAGGTTCATCCAGTACCAGCAATTCAGGTTCCAAAGACAAAGCCCGTGCCAAGCCGACGCGTTTGATCATGCCTCCGGAAAGTTGTGCGGGCAGCAGTTCTGCATGTTCAGGTTCGAGTTCTACCAAGGACAATTTATGCATCACCAGCAGGCGAATTGTGGCTTCGTCGAATTGGTGTAACTCACGCAGAGGGAAAGCAATATTTTCGAATACAGACAGCGCAGAAAATAATGCTCCTTGCTGGAATAGCATCCCGAATCGATTGCGTACCCGTTTTTGCCCATCACGATCCAAAGTTTCTATATTCTCGCCAAATAATCGAATCTCGCCTCGAGATGGCTGCGTCAAGCCGACGATATGCCTTAATAGCGTGGTTTTTCCGCTACCGGAACCACCTACTAATGCTAATACTTCACCGGTATTGACCTGCAACGACAGGTTTTTATGGATGACGGTGTTGCCGAATTGCGTCCAAACATTTATTACTTCGCAGACAGGAGCGGTCATATGCCTATGCTCCTTGTGGCGATAGCAAATAATGCATCCAAGAGGATCACAACGGTGATCGAGGTGACCACTGACGATGTGGTGCTGTTGGAAAGACTCTCGGTATTGGGTTGAACGCGCAGGCCGAAATGGCAGGCGATCAATGCAACCGTCAGGCCGAAAGTAAAACCTTTAACAGTAGCCAGAGCCAGGTTGGTCGCTTTTACCACGCGCGGCAGGTGCTCAATGAAGAATTCAAAGCCTATTCCTAATTGAAAGAATGCGACTGTCATGCCGCCGATCAATGCCCACAGCGAGGTCCAGAAAAGCAGCAAAGGCGCTACCAGTGTCAGCGCTACCACCTTGGGAAGAATAAGTCGCAAAGTGCGTGAAACACCCATGGTGGCAAGAGCATCGATCTCCTCGGTGACGCGCATTACACCGATCTGTGCCGTCATCGCCGAGCCCGAACGCCCCGCTATCAGTACCGACATCAATATTGGCCCCAGTTCGCGGATGATCGCCAACCCTAAAATGTTGACGATAAAGATATCCGCGCCGAATTTGCGCAGTTGCAATGCCATGAGATAGCTCATTGCCACGCCTATCATGCCGCCCACCAATCCCATGACTGGAAGGGCCATCACTCCGCCTTTATAAATATTGGCAGAGATTTCCTTCCAGGGAATGTCTTGCGGACGGCGGAAGAGGTATAAGAACTCCAAAAAAATCAGGCCGGTAAGCGCAATAAAATCGGCCAGATGCAATACGAAAGATTGCAGTAAGCCCATTTTGGCCGATGGGTCTTCGATGGGCGCTTCATCTATTGTGTGATGGGACGGATGAGCCTGCTGCAGACTATCGAACAGTGCTGCATGTTCGGGGCGTAATGAAACATTTGAACTACG
Source organism: Methylophilaceae bacterium (assembly GCA_036561085.1). GTDB lineage: Bacteria > Pseudomonadota > Gammaproteobacteria > Burkholderiales > Methylophilaceae > CAILHX01. The sequence goes on along the minus strand of DATBPY010000183.1, from coordinate 14,823 downwards.
TTGACCTCCCCACCCTGTCAATAACAAGGCTGCGCCGGCGCTATCTAGTTGTTCTACGGAAGTCAGGTCCCAGGCTATCTGCGGCTGGGAGAAATAAGGAGCCAATTGCTGTTGTAGTGCGGCGAAATGATTTTCGGCGGCTCGCAAAGACCATTGTCCTGCCAACACCACGCGCGAACCTTCTTCCACCTTGAATACGGCATCCGACATTAAGCGTTCCTGATTAGTTTTTCGCAGTTTATCCGCAGTCGCTATGCGGCGCTATAATTCCTTACCAACACTTTATGACAGGAGCTTCCATGAAAAGTTACCGCAAAGAACTCTGGTTCAATGCCCCGGAGCGTATGCACTTTACCAATATAACCGGGCAGATAGAGGAATGTCTGCGCGAGTCCGGGATCCGTGAAGGCTTGGCATTGGTGAACGCCATGCACATTACCGCCAGCGTCTTCATCAACGACGATGAATCCGGCTTGCATCATGATTACGGCGTCTGGTTGGAAAAACTCGCACCGCATGAGCCCGTGAGTGGCTATCACCATAACCGAACCGGCGAAGACAATGCCGACGCGCATATGAAGCGTCAAGTGATGGGGCGGGAGGTCGTAGTGGCGATTACGGAAGGCCATCTGGATTTCGGCCCATGGGAACAGATATTCTATGGTGAGTTCGACGGCCGACGCAGAAAAAGAGTGTTAGTGAAACTGATCGGCGATTGATCATAAGCTGCAAGATGTTTAAATATGGCCATGAGCCCCTGTTTTTCAGCCTTTCAAGGTGGTTTTCCATGGTTTTGATCTAAGTCTTGTTGTAAAAATGCAACAGCCTCGCTTTTCTGTGGCGAAAATCACAAAAAACCCTTGCTAGGCGTTGCCGCCGCTTGGCATACTGCTATCACTTCTCGTAAGGGGAGTTCGCGAACTCTCTCGATTATTCAGTTTCTTTAGCTTCCTTGTTAAAGAGTGCTGATTAAAAGAGAGTGCAAGTAGGTATATAGGCTTGATGCATCGAGCCACAAACTTTGGAAACTTTTTTGGAGGTTTTATGAATAAGAAACTTAATCTGGCAGTAGCCGCCGCTGTTATGGCGATGGGCGCTTCCGCAGCAAACGCTGGTATCGTGATTCCAGCTGGTGATTGGACCATTGATATCAATGGTAACGTCAATGCTTTCTACATCTACAACAGCAGCAGCGACGCCAACGTAATCGGCGGCGGTATCGCTAACGCTCGCGGCGCTAACGGCTCCGGTACCAGCTCTATCAACACCGGTCTGCTGCCTTCATGGCTCGGCTTCACCGGCAAGACCCGTCAGAATGATCTGGACGTAAGCTGGACCATCAGCTTCCAACCAGGTGCTTCTTCTGCACACGGTCTGCAAGGTGGTAGCGCTTCTGAATTCCGTCAAGCTAACTTGACCTTCGGTGACAAGTCCTGGGGTACCATCAAGATTGGTAAGGATCTGGGCGTATTCGGTGCAAACGCAATTCTGAATGACCAAACCCTGTTGGGCGTTGGTTCACAAGGTATTGTTGGTAACACCGGTGGCACCACCACCACCCTGGGTCGTATCGGTACAGGTTTCATCTATGCTGACTTCACTGGTCAAATCAACTACACCACTCCTGATTGGAATGGTTTCCAAGTAACCGCAGGTATCCGTCAACCATGGACCTCAGTTAACCTCGGCACCAGCGCTGCAATTGCTGGTAACCAAGATACCCCAGGCTTTGAAGGCGTAGCTAGCTACTCATGGGCTGGTGACTTCTCCGGTAAGGTATGGCTGGAAGGTTTGCATCAAGACGTTCAAGGCATCGCCGGTACTGTTAACACCAGCGACAGCGCTGACGTGTTCGGTCTGGGTGCTAGCGTGAACTTCTCTGGCGTTAACCTGGTTGGTTACTACTACAACGGTGAAGGTGTAGGTACCACTTCTCTGCTGGCTGACGGCTATGCTGCAGGCACCGGTAACTCCCGTGATAGCGATGGCGGCTACGTTCAAGCTTCCTTCAAGATCCCTGGTGTTGGTACCAAACTGGCTGCAAGCTGGGGTGAGTCCAATCTGGATCTAGCTTCTGGTGAAGTTGCTGGTACTACCGTTAAGAGCAATGAAATGTGGACCATTGGTGCATATCATCCTCTGACCTCCAGTGTTAATCTGGTAGCTGAATACTCACGCGTTGAGTCCAGCAACCAACTGGGTGCTAAAAACACCTCGGACATTTTTGACCTGGGCGCGATCCTGTTCTTCTAAGATTCTTTAGAAAACTTGAAAGCTTAAAACGGCACCTTCGGGTGCCGTTTTTATTTCCGGGCACCCAACATACACTAAAGTGACGTTTCTTCGATTGCGCTTGCTGCGCAATAAACCGATATTCGTTTATCCTTATCAGTCTTTATTGATTCGCTGATCTTAAATGAACCATATTCAGAATATAGAAGAGCTTTTGCAGCAGGCCCTTAAGCTGTGTCAATCAGGAAGGTTTACAGAAGCCAAGGTTTTATATGAAGAGCTTCTCAAATCGCACCCCGATCAACCCAAAGCGCTGACTAATTTAGGCGCTATAGAATTTCAAGCAGGTCATTTTGAGGCAGGCTTAAGCCTCATTCAAAGATCTATTCAGATCGATGCCAACCAGCCCTATGCTTTTTACAATGCCAGCAACGAATTAATCAAGCTGAAACGTTACGATGAAGCCCTTGATTATTGCAACCGTGCCGTCGCCTTAAAACCAGATTTTGCTGAAGCCTATAATAACCTTGGCATCGCATCAGAGAATCTGGGACATGATAACGAAGCGCTGACCAATTACGATAAAGCGGTTGCGTTAAGGCCCAACTATCCCGAGGCCCATAATAATCGAGGAATCATTCTTCATCATTTAAAGCGTTATAACGATGCATTAACAAGTTATGACCATGCGATTTCTTTAAAGCCTGATTATGCAAAAGCTCACAACAATCGCGGTAATGTACTTAAAGATCTTAAGCACCCAATTGAAGCTCTGGCTTGTTATGAGCAAGCGATCAAACTGGCTCCTGACTTTGCTGAAGCCTATTTTAATCAAGGTGTGTTACTCGCAAGCATTGAAAGATTCAACGAGGCCATTCTCAGTTACGACAAAGCGATTACGCTACGCCCCGCTTATGCGGATGCATACTGCAATCGGGGGTATGCGTTGCAGCAATTCAATAATTTCGAAGATGCATTGCATAGTTATAACCGCGCTATTGAATTAGATGATGAGCTTCACTTGGCAAAATGGAACAAAGCTTTTCTTTTGCTGCTTATGGGTGAATATAGCAGGGGGTGGGAGCTTTACGAGTCGCGCTGGCAGGTATATCAAAAAGAATTCTTCAGGAACTTCAGCCAACCTCTCTGGCTAGGCGCTCAACCCATTGCAGGTAAAACCCTCCTCATCCATGCGGAACAAGGATTAGGCGATTTTATCCAATTCTGCAGATACGTACCTTTGGCAGAAGCGCTGGGCGCAAATGTGGTACTGGAAACTCCTGCATCAATGATTTCTTTAATGAATAGCCTTCAGGGCGATTTCGATATCGTCGAGAAGCATAAACCGTTACCCCATTTTGATTTGCAGTGCCCTGTCATGAGTTTGCCGCTGGCATTCCATACAACCGTTCAAACAATCCCGGCTAATGTCCCTTATCTCAATGCAGACAAGGGTAAAAGGCATATCTGGGAAACGAGATTGGGTCGCAAAGAACAGCTGAGAGTAGGGCTGGTGTGGTCGGGATCTGCCGCCAATAAGAAGCGGAGTATTCCCTTAAGTCAACTTGAACCTTTATTGCAATTGCCTTGCGAATTCCATGCATTACAGCAGGAAATTGGTGAAGAAGATGCCCTTGTATCGAACAGATTCAAGCGCTTGCATTTGCATCATGATGAATTGGCCGATTTCTCGGATACTGCAGCACTCATTGCCGAAATGGACTTGATTATCTCTATAGATACCGCTTCAGCCCACCTTGCAGGCGCATTGGGTCAGCCGGTATGGATACTGCTTCCATTTGCACCTGATTTCCGGTGGATGGCTGATCGAGAAGATAGCCCTTGGTATCCTAGTGCAAGATTGATCAGGCAAACGACAATTGATGATTGGGATAGCGTCATAACAAATGTCGCTAGTAGATTAAGCGATCTTGTGCAGGAAGCCCCCGGAGGCTTTATAGAATGCAATAGCCTATTGGAATAGGCGCTTGAGTGCTGGAAGAAATAATTTGGGGTAAATGGGGTGGCCGATGGGGCTCGAACCCACGACAACAGGAATCACAATCCTGGACTCTACCAACTGAGCTACGGCCACCATTGAAACGAACAACCTGAATCTTAACTGGCCTGCCCGACAGGAATCGAACCTGTAACCCCCAGCTTAGAAGGCTGGTGCTCTATCCGGTTGAGCTACGGGCAGAGTTGTCGGACAAAGATAGTTAAAAAATATCTGGTCGGGGTGGAGAGATTCGAACTCCCGACATCCTGCTCCCAAAGCAGGCGCGCTACCAGACTACGCTACACCCCGAAGGGCGCTAACTATAGCGAAATCGGCGCTTGCCGTCAATTTTAATCTGTTAAAATAGTGCGTTTAATTACACTAATTATCTCAGGCATGACAGCACAGCTTATTGACGGCAAGGCGATCTCTGAAAACCTGCTACATAATTTACGCCAGCAGGTAGAAGCCCGATCAGCAGCAGGCAAGCGCCCTCCTTGTTTGGCGGTTGTGTTGGTTGGCGCCGATCCGGCATCGCATATCTACGTCAATAAAAAGCGCGAGAGCTGCGACGCGATAGGTTTTCGTTCCCTGGCTTATGATTTACCCGTGGAGACTTCGGCTCAGGAATTATTGTCTTTAATTGGAAAATTGAATGCCGATGATGAAGTGGACGGCATATTGGTGCAGCTTCCTCTTCCGCCTCATATTGAAGCATCGCTAGTGATCGAATGCATAGACCCCAAAAAAGATGTAGACGGGTTCCATCCCTATAACCTTGGGCGCCTGGCCCAGCGTGTGCCGGTGCTAAGACCTTGCACGCCCAAAGGTGTGATGACCATGTTACATACCCTGAATGTCGATTTGCATGGCTTGAATGCGGTGGTGGTAGGGGCATCCAATATTGTGGGACGCCCTATGGCGTTGGAGTTGATGCTGGCCGGTTGTACTGTGACGGTTTGCCACCGCTTTACCCGCGACTTGCCGGATATTGTGGCGCGTGCGGAAGTGCTGGTAGTAGCGGTAGGTAAACCGGAGATGGTCAAAGGGGCATGGGTACGGGCTGGCGCTATTGTGGTGGATGTAGGCATGAATCGTCTACAGAGCGGTAAGTTATGCGGGGATGTGGAATTTGCTGCAGCACGCGAGCGTGCAGGCTGGATCACTCCGGTGCCGGGCGGGGTGGGACCAATGACAGTAGCGACATTGATGGAAAATACTCTGGAAGCGCTGGAAGCCCGTGAGGCGATACGATAACCACACTAGTCAAAACTTCGCAACATCAAGCTAGATTTATTATGCAATCCTCTATAAACTCTTGCCTTCGTTAAATTTTGGCTGTATATGGCCTCGTTTTTTATAATAGCTGGCCTGAGAAAATAACCGATATGACTGAAGAAATTAGCCGCCATTTCACCCCTTATCAGCCCAAGGCAGATGAGGACTACATGAATGCAAAGCAACGCGAGCATTTCCGCAATATCCTGAATCTGTGGAAAGCCGATCTTTCTCAAGACATGGATCGTACCGTGCACACCATGCAGGATGAGGTCACCATGTTTGCCGACCCCAACGACCGCGCCAGCCAGGAGTCCGATATGGCTCTGGAACTGCGTAACCGTGACCGCGAGCGCAAACTGATCAAGAAGATCGACGAGACTCTGAACAAGTTGGAAGCGGACGAATACGGCTATTGCGAGAGCTGCGGTGTCGAGATCGGCTTGAAGCGTCTGGAAGCGCGTCCAACAGCTACGCTGTGCATAGATTGCAAGACACTGGATGAGATTAGAGAAAAGCAAGTGGCTAAATAGCCGCGTGGTTCAGTAAAGACTGATGCGCGTAGCGCGTTACGTCGGAGCTAAAAGCAATAGATAATAAAAAAGCCGGATGTTTTCACATCCGGCTTTTTTCATCCTGCGCTGCAATTTATTGCTATTCAGCAGCAGGAGCTGATTCGTCTTTCGCAGGTGGATCAATCAGTGCCTTCATCGACAAACGTACTTTGCCTTTGTCGTCTACTTCAACAACCTTGACCTTAACGACCTGGCCTTCTTTCAGGAAGTCGCTGACGGCATTCACGCGTTGATGAGCGATCTGTGAAATGTGCACCAGGCCGTCTTTGCCCGGCAACAGAGAAACCACTGCACCGAAGTCCAGAATGCGCTGTACTGCGCCTTCGTAGACCTGACCGACTTCGACTTCAGCCGTGATCGCCATAATGCGTTTCTTGGCTTCTTCACCGGCTTCGGCATTGATGCAGCCGATCTTGATGGTGCCGTCATCTTCGATATCAATGGTGGTGCCTGTTTCTTCGGTCAATGCACGGATCACAGCACCGCCTTTACCGATCACGTCACGGATCTTCTCCGGATTGATCTTTACGGTGATGATGCGTGGAGCAAACGCGGAAAGTTCTTCGCGAGAATGATCCATACTGCTCTTCATCAGGCCAAGGATGTGCATACGACCTTCTTGTGCCTGCGCCAGCGCGACCTTCATGATCTCGGCAGTGATGCCGGTGATCTTGATGTCCATTTGCAGCGCAGTGATGCCGTTTTCAGTACCTGCAACCTTGAAGTCCATGTCGCCGAGGTGATCTTCGTCGCCCAGGATGTCGGTTAACACTGCGAAGCGGTTACCTTCCTTGATCAGGCCCATGGCGATACCGGCAACATGTTCCTTCACCGGAACGCCGGCATCCATCAGTGCCAAGCAGCCGCCGCAAACAGAGGCCATGGAGCTGGAACCGTTGGATTCAGTGATTTCAGACACCACACGTATGGTGTAACCGAACTCTTCGGCGGACGGCAATACGGCGATCAGTGCACGTTTCGCCAGACGTCCGTGACCGATCTCGCGGCGCTTTGGAGTACCTACACGGCCGGTTTCGCCGGTAGCGTAAGGAGGCATGTTGTAATGCAACATGAAACGGTCGGTGAATTCGCCTTGCAGCGCATCGATGATCTGTTCGTCACGGCCGGTACCAAGCGTAGCAACAACCAGTGCCTGGGTTTCACCACGGGTAAACAGTGCAGAGCCGTGGGTGCGCGGCAATACGCCGGTGCGCATTGTGATAGGACGCACGGTACGGGTATCGCGACCATCGATACGCGGTTCGCCGTTCAGGATCTGGCTACGTACTACTTTAGCTTCCAGCGCGAACAGTGCATCTTTGATCTGGTTAGCGCGGGAAGTGTCGGTGGTTTCGGTGATCAGTTCGCCCAATACGCGGGATTTGATCTCGTCCAGCTTGCCGGAACGGGTTTGCTTGGATTTGATCTTGTAAGCTTCGTTAATGTCATTGCCGGCCAGTGTGTTGAGTTGCTCGGTAAGCGCAGCGTCCACTTCCGGAGGAGTCCATTCCCATGGCTCATTAGCCACTTCTGCAGCCATTTCGTTGATGGCATTGATGACGGCTTGCATTTCGTTGTGACCGAATACCACGGCACCCAGCATGACCTCTTCAGACAATTGCTTGGCTTCGGATTCCACCATCAGTACAGCCTTGTCGGTGGCGGCAACGATCAGATCCAGTTCGGTTTCTGCCAGTTCGGTCTTGGTCGGGTTCAGCACGTATTCGCCATTGATGTAGCCTACACGTGCGGCACCTATCGGACCGTAGAAGGGGATGCCGGAGATCGCCAGTGCAGCGGATGCGCCGATGATGGCAGGGATATCGGAATCGATCTCGCTATCGGAAGACATCACCGTGGCGACGATCTGGATCTCGTTATAGAACGCTTCCGGGAATAGCGGACGCAGAGGGCGGTCTATCAGGCGCGAAGTCAGTGTTTCCTTTTCCGAAGGACGGCCTTCGCGTTTGAAGAAACCGCCGGGGATCTTGCCTGCGGCATAAGTGCGTTCTTGATAGTCAACGGTCAGCGGAAAGAAATCCTGACCAGGCTTTACTTCTCTTTTGCCTACGGCAGTGACCAGCACGACCGTGTCATCCAGACTGACCAGTACAGCGCCGTCAGCTTGACGGGCGATCTCGCCTGTTTCCAGAGTCAGCGTATGGCGACCGTATTGCAGTGTTTTTTTAATGGGTTTCACAGTGTATCCTTATAAGTTATTGTTCTATTTGCACAACTCGTCGTTAAATAAACACTACGACGTTAAATGAACAACGAGCCGATAGACGCCAAGCAGCGCTCTTCGGCTCGTTAAATGAGAAAAATGGACAGTACAGCTTATTTACGAATGCCGAGGCGCTCGATCAGCGAGCGATATCGGTCAACGCTTTTGCCTTTGAGGTAGTCCAGCAGTTTGCGGCGCTGACTTACCAGTTTGAGTAGGCCACGACGTGAGTGATGGTCTTTAGCATGGACTTTAAAATGCTCGGTGAGCATGGCAATACGGCTGGACAGCAAGGCGACTTGCACTTCGGGGGAGCCGGTATCGTTGGCCGCCGTTTTGAATTCCCCGACGATTTTCGCTTTTTCAGTAGCAGTTGCAGACATCGTTAATCTCTCTTTTATCTCTTTGACTTTGAGTCGCGCATTCTATAGAGAATCGTATTTAATTTCAATAGTTAAACTTGTTTGAATCACTAAATTACAATTCTCTTGGGAGCGATCTGCCCGTCGCCCAGATTATCACCCACGCCCAGGAACTTCTGCGATGCTGCATAGACCCGGTGCATGCCGAGATGAGTCATTCCAGATTTCCAGACAGATTGGCCCTGGCAGAAGAAGTGAGCACTTTCTTCATCGAGTGTCACAGTAGGCAAAGTAGATAGCAATGCATCCACAGGCAATAGCAAATCATCACGTTGTTGTTGCGCAAGTTGTTCAAGCTGAGGCAGGGTTACCGACTGTTTGAGAGAGAATCCGCCGGTGGTCAGGCGTCGCAGGGCAGTGAGATAGGCGCCGCAACCCAAAGCTTTACCTATATCTTCTGCCAGCACGCGGATATAAGTGCCTTTGCTGCAAGTCACGGTGATTTCCATCTCATCATGCTGCAGTCGGGTTAGCGCAATACGCTTAATTGTGACCGGGCGCGGTTTGCGCTCGATCTCTACACCTGCGCGCGCGTATTCGTACAGTGCTTTGCCCTGATATTTCAATGCAGAATGCATAGGCGGGATCTGCAGGATATCGCCGGTAAAGTCCCGTAATGCTTGTTCAGCTTGGGACTGACTTACTTGTACGGGCTGCTGCGTAGATATCTCACCTTCGGTATCACCGGTATTGGAAGTCGCGCCTAATTTGAGAGTCGCGCTATATTCCTTGTCGGCATCAAGCAATGTTTGTGAGAATTTGGTGGCTTCGCCTAAGCATAAAGGTAACAGTCCGGTGGCGAAAGGGTCCAAGTTGCCGGTATGTCCGGCCTTGGCAGCGCTATAAATTCGTTTGGCGATCTGCAATGCCTGGTTAGATGAATAGCCGGGCGGCTTATCCAGCAGTAATACACCATTTATCTCACGCTTGATACGCTTGAACTGCATGGATCGAACCGGGGACGTAATGAGGAATGAAAGATGAGTTAATGCTTCTCTTCAGACACGGCTTTATCTATCAGTTGCGATAGTTGGAAGCCGCGTTCGATGGAAGTGTCGTGCACAAAATGAAGTTGCGGCACGGTGCGTAACATCAGTCTTTTAGCGAGCTGGCTGCGTAGAAAGCCCGCTGCCTTTTCCAGGCCGGCCAAGGCAGCTGCTGCATCTTCGCGGGTAGAAAAGAATATCTTGGCATGTGCCAAGTCGCCGGTCACCTCGACTTCGGTGATGGTGGCGTTACCCACACGCGGGTCTTTCACTTCGAATTGCAGCAGGTCGGCCAGTTCGCGGCGAATCTGTTCGGCTACTTTCTGGCTGCGAGAAAACTCTTTTGCCATTACAAAGAAGTACGCGCCACTTCCACCAGCTCAAATGCTTCCAACTGATCGCCGACCAGGATGTCGTTGAAATTCTTCAATGACAGACCGCATTCGAAACCATTCTTGACTTCTTTGACGTCGTCTTTGAATCGTTTGAGCGAATCCAGTTCTCCGGTATGGATCACCACATTGTCGCGCAACAATCTGATCTTCGCAGTGCGTTTGATCATGCCTTCCAGCACGTAGCAACCCGCAATGGTACCGATCTTCGATATAGAGAATACCTCGCGCACTTCGACCAGGCCGAGCACCACTTCTTTCTCATCGGGCGATAACATGCCGGTCAGTGCTGCACGCACTTCATCTACCGCTTGATAGATGATGTTGTAGTAGCGTACATCCACGCCGGACGACTCGATCAGTTTGCGTGCACCCGCGTCGGCACGTACGTTGAAGCCTATAACCACCGCTCCCGAAGCGACTGCCAGATTGACGTCGGATTCACTGATCGCGCCTACGCCGGTATGCAATACATTGACTTTCACTTCGTCGGTAGACAGTTTCTGCAGCGAAGTGGAAAGCGCTTCGTAAGAACCCTGCACATCGGACTTGATGATCAGCGCCAGAGACTTGACCTCGCCTTCGGCCATCTGGTCGAACATGTTTTCCAGTTTGGCGGCCTGTTGCTTGGCCAACTTCACGTCACGGAACTTGCCTTGACGGAACAGCGCGATTTCGCGAGCCTTACGTTCGTCATTGAGCACGATGGTGTCTTCGCCTGCATTCGGTACATCCGACAGACCCAGAATTTCCACTGGAATGGATGGACCTGCCTCTTTGATATCTTTGCCGTTCTCGTCCAACATGGCACGAACCCGACCATAGGCACTACCCGCCAGCAGCATATCGCCGCGTTTTAATGTTCCGGATTGCACCAGAATGGTCGCCACAGGCCCGCGGCCTTTATCCAGTCGCCCTTCAATCACTATGCCTTTGGCAGGGGAGGTGATAGGGGCCTTGAGTTCAAGCACTTCTGCCTGCAACAAGACGCCTTCCAGCAGCTCATCAATGCCTTGTCCTGTTTTAGCTGAGACTTCTATCATCATGGTATCGCCGCCCCAATCTTCGGGCACGACTTCCTGCGCTACCAGTTCTTGTTTAACTTTTTCTGCGTTTGCGCCTTGCTTATCCACTTTAGTGATCGCCACCACCATAGGCACTTTTGCGGCTTTGGCGTGATGGATGGCTTCTATGGTTTGCGGCATCACGCTGTCGTCAGCGGCAACTACCAGAATCACCACGTCGGTCGCTTTGGCGCCACGCGCGCGCATGGCCGTGAATGCTTCGTGGCCTGGCGTATCGAGGAACGTGACCATGCCTCTAGGTGTTTCCACATGATAGGCGCCGATGTGCTGGGTAATACCACCCGCTTCGCCGTGCGCTACTCGCGTGCGGCGGATATAGTCCAGCAGCGAAGTTTTACCATGGTCTACGTGACCCATTACCGTCACAACAGGCGGTCTCGGTTCCGGCACAGCTTCGTGATGTTCTTCGTCAGTCAGGAAAGCATCAGGGTCATTGGTTTCCGCAGCTTTAGCGATGTGACCCATTTCTTCGACCACAATCATCGCGGTTTCCTGGTCCAGCACCTGGTTGATGGTGACCATCATGCCCATCTTCATCAGCGTCTTGATCACTTCGGTGGCTTTGACTGCCATTTTGTGTGCCAGATCGGCCACAGAAATGGTTTCAGGCACCAGTACATCATGCACGATAGGCTCAGTAGGAGCCGAGAAAGCATGTTGCGCGTCCGATTCTCTTTGGTGTTTTTGCGCTTTGGATCTTCCCGGAGCACGCCAACCTTGGCCGAAGCCAACATCGCCCCGCGTCTTCAGGCCGCCGCTACGTCGTTTCTGTTCAGTGCCGCGTTCAACCACAACAGTCTTCTTGCCTTTATTGTCGCCCAGTTTTGCTTTTTCGGGTTTGTCGGCAACTTTTCCGGCAGGTTTATGCAGAGTGCCTTCAGAAAGTTTTTTCTTGGCGATTTCCGCTTCAGCGGCACGTGCAGCTTCTTCTTCCTGTTTTCTCAGTAAAGCAGCCTGTTTTTTCTGTTGTTCTTCGCTCTGTAACGCGATCAGTTCGGCATGGCGTCGCGCTTCCTGTTCACGCAGGGCAACTTGCTGGGCATCCAGGACAATGGGTTTGCCGGTACTTTTTGTTGCTACAGGAGGCGGTGGCGGCGGAGCAGCAGGCGGTTCAGGAGTTGCAACGACTTCTATGACCTCCACTGGAGCTTCTACCGGCGCGCTAACGACTTCAACCGGAGGTGGCTCTGGCGGAGCCACAACCTCGACTTGCGCGGTTTCGGCACGCGGAGAAACGATCACACGCTTTTTCTTCACTTCGACCTGAATGGTACGTGCACGTCCGGCACCGTCAGGCTGTTTGATCTCGGTGACTTGCTTGCGAGTCAGCGTGATCTTGTTCTTGGGTTGTTGCGCACCATGCTCCTTGCGCAAATGTTCCAGCAACGAAGACTTGTCCTGTTCGGTCAGTTTATCTTCGGGCGATACTTTATTGACGCCAGCAGCCCTCAGCTGCTCCAGTAATAACTGGGGCGGCAGATTAAGCTCACTTGCAAATTGCGTTACGCTGGTTTGTGCCATCTATATCCCTTAAATTCCTTATACGAGCCCCATATGCAAACCTTTAAGCAAACCAAGGCGCACGCGCCGTCATGATCAGTTGCTTGGCTCGTTCTTCGTCCATGCCGGTCATCTCAACCAGTTCATCTACAGCCAAGTCGGCTAGGTCGTCCAGCTTGCTGACTCCCTTAGAGGCTAGTAAATGAGCGGTTTTTTCGTCCATGCCTTGCATGGTTAATAACTCTTCGGAAGCTTCTTCGACTTTTTCCTCGCGGGCAATGGCTTCAGTCAACAAAGCATTACGGGCGCGGCTGCGCAGTTCGTTAATAGTGTCTTCATCGAAGGCATCGATCTCTTGCATTTCGCTTAACGGTACATAGGCGATCTCTTCCAGCGAGTTAAAGCCCTCCTGGATCAGGATGTCCGCGACTTCCTCGTCTACGTCCAGTCTGGCGATGAATAGTTCGCGTGCCTTGCCGTATTCTTCTTCGCCTTTTTTCTCGGCTTCGTCTTCCGTCATCAGGTTCAGTTCCCAGCCGGTGAGCTGCGATGCCAGACGCACGTTCTGACCGCCACGGCCGATAGCCAAGGCCAATTGGTCTTCACCTACCACTACGTCCATGCTGTGCGCTTCTTCATCTATGCTGATGCGCGTCACGGCAGCAGGTGCCATGGCGTTGATCACGAACTGTGCCGGGTCCATGGACCACAATACGATGTCCACGCGTTCGCCGGCCAACTCGCCGGTCACCGCCTGCACGCGCGATCCGCGCATACCGACGCAAGTACCCACTGGGTCCAGGCGTTGGTCGTTGGATTTCACCGCGATCTTGGCGCGTGAACCGGGATCGCGCGATGCAGCACGAATCTCCAGTAGGCCTTCTTCGATCTCCGGCACTTCCAGTTCGAATAACTTAGTGATGAATTCCGGTGCGATACGCGTCAAGATCAGTTGCGGGCCGCGCACGTTGCGTTCTATGCGCGTCAAGAATGCGCGCACTCTATCGCCGTTGCGCAGATTTTCCTTGGGGATCATCTGATCGCGCGGAAGCAGGGCTTCGATACGACCGACTTCGATAATGGCATTGCCCTTCTCGATACGCTTGATGGTGCCGCTGACCAAATGCTCCTTGCGTGCCAGGAAGTCATTCAGTATCTGCTCGCGTTCTGCTTCACGCACTTTTTGCAGAATCACCTGTTTAGCGGCTTGCGCGCCTATGCGGCCGAATTCAACCGCTTCCAGCGGTTCTTCTATGGTGTCGCCCACGTTCAAGTCCTTGGCGCGCTCATCGGTGCTAAGAACCTGAGCCGCAGGATTGAGTTCTATGGGTTCTGCATCCTCATCCACGGCATCGGGAGATACTACCGTCCATACGCGGAAAGCCTGATACTCGCCATTGTTGCGGTCTATCGCCACGCGTACATCCGCGTCTTCCTTGAAGCGTTTTTTAGTGGCAGAAGCTAACGCTAATTCCAATGCGATAAAAATAACTTCCTTTTCCACGTTTTTTTCGTGGGCAAGGGCATCTACCATTAATAAGATTTCGCGGCTCATTACACATTCTCCAGCATTACTTTATTCAATTAATGTTCAATCAAGACTCGATCAAAGCTTAATTAAGATTTATTAAGCTTTAACTAAAATCGGGGTCGAGCCGTGCTTTTTCAATGCCTGCCAATGCAAAGCTATGCATTATTGCATCGCGTTCCAGCACCACATTGTCGTCCTGCATTCCTTGCAGCACGCCTACAAAATTCTTGCGGCCCTCAACGGGGATACGCAGTTTCAATTTAACCCGTTGTCCGGCAAAACGGACAAAATCCGCAGGTTTTTTCAACACTCTATCCAAACCTGGAGACGACACTTCCAGCCGGTCGTAATCTACATCCATCTCAACCGATAATAGCCGCGATACATGGTTACTTACCGTTGCGCAATCTTCTACGCTGATGCCTTCAGGTTTATCTATGAACAGGCGCAGCATTTTGCCGCGGTTGGACATTTCCAAGTCCACCAGTTCATAACCTATCTGTGTCACGGTCTTTTCAAGCAAAGCAGCTATATCCATACGCGCATATCCTGACGACACAAATAAAAAATGGGCACAATGCCCATGGTACTTGCCCTTC
>DATBPY010000182.1:0-5729 GCA_036561085.1 Methylophilaceae bacterium | reverse complement strand
ACTGGTTTTGGAGGTGGCCCGACCTTGAGTTCCTTGCGCATCTTGTCCACCGTCTTCTTGCCGAAACCTTTGACTTTGGTCAGGTCGTCTACCGACTTGAAGGGCGTCTTCTTGCGATAATCCATGATGTACTGCGCTTTTTTAGGGCCTATGCCCTTTACGCTTTCCAATTCCGTCATCGTTGCAGTATTAAGATCAACGATGGCCCATGCCGGTGTTGCGAATGCAAGTACGCTCAAAATCACCAATAACAGCTTCTTCATCTCACTCTCCCGAAAATAATTAGTTTTTTAATTACTATTATCGCCTGCAGTGATACAGATACTCCTCTGTTTTGCTTACGCCAATCTTACCCAAGCGGATTTGCTAAAGCTGTTCAATCATCTTCTTCCAATAGCGTAATACTCCAGGCCATGCGCTTTTACCTGCGATGGCGTGTACATATTACGTCCGTCAAAAATGGCCGGGGTCTTCAATACGGACTTGATCTGGTCGAAGTCCGGCGCGCGGAATTCTTTCCATTCGGTAACGATCGCCAGTGCATCTGCCCCTTCCAGCGCATGCATCGGCGTCTCTGCATATTTTAGCCGTGTGTCGGTACCGAAGATACGTTTCGACTCCTGCATTGCCACCGGGTCGTAGGCCGTCACTGTAGCGCCCAAGTCCCACAAGCCTTGGATAAGAACACGGCTGGAAGCTTCGCGCATGTCGTCGGTATTAGGCTTGAACGCCAATCCCCATAGTGCAAAATGTTTACCGCTGAGGTTTTTGCCGAATCGGGTCTGTATCTTCTGCAGCAGCACGCGTTTTTGTTCGTTATTCGCCTCTTCCACCGCATTTAACACCTTCATCGGCTGATCTATACTTTCGGCAGTACGGATCAAGGCCTGCACGTCCTTGGGAAAGCATGAACCGCCATAACCACAACCGGGGTAAAGGAAGTGATAGCCGATACGCGGATCGGAACCTATCCCCAGGCGCACTTGTTCAATGTCCGCGCCCAGTTTATCCGCCAGGTTCGCCAATTCGTTCATGAAAGAAATACGTGTCGCCAGCATGCAATTAGCGGCATATTTGGTCAATTCGGCAGAGCGGATATCCATGATGATCAGGCGATCATGGTTACGGTTGAATGGCGCATAAAGCTCACGCATCACAGTAACGACGCGCTCATCGTCTACGCCGACGACCACGCGGTCCGGTCGCATGAAATCTTGCACTGCCGCGCCTTCTTTCAGAAATTCCGGGTTGGAAGCTACGGCGAAGGGGACATCCACACCGCGCTGTTGTAATTCTTCACTCAATGCCGCTTTTACTTTATCCGCCGTGCCGACAGGGACGGTCGATTTATCCACGACGATTTTGAACTCGGTCATATATCGACCGATATTTCGTGCCGCAGCAGTAACGTATTGCAGATCGGCCGAGCCGTCCTCGTCAGGCGGAGTGCCGACTGCGATGAATTGTACTATGCCGAATGCCACGCTTTCTTCGATGTTGGTGGTGAAATGCAAACGACCGGCCGCCACATTACGTTGCACCATTTCCAGCAGCCCCGGCTCGTGTATCGGAATGCCGCCTTCTTTCAGCAATTTGATCTTGCTCTCATCCAAGTCCATGCAAAGTACGTCGTTACCTACTTCAGCCAAACAGGCGCCTGTCACCAAACCTACATAGCCCGTGCCGACAACACTTATTTTCATAAAAGCTCCTGATGATTCATGGCGATTACGCCTTAATTTCTCTATTGATGCGCTGCAACATTTGCAGTGGGTCTGCAGCCTGGGTAATGGGGCGGCCAATGACCAGATAACTGGCACCGTTGTGGATCGCCATCGCCGGCGTGACGATGCGCGACTGGTCATCCATGCTTGTGTCCGCCGGACGTATACCTGGCGTGACCAGACTAAAATCCGCTCCCAACTCACTACGTAACAAGGGCGCTTCCTGTGCTGAACATACCACGCCGTCCAGACCACAGCTTTTTGCCAGTTTCGCCAGGCGCAGCACGGTAGCCGACAGGTCTTCCGCATAGCCGATCTCATCCAGTGCGGGCTGGTCAAGGCTAGTCAGTATGGTGACGGCGATCAACAATGGCGGCACCGGCGCTTTATCCACTGCGGCACGTGCCGCACGCATCATGGCACTACCGCCTGATGCATGCACATTGAGCATCCATACGCCTAACTTACTTGCAGCTTCACAAGCTTTTGCCACAGTATTGGGGATGTCATGGAACTTCAGGTCGAGAAATACACTGTATCCCTCCTGGGTCAGTCGAGTGACTAGTTGCGGCCCGGCGGCGGTAAACAACTCCTTACCTATCTTGAGTCGACACAAAGCAGGATCGAGTTGTGCGATCAATTTTAAGGCGGTAGCCGCATCCGCATAGTCCAGCGCGACTATGATCCTTGAATCGTTAGTTTTTGAATCATTCATGCTTGTATCGTTCGCCATGCTTAAGCCGTTACAGCTTTCTCATATTTGCTGGGTGGAAAGGTTTCCCACTCTGCGCAACTGGGGCAATGCCAATGGAATTGGCGTGCAGTGAACCCGCAAGTAGTACAGCGATGATAGGCGGTATGCTCCAGATGCTGCTTGATGGCATCTATCACCAGTCGCAGATCGCCATCGGGCATGCCGCTGACTTTGGCTTGTAACAGGCGATCAAGGGCAGCAAGCGTAGGTGATATATCCGCCTCATCATGTGCCATACGGTAAGCGGCTTCGGGGCCGCGCAAGTCCAGCGTGGCTTCGAACAATACTTGCGCAGTTTCCTCCAGTGCATATTTACGCACCGCGTCCTGCAACCAGTCCAGCCCTTCAGTCGCTTTTCCTAAAGCCCGCCAACTGATCATCATGCGCGCCGCGATCAATTCGATATATTCAGGCATTTGCAACTCGACCGCGCGCCACAGTTGAAGTGCTTCCTGGTGATGTTGCTGATTGGCCGCAAGATCTCCCAGCATGACATTGGCACGCACGCAATTGCGGTTAGCCTCTAATGCTGCGTGTAAATTCTTGCCTGCTTGTTCAGGGTCCCCTAATAGCATCTGCTGATGGGCGAGTTCGCAATGGAATTGGGCGATCTCCAGCCCCAGCGGATTACCACTCAATGCTTCCAGTTTTTGGGCGGTTTCAATGGCCTGTACCCACTCTTTTTCATGTACGTAGATTTCCAGCAACGCGCGTAATGCGGACTGCGCATAGCGTGCTGTCTCCGTCAGCTTGGCAAACAGTTCCTCGGCACGATCCAACAAACCCGCTTTGAGATAGTCCTGCGATAATTCTGCCAATGCCATCAAACGTGTCGTTTCATCCAGCGTTTCACGATCCAGCAGCCCTTGATGCAGACGTATCGCCCTATCCATTTCGCCGGTACGGCGGAATAGGTTACCCAAGGCAAAGTGCAATTCAAGGGTGTCGGAATCAATCTTGAGCGCTTCAGTGAACGCTTCAATCGCCTTATCGGGCTGTTCGCTGATCAGGAAATTCAAACCACGGAAATATGAAGCAGGGAGCGTACTGGTTTCATTCAGTAGTCTGCTGACATCCACGCGCGCGGCGATCCAGCCCAGGATGAAAAACAAGGGTAGTGCCAGTAACCAGGTGTAATCAAAATCCATGCTTAAGTCGTAGTATCTATATTCAGTTGCTGCAATTCACGCTTCAAGGCACCGATCTGGCGTCGCTGCCTGACGATCAGACCTAGGCACGCCAGCAGCCCTAGCGTAATGCCCACGCCCAGTGTGACTAACAGCATGATGACCAATGGCGCAGTCCATTCCATGCCGAGGTAGTAATGCAGGGTGACACTTTCGGAATTCTTCACGGCGAATCCGAGTGCTGCAAAAAACAATAGCAGCGTAAGAGTGGTATAGAGATATCGCATACTGCTATTTTACCGACTTTCTGGAATAAAAAAGCGGCGCAATCTTGATGATTACGCCGCTTTTTCAAAACCGCATCAGTAGCTGCTTAAATATCCACCCGTTCGCGCAGTTCTTTACCTGCTTTGAAGTGGGGTACATACTTCTCCGGCACCTGTACTTTCTCGCCGGTCTTCGGGTTACGTCCCAGACGAGGGGGTCTGTAGTTCAGACTGAAACTACCGAACCCTCTGATCTCGATACGCTTGCCTCCAGCCAATTTTTCCGTCATGGCATCCAGGATCGCTTTTACTGAAAGTTCAGCATCTTTCATCACCAATTGCGGAAAACGTGCCGCAAGCTTGGCGATCAGTTCCGATTTTGTCATTGATTTCATAGCTGCACCAATTAATCAGGTTATTGTTCAGACTTGCTATCCATCTTGGCCTTGAGCAATGCGCCCAGATTGGTAGTGCCAGCATTGGCGCTGTCGTTGCTGTACTTTTGCACAGCTTCCACTTCGTCTGCGGCATCCTTAGCCTTGATAGATAGATTGACCTTGTTGGTTTTGCGATCGACGCTCACCACCTTGGCTTCGATCTCGTCACCCTCTTTCAGCACGGTGCGAATGTCTTCCACTTTCTCTACCGATGCTTCGGAAGTGCGGACATAACCTTCGACTTCGTTACCCAGGTCGATGGTGGCGCCCTTGGCATCCAGACTCTTTACAGTGCCCTTGACCAGAGAACCCTTGTCAAAGCTGGCAGTAGTTGCAGAAGCAGGTGCAGCCTCAAGCTGCTTAACACCGAGAGAGATACGCTCTTTTTCGACATCGATGGACAACACAGCGGCTTCAACTTCGTCGCCCTTCTTGAAATTGCGGATGGCTTCTTCGCCGGTTTGAGTCCAGGACAGGTCAGACAAATGCACCAGACCGTCGATACCGCCAGGCAAACCGATAAAGATACCGAAATCGGTAATAGACTTGATCTGGCCTCTGACTTTGTCACCCTTCTTCATGGTCGCAGCAAAATCATCCCATGGATTGGATTGGCATTGCTTCATGCCCAAGGACAGACGGCGACGCTCTTCATCTATTTCTAGGATCATCACTTCTACTTCATCGCCCAGTTGTACCACTTTGGCTGGATGAACGTTCTTGTTGGTCCAGTCCATTTCAGAGACGTGTACCAGACCTTCGATACCCGGCTCGATCTCAACGAACGCACCGTAGTCGGTGAGGTTGGTGACTTTACCGAACAAGCGTGTGCTTGCTGGGTAACGACGTGCCAATGCGACCCATGGATCATCACCCATTTGCTTGATACCCAGCGAAACACGGTTCTTCTCGGCATCGTATTTCAGTATCTTGGCTTCGATCTCGTCACCCACCGTCAATACTTCGGAAGGATGCTTGACGCGACGCCAAGCCAGATCGGTAATGTGCAACAAGCCGTCGATACCGCCCAAGTCCACGAACGCGCCGTAGTCGGTGATGTTCTTGACGATACCTTTAACTACCGAACCTTCAGTCAGCGAACCGATCAGTGCTTCGCGGTCGGTACCTGCGCTGGATTCCAGCACAGCACGGCGCGACATCACTACGTTGTTACGCTTGCGGTCAAGCTTGATAACTTTGAAATCCCATTCCTTGTTTTCGAACGGGGTGGTGTCCTTGACCGGACGCAGATCAACCAGCGAACCCGGCAAGAATGCACGGATGCCGTTGATCATGACGGTCAAGCCGCCCTTGACGCGGCCATTGATGAAGCCCTTGACGATGCGGCCCTCTTCCATGGCTTCTTCCAGATCCAGCCACGCTGCGAGGCGCTTGGCCTTTTCGCGCGAAAGCTTGGTGGC
>DATBPY010000181.1:0-28041 GCA_036561085.1 Methylophilaceae bacterium | reverse complement strand
CGGTGGCGTACAACCTCGCCGCGGCGCGTAATTCTGCAGCCGGGATGCTGAGCTCTTCTTCGAGCGCTTCCGGCGAATTTTCCGGTTTTGCCACGAAATCCCTCCATGCCACATAAGAATCCCATTCACAGCGTTCTTTTATAAAGGCCTCATCCGCCAGACCTTCAGTCACGATCACATGCGACATGGCAGATATCAAAGCGACATTGGTGCCTGGACGCAGCTTGAGGTGATAGTCAGCTTTAACGTGGGGTGACGACACTAAATCAATGGCGCGTGGGTCAGCAATGATCAGCTTGGCGCCTTCGCGCAATCTGCGTTTCATTTGCGATGCGAATACAGGGTGTCCGTCGGTAGGGTTGGCACCGATGACCACGATGACATCGGATTCCATTACCGAGTCGAAAGTCTGGGTACCAGCCGATTCGCCCAGCGTCTGCTTCAGTCCGTAACCGGTAGGCGAGTGGCAAACGCGTGCACAGGTGTCTACATTATTGGTACCCCATACGGCACGAACCAGCTTTTGTACCACGTACACTTCTTCGTTAGTGCAACGCGATGAGGTGATCGCGCCTATGGATTCCTTGCCGTATTTGTCCTTGATACGTGTCAATTCGCTTGCTGCGTAATTGATTGCTTCTTCCCAGGATACTTCTTGCCATGGGTCCTTGATGCTCTTGCGTATCATAGGCTTGGTTATGCGGTCGCTGTGAGTGGCATAACCCCAGGCAAAGCGGCCCTTTACGCATGAGTGTCCATGATTCGCGCCGCCATTCTTATTCGGCATCATGCGTATCACTTCTTCGCCTTTCATCTCAGCGTTGAACGAACAACCCACGCCGCAATAAGCACAAGTAGTGGTCACGCTATGTTCAGGCACGCCATGGTCGATCACCGACTTCTCCATCAACGTAGCGGTAGGGCAGGCCTGTACGCAAGCGCCGCAGGATACGCATTCGGAATCCAGGAAATTCTCGGTACCGGCAGCGACTTTAGAGTCAAAACCGCGGCCTTCGATGGTTAGTGCAAAAGTACCCTGAGTCTCCTCACAAGCGCGTACGCAACGGGAACAGACGATGCATTTGGAAGGATCGAAAGTGAAATACGGATTGGATTCGTCTTTTTCCGCTTTGAGGTGATTCTCGCCGTCATAGCCATAGCGCACTTCGCGCAAACCGACTGCCCCGGCCATGTCCTGCAATTCGCAATCGCCGTTGGTGGCGCAAGTCAGGCAATCCAGCGGATGGTCTGAAATATAGAGCTCCATCACGCCACGACGAATATCAGCCAGTTTAGGAGTTTGGGTATGAACCTTTAGCCCATCGTCTACCGGCGTGGTGCATGAAGCAGGATAGCCCCTACGTCCTTCGATCTCCACCAGACACAACCTACAAGAACCGAACGGTTCCAAGCTATCGGTCGCACACAACTTGGGAACACTGACGCCAGCTGCCATAGCTGCCCGCATGATGGAAGTTCCTGCCGGTACGGTAACCTGCTGGCCGTCTATGTTCAGGGTGACCTGCTTATCGCTGGTCTTGGCAGGCGTTCCGTAATCGGTCTGGTCGTTCATGATGTGGTTGTCCATGATGGATATCTCCTTGATTTTTTGACCTGTTATCTACGCAGCAAGTTCGCGTTGTTCCAGGCCAAAGTCTTCTGGAAAATGATTGATCGCGCTTAGCACCGGGTAAGGCGTCATGCCGCCCAGTGCGCATAAAGATCCATTCAGCATAGTATCGCTTAAATCACGTACCAATTTAGCGTTCTTTTCGGGATGGGTACCGGCGATGATCTTGTCCATGATCTCAACGCCGCGTACCGAGCCTATACGGCATGGAGTACATTTGCCGCAGGACTCTATAGCGCAGAATTCAAATGCATATCTTGCCATTTTGGCCATATCCACCGTGTCGTCGAATGCGACGATACCGCCATGCCCCAGCACCGCCCATATTTCGGTGAACTTTTCATAATCCAGCGGGGTATCGAATTGAGATTCCGGCAGGTAGGCGCCTAACGGCCCGCCGACTTGTACCGCGCGGATCGGACGTCCCGATGCTGAGCCTCCGCCGAAATCGTATAACAGTTCACGCAACGTGATGCCGAATGCCTTCTCCACCAGTCCGCAATGCTTGATATTGCCTGCAAGTTGGATAGGGAGTGTGCCGCGTGAACGGCCCATACCGTAGTCTTTATAAAACGTCGCCCCTTTATCCATCACGATAGGAACGCTCGCGAACGAGATCACGTTATTTACTACCGTAGGTTTTCCGAACAGACCTTCTATCGCAGGCAATGGCGGCTTGAAGCGTACCAGACCACGCTTGCCTTCCAGGCTTTCCAGCAACGAGGTCTCTTCGCCGCAGACATACGCGCCTGCAGCGCGGCGGACTTCCAGATCGAAGCTATGCCCGCTACCAAGAATATCGTTACCCAGATATCCGGCGGCATAGGCATTTTTGATTGCTTCATTCAGGACTACTAGCGCATCGGGGTATTCCGACCTAAGGTAGATATACCCTTGAGTCGCGCCGACTGCGAGCCCGGCGATGGTCATGCCTTCGACCAACACTAGAGGATCGCCTTCCATGATCATACGGTCGGAATAAGTGCCGGAATCACCTTCGTCGGCATTACATACGATATATTTTTGTGGAGCCGCACATCCCAGCACGGTCTTCCATTTGATCCCGGTCGGGAATGCCGCTCCACCGCGACCTCTTAAACCGCTATCGGTCACTTCCTGCACGATTGCAGCAGGGGTGAGTTCAAGTGCTTTGCGTAAGCCGCGATATCCGTCATGCGCGACATAATCGCTAACGGAAACAGGGTCGGTAATGCCGACTCGAGCAAAAGTCAGGCGTTCTTGTTTCTTCAGCCAAGGTAGTTCATCGGTCAGGCCCAGCCGTAGAGAATGCTCGCCACCCTTCAGGAAAGCGCTGTCGAACAGCCCGTTGATATCATCAACGGTGACTGGTCCATAGGCTACCCGTCCTTCAGGCGTAGCCACTTCGATCATAGGTTCCAGCCAATACATGCCTCTGGAACCGTTACGCACGATGTCCACGGCGCTACCGATATGTGTGGCGTGCGCCTGGATACCTTCAGCGACCTCGTCCGCACCCATGGATAAAGCAGAAGAGTCGCGCGGGATATATACCTTGATGCTCATTTGACCGCCCTTGATCTAATTATCAGGGCATCCAGCCGACCCTTGCTGACACGGCCATAGACCTTTTCGTCCAGCATCACCGCGGGAGAAAGCGCGCAATTACCCAAACAATAAACAGGCTCCAGAGTGATAGCGCCATCTCCGGTAGTCTGGTGATAGTCGACATTCAATGTAGTTTTGGCGTGATCTTCCAATTCCGTAGCACCCATCGCCTGACAGGATTCGGCTCTGCATATCTGCAGAACATGCTGACCCGGCGGACTGGTTCTAAAGTGATGATAAAAGCTCACCACGCCATGAACCTCGGCTACCGAAAGATTAAGTGCCTTGGAAATCGATTTATAACTGTGTTCAGGAATATAACCGATGTCATCCTGAATGCTGTGAAGCAAAGGCAATAAGCCGCCTGGTATAGCCTTATGGGCGTCTATATGCTTTTCTATAAGTAAGTCTTCGGATAACAAAATATCTCCTGCACAATCCTGACACTAATACGAGTCTAATATCTTACGATGGTTATATTTATATGTATATACCGATTTTAGAAGTTTTCCGCTTTAGATTTCTTATTGCGAGCCGTGGCTAGGGCACTTCTGCACTGTTCATTCGTGCAAGGATTATTCCGGTCTTTTTAGCGAGTCCGCGCGCAGCGCGATGGGTATCGTAGAATCTCGGATTAGGAACCATTGCAGCCAACTGGGCAGCCTGTGTGGCATCCAACCCCGCAGCGCTGATATGGTAGTAATGTCGGGCAGCAGCTTCAGCACCGAACACGCCATTACCCCACTCGATGCTATTGAGATAGATCTCGAAGATACGGCGCTTATTCATCATATTCTCCAACATCACCGTGATCATAGCTTCTTCCAGTTTGCGCCAAGGCGTACGGCCGCCTGACAAAAACAGGTTTTTGGCTAGCTGCTGGCTGATGGTGGAACCGCCCGCGATGATCTTGCCTTTTTTTACATTTTTTTCGTAGGCCTTTTGCATGCCATCCCAGTCGAAACCTTCGTGATCCACGAACTTGGCGTCCTCTGCGGCAATGACTGCACGTTTAAGATTATTGGAGATGCGGTTGTAAGGAACCCAGCGATGCTGGATCTCTGCATCCGGGTTCCGGGTTTGCAGTGCTTTTGCTTGCGCTGCCATGAAAGCACTGCTGTCAGGATTATGGCCTACCCACCACCAAACATGCAGAAACAACCAGGCTTGATAAGCCAGCAGCAATACCAGCGCCCATAGCATTACACGCCAGAATATGGAACGCGAAGCGCGAGGTTTCATGCAGAACGGAGTTGAGCGATGACGGGAGCGGTATCGGGGCGCACGCCGCGCCAGATGAAGAATGCTGCGGCCGCTTGTTCAACCAGCATGCCCAAACCATCAGCGACCTGGGCACCATTTGCTCGAGCAAACTTCATAAAAGGTGTCTCACGCCCGTACATCATGTCGTAAGCGAGTGCACCATGAACAAAATTACCGGCATACAACGGGGGAAGTTCGTCAGAAAGACCGCTAGAGGTGGCATTAATGACAACATCGAACTTGTCTTTTTCAAAAGCAGAGTAAATGTTAGCTTTCACTGTTTGCATCCGACCTGCGGCAAGCTGTTCCGCTTTACTGAGAGTTCGATTGGCAATACTAAGTAACGCACCGGCCTCCAATAATGGCAAAACCACTCCGGCCGCCGCTCCACCCGCGCCCATCAACAATACCTGCTTTCCAACCAAAGGAATTCCTAAATTACGCGTGATGTCTTTCACCAAACCGACGCCATCGGTATTGTCGCCAACACCATCAGCGAATCGCAGAGTATTCACCGCCTGCGCGGACTTCGCGCGCGCGGTCAGATTGCTTGCTAAACCATATGCCTCGAACTTGAAAGGCACGGTGATGTTACAACCGCTGTAACCTTCCGACTCTAATCTTTTAACAGTATCGGCAAATCCATCCAGCGGGGCGAGAACGCGCTCATAGCTCATATCTTGCCCAGTTTGTTTGGCAAAAGCGGCATGGATTTCAGGCGACTTGCTGTGCGCGACAGGGTTGCCTATGACGGCATATTTATCCGTCACTTAATTACTCCAAGGCAGGCCAGCCGCTTTCCAGCCATTGGTTTTCCCGCGTTGTTTCTCGCGATTGGGTTCGCCTTCGAACCCTTGCAGGACATTATAGCTTTCGGTATAGCCCACTTGTTGTGCGGCAGTTGCCGCGTTATGGGAACGGCCGCCGCTACGGCAGATGAACATCACCAGCGATTCCTTATCCACCTGCATCGTAAGTTGTGCAAGAAAATCCGGATTGGGTTTCCAGTCGGGATAATAAGACCATTCGATATGCACTGCACCGGGAATACGCCCTACCAGATCCAGTTCCTGGCTGCTGCGTACATCCACCAATTTTGCATGCGGCGCGGCTTGTAATACTTCCAAAGCTTGTTGAGGCGTCACTGCTCCTGAATAAGGTAAGCCATTTGCCAATGCAACCTGTTTGGCTTGCTCCAATGTTTTGCTGAGTGAGTTCATGATACTTTCCCGTCCAATTAATGCCTGCATTATACTCCCGACAACTATGCGCCTTAACAGGCACGCGATTGGTGCAGAAAAGTTTTGCGCGCACTTTGTTGGTGCGTCATAATCTCGTTTTATTTCGTTTAGGCCTATGGGAAAATAGCATTTTCATCGAAGATGCGCGTGGCACGTTTTATGCTAACCAATAACCTAGTCTTACTTTCAACCACAACAAATTCAGGAGATACAAATGGCAGTCGCTGACGTAATGAAAATGGTCAAAGACAACGAAATTCGTTTCGTTGACTTTCGCTTCACTGACACTCGCGGTAAGGAGCAGCACGTGAGCGTGCCAGTTTCCGCGTTCGATGAGAAAAAGTTCACCGAAGGGCATGCATTTGACGGCTCTTCCATTGCCGGCTGGAAAGGCATTAACGCCTCTGACATGCTGCTGATGCCGGACCCTGATACTGCCAACATCGACCCTTTTTTCGATGAGCCGACACTGATCCTGACTTGCGATGTGCTGGAACCGGAAACCGGTAAAGGTTACGACCGCGATCCACGTTCCATCGCCAAACGCGCTGAAGCTTACCTTAAGTCTTCCGGTATCGGCGACACCGCCTACTTCGGCCCGGAACCTGAATTCTTCATTTTCGACTCTGTGACCTGGAGTGCCGATATGTCCGGCAGCTCGGTCAAGATCAATGCCGATGAAGCTGCATGGGCTTCCGGCCATGTGCTTGAAGGCGGCAACATCGGTCACCGCCCTGCGGTTAAGGGTGGTTATTTCCCGGTTCCTCCTGTCGATTCATTGCAAGATATCCGCTCTGCCATGTGTATCGCGCTGGAAGAAATGGGCGTGCCTGTTGAAGTGCATCACCATGAAGTAGCAACTGCAGGCCAATGCGAAATCGGCACTCTGTTTTCCTCACTCACCAAGCGTGCTGACTGGACGCAAATCCTGAAATACGTGGTGTTGAACGTCGCGCACCAATATGGCAAGACTGCCACTTTCATGCCTAAGCCTATCGTTGGCGACAACGGCTCCGGCATGCACGTGCACCAGTCGATATGGAAAGGCGGCAAGAATCTGTTCGCGGGCAACGGCTATGCCGGCCTGAGCGATTTCGCGCTGTATTACATCGGCGGCATCATCAAGCATGCACGCGCACTGAACGCCATCACCAACCCAGGTACCAACTCTTACAAGCGTCTGGTTCCAGGCTTTGAGGCTCCGGTGAAGTTGGCTTATTCCGCTCGTAACCGCTCCGCTTCCATTCGCGTACCCTATGTGCAATCCGACAAGGCACGCCGTATTGAAGCACGCTTCCCTGATCCGATCGCTAACCCATACTTGGCATTCTCTGCATTGATGATGGCCGGTCTGGATGGCGTCCAAAACAAGATACACCCCGGCGAGCCAGCAACCAAAGACTTATACCATCTGAGCCCTGAAGAAGATGCGCAGATTCCAACCGTATGCTCCAGTCTGGAACAGGCATTGGATTATCTGGACAAGGATCGCGAGTTCCTGACCCGTGGTGGTGTTTATTCTAACGATATGATCGATGCTTACATCGAGCTGAAGATGCAAGAAGTAACGCGCTTCCGCATGACTACGCATCCTGTCGAATTCGATATGTATTACAGCTGCTAAATTTATATGGTTTGAATAAAAAAGGCGGGGATAAAATCCCCGCCTTTTTTATTGGCCTAAATGCCAATCTCAACTAAACTACCTACATGAAAACACTACTGTTTTTTTTCGGTCTTTGTTTTGCCACTGCGACCCTTGCGCAAACTTGCGTTTACGGCAAAGTAGATGGCTCGGTGATGATTGCCAACGTACCTTTGCAATCCACAAAGAATCGCCCTCAAGGCCAATGCTTCGGCATTGCCGAACCCGACCCTGTAAAAACAACGAAGTCCGTTAAAAATACTCCCACGCCCACGGACTTTCCCAAAGTCGATGCCGCTACACAACAACAGCGTGACGGCACTCGCCGTCAAATTCTGCAGGATGAACTGAATAGCGAGCATACTGCGCTCGAAGACGCTCAGAAATCCAATAAAACACCAGACATCACGCTCCATCAACAAAACATCAATATGCTGGAAAAAGAACTATCCAGTCTTAAATAGCAGTTTTTTTCCGCATCCTCACAATTCTGGCGCGGCTCTTGCTAATCTAACTCATGGTTAATTTAACGCCCCCTGATTTCTCTGGCCTGGAGTATCTTGCCACGGCCACATTATTGCTTGATCAAGAGCAACACATCTCCTACGTCAACCCTGCCGCGGAGGTGATGTTTGCCGTCAGCCGCAGCCAGATCGTGGGAATGTCGATAAGGCAGCTATTCCTTGATGCAGAAGTGCTGACCCTGGCCGTCAACAACGCGCTGGCCAAGCAAAGTCCATATCGTGAACATGAATTTCTGATCACCACTTACCGCCATCTGACCTTGTCAGTGACTTGCATCGTCACTCCCATGGAATCTTCTTCTGCCAGCCTGGTATTGGAATTTCTACAAATGGATCAACAGCTACGAATAGCACGGGAAGAGCGTATGCTGATACAGCAGCAAGCCAATGCCGAACTATTACGCAATCTGGCCCATGAGATACGCAACCCGCTTGGCGGCCTGCGTGGCGCAGCGCAATTGTTGGAGGGCGAATTACCCCAACCTGGGTTGCGGGAATACACACAGGTCATCATCAAAGAAGCGGATAGGTTGCAAAAGCTGATGGATAGATTGCTGGCACCACACCAGATCCCCAAGTACGAATTGACCAATATCCATGAAGTACTCGAGCGGGTACGCAGTTTGTTATTGGCGGAATCTTCCCAGAACATCGTGATCAAGCGTGATTACGACCTTAGTTTGCCGGATATCGTAGGGGATAAGGAAAAACTGATCCAGGCAGTACTCAATATCGCCCGCAATGCAGTACAGGCAATGCCGGAAAAAGGCGAGATTACGCTTAGAACAAGAGCCGAACGTCAGGTAACACTCGCTAAAAAACGTTATCGTGTCGCCATAAGACTACAAATCATAGACAATGGCCCCGGCATTCCCGAGGCCATACGTGAACGCATCTTTTTCCCTCTGGTCTCAGGTCGGGAGGGGGGAACGGGCTTGGGATTAACGCTGGCGCAAAATTTCATTACTCAGCACCATGGCATGATCGAATGCGAAAGTACACCTGGACGCACTTGCTTCACTATTCTTCTGCCGATTGAAACAAACACAAAATCAACTAAAAATCAGGAAAAACCATGAAGCCGATCTGGATCATTGACGACGACAAATCTATCCGTTGGGTATTTGAAAAAGCGCTGGGGCGTACCGACATGCCTTTCAAGTCTTTCGCTTCCGTGCCCGAAGCATTGGCCGAACTGGAAGTATCGGAGCCGCAAGTAGTCGTCAGCGACATTCGTATGCCCGGCGGCTCAGGATTGGATCTGTTACAGGCCATCAAGCAAAAATTCGCAGATGTGCCTGTCATTATCATGACGGCTTATTCCGACCTGGAAAGTGCTGTATCGGCTTTTCAAGGAGGTGCATTCGAATATCTGGCCAAGCCTTTCGATGTAGATCAGGCCATAGACATCATTCGCCGTGCAGTAGAGGAAAGCGAGCGCGAAAGCGTGGAAACGCAAGTGATGGAGGCGACCCCGGAAATCATCGGGCAGGCACCTACCATGCAAGAAGTATTTCGCGCCATCGGGCGCCTGTCGCGCTCCAATGCCACAGTACTCATCAATGGTGAATCCGGCACCGGCAAAGAACTGGTGGCGATGGCATTGCACCGTCATAGCCCCCGTGCCAATAACCCTTTTATCGCCATCAACACCGCCGCGATTCCCAAAGACTTGCTGGAATCCGAGTTGTTCGGTCATGAACGCGGCGCATTTACCGGTGCGCAAGCCATGCGTCGGGGTCGTTTTGAGCAGGCCGACACCGGCACTTTATTTCTGGATGAGATCGGCGATATGCCGCCGGACCTGCAGACTCGATTATTGCGCGTGCTGAGCGACGGCCAGTTCTACCGCGTAGGCGGCCATCAACCGGTCAAAGTGAATGTGCGCATCATCACCGCCACTCACCAGGATCTGGAAGAGCGGGTGCGACAAGGTTTGTTTCGGGACGATCTGTTCCATCGCTTGAATGTGATCCGTTTACGACTACCACCGTTACGCGAAAGACGTGAAGATATCACACCGCTGACGCGACACTTTTTGCAGCAAAGCGCCCTTTCTCTGGGAGTCGAGCCTAAACAGCCGACCGCCGCCGCGTTGCGCTATCTCACCTCGCTCAATTGGGGCGGCAACGTACGTCAATTGGAAAATGTGTGTCACTGGCTGACGGTGATGGCGCCCGGGCAGAACGTGGATGTGGCGGACTTGCCGCCCGAACTACGCGAAACCAGCAATACCGAAGTCAGTGCGACCACAGATTGGCATGCGGGACTGGAGCAAGAGCTTACCGCCATGCTGAATCGCGGCGATGCCAATATTCTGGAAACGTTGACGCATCAGTTTGAGCGCACGCTTATCACCAAAACCTTGGCCCACACAGGCGGCAGACGTATAGAAGCCTCTCAATTGTTAGGCATGGGGCGTAATACCTTGACGCGTAAAGTGCAGGAACTTGGGATAGAAGAACAGTGAATCTGATGTTTACTAATTCTTTATTATTTCGCGGTGAAGCAATAGTGCGATGACTTTCTCCACGCATTCGTCCAACGACTGCCATGAAGTATTCAGCACCAACTCAGGCGCTGTTGGCGGTTCATATGCGGAGGAGATACCGGTGAACTCCTTGATCTCCCCGGCGCGCGCCTTAGCATACAGGCCTTTCACGTCACGCTCTTCGCATACCTCTATTGGGCAGTGGCAGTAGATCTCCAGAAAGTCTCCTTCCTTTACTAGCGATCGAACTTTGTTTCGATCTTTCTGATACGGCGAAATGAATGCCGTCAGCGCGATCGTGCCGGCTTCAATGAATAACTTGGACATTTCGCCTATACGACGGATATTCTCGCTACGGTCGGCTTCAGTAAAGCCAAGATCGGAACACATGCCATGCCGCACGTTGTCGCCATCGAACACAAAAGTGCGACAGCCCAATTCATGCAAGCGTCCTTCAACCGCATGCGCCAAAGTCGATTTGCCTGCGCCGGACAGACCGGTGAACCACACGATCACGCTGCAGTGACCATTCTGCTTTTCCCTATCGGCGCGGCTTACCAGAGCCTGGTGCCATTTGATATTAGGTGTAGCCATGAGAAGCTCTTAAACAAGAATATTCTTATTGTAACAGCCTCAGTGACACTCTCAATCTACCATCAGATCCACAAACATATTTACCGGCATAGCTTCCAGATTTTTCTGATCCAGGCATAGCTCCAGAATGACTGACTGCTGTTTCGTCGAAAAGCGCCGGGCGAGATTGGTTTTGAATTTTGTTACCAGTTGCGGGATACCTTCTACCCGACGACGACGGTGACCGATAGGATATTCCACTGCGACGCGGTCGGACTTGGAGCCATCCTTGAAGAATACCTGAACGGCATTGGCAATCGAGCGTTTTTCCGGATTCAGATAATCCGCGCTATATTCGGGCTTTTCCACACATACCATCTTGTCGCGTAATGCATCTATGCGTGGATCGGCAGCGGCCTCATCTTCATAATCGGCAGCAGTGAGATTACCCTGTAGCAAACCAATAGCCACCATGTATTGGATGCAATGGTCGCGGTCAGCCGGATTTGTCAGCGGGCCTTGTTTGTCAATGATGCGCATGGCGGACTCGTGGGTGGTGATGATAATTTTGTCGATCTGCGCGATCTTTTCCAGCGTACCGAGTTTTTCGCAGATTTCAGGATATAACTGAATAGCGCATTCCACCGCTGTTTGCGCATGGAACTCGGCGGGAAAAGATATTTTGAACAGCACATGCTCCATCACATAAGATCCATAAAGGCGCTGGAATTTGAAAGCGTTGCCTTTGAACAATACATCGTAGAACCCCCAACCTTTGGCAGTCAGCGCCGAAGGATAGCCCATCTCGCCTTGCATGGTCATCATGCTTAAACGTACTGCACGACTGGTAGCATCGCCTGCTGCCCATGATTTACGAGAACCGGTATTGGGACTGTGGCGATAAGTGCGCAGGCTTTGCCCGTCTATCCAGGCATTGGAAACGGCATTGATGATGTCTTGTTTGTTGCCCCCCAGCATGCCGGTGACTACAGCAGTCGACGCGATCTTGACCAGCACTACGTGATCCAGTCCTACACGGTTAAAGCTATTTTCCAGCGCCAGCACGCCCTGTATCTCATGCGCCTTGATCATGGCGGTAAGCACATCTTTAATAATAAGTGGCGCTTTGCCTTCAGCCACACGTGTACGTGAAAGCCAATCCGCCGTAGCCAGGATACCGCCCAGGTTATCGGAAGGATGCCCCCATTCGGCAGCAAGCCAAGTGTCGTTGAAATCCAGCCAGCGGATCATGGCGCCGATATTGAAGGCCGCGAGCACAGGATCGAGCTGAAACTGAGTACCCGGCACTTTTGCACCATTGGGGACAATAGTGCCCGGCACCACCGGTCCCAGCAATTTGGTACAAGCCGGATAATCCAGCGCTTCGAATCCGCACCCCAGTGTATCCATCAGACAATTGCGCGCGGTATCGTAAGCTTCGCTACTGACGATCTGATAATCGTGAACGTAATCGGCGATATCGACCAGCACTTGGTCAGGCTCAGGGCGGACGTTGGAAATATGTGAGGACATCAGAAAACTTTCAAAATTGCTTGATGTTAGAGACCTATCGATTCGCGATAGGAACAAAAGGACGATTAGCCGGGCCGTTGTACTCCGCATTGGGTCGGATGATCTTATTGTCTATGCGTTGTTCGATCACATGTGCCACCCAACCGCTGGTACGCGAGATTACGAAGATCGGCGTGAACATCCCTGTCGGAATGCCCATCAGGTGATAGCTCGAGGCGCTGTACCAGTCCAGATTGGGAAACATCTTCTTCTCGCGCCACATCACAGCTTCTATTCTGGAAGACACATCGAAAAGCGTCATATTGCCGCTATCTTCGCTTAATTTCCGGCTAACTTCTTTGATCGCTTCATTTCTTGGATCGGCGATGGTGTATACCGGATGACCGAAACCAATGATGATCTCCTTGGCTGCCATGCGCTGTACGATATCAGCCTCAGCTTTGTCAGCGTTGCCATATCGCTGGATGATACGCATCGCGGCTTCATTTGCACCGCCATGCTTGGAGCCGCGCAAAGCGCCTATGGCGCCGGTGATGCATGAATACATATCCGATAATGTCCCCGCCACCACACGAGCGGCAAAAGTCGAAGCATTGAACTCATGCTCCGCATATAACACCAGTGAGGCATTCATGGCACGAACATGCAAGTCTGACGGCGCTTTTCCATGTAATACATGCAAAAAGTGCGCGGCTATGGAATCATCATCCGTCTCCACTTCCACGCGGCGACCGTCGTGGCTGTAGTGATACCAGTACAGCAGGATGGACCCGAAACAGGAGATCAGGCGATCACCCAGATTCTTGGCCGCCTGCGTATTACGATCGGCGGCCTCCGGCTCCAAAGTGCCGAGCATGGAACAACCGGTACGCATCACATCCATGGGGTGCGCCGAAGCGGGTATTTGTTCCAACACAGCTTTCAAACTTTCCGGCAAACCGCGCAGAGTCTTCAACCGTTGGTGATACGCCGCCAGCTCACTTGAAGTAGGCAATTCGCCATGTATCAGCAGATAGGCGACTTCTTCGAAGGTGGCATTTTTCGCCAATTCAATAATATCGTAGCCGCGGTAATGCAGATCGTTACCGGTGTGGCCTACAGTGCAGATAGCCGTGCTACCGGCCATCACTCCCGCCAGCGCTACTCCTTTTTTCTTTTTGGGTTCGGTTACTTCTGTATTCACGATTTCTCTTCTTTGAACAACTGATCCAACTTGCCTTCGAAAGCGTAGTAATCCAGAAATTCATAGAGTTCGGCGCGCGTTTGCATGGCGCTTACTACATTCTTTTGCGTTCCGTCTTTGCGTACCGCCTGATAAACCTTGAGTGCTGCCTGGTTCATGGCACGGAAAGCAGAGAGTGGATACAACACCATGCCCACATCTGCGCCAGCTAATTCTTCTATAGTGAAAAGTGGAGTAGTGCCGAATTCGGTAATGTTAGCGAGTATGGGCGCCCCGGTTGAAGTGGCGAACTGCTTGTACATACCGAGTTCGATAATGGCCTCAGGGAATATCATGTCGGCACCAGCCTCGACGTAGGCGCATGCACGATCCATAGCCGATTGCAGGCCTTCCATTGCCAGCGCATCGGTACGCGCAATAATCACGAACTCCTTGTCTGTCCTCGCATCCACGGCGGCTTTTATCCTGTCCACCATCTCGCCTTGGCTGACCACCGCCTTGTTCGGTCTATGGCCGCAACGTTTGGCTTGCACCTGGTCTTCGATATGCACGGCAGCCACACCCGCATTGATCATGGATCTGATGGTGCGAGCGATATTGAACGCGCCGCCGAAACCGGTATCGATATCCACCAGCAACGGCACATCGGTAGCATCGGTGATGCGCCGCGCGTCTATCAACACATCCTCCATGGTGGTGATCCCCAGATCGGGCACGCCCAGCGATGCGGCCGCAACACCGCTACCGGAAAGATAGAGCGCTTTGTAGCCGGTTTTGGTCGCCATCATCGCCTGATAGGCATTGATGGTGCCGATAATCTGTAGCGGCTTTTCAGCCGCCAATGCCGCACGGAAACGCGCACCTGCCGATTGTTTCATATAAAAACCCTTAACTAAAAAATGCAGTGACTGCGTTAGCGGGAATATCTACTCCGGTAAGCTTAGCCTTTTGCAGTACTTCCCAGAAATACCGGTAAGTAGCACGGTCGTGTAATTCGCCTTCGTACTGGATCGGCCCCCATGCCGCAGCTTGGGCGGCGAGCAGAATATTCGCTGCTTGCATTACTTCGCTGTAATCCGGCTTCATCGCATCCACGATGGCAGGTATCTGTGTGGGATAGATGCTCCACATGCGCATGAAACCGAATTCGTTGCGTGCACGACTGGCATCCGAGAACGTGGTGTCGGCATTCTTCAGATCCAAAGTGACGTTATGTGCGGGAACCACGCCATGCGCCAGCGCAGCGGCCACCACCTCGGCTTTGGCGCGCGCTAACAGGCGATGCTCGAATTGCCCCGGACTGCGCATGGCGGAAGCGGGGATGGCACCGTGGTGGGCACTGACGAAATCCATCAGTCCGAAATCCAGCACCTGCACCCAAGGCAATGCAGCGATCTGATGCACTTCATGCAACGCACCGTGCGTCTCGATCAGCACATGGATAGGGATCACACCAGCTATACCGTGAAACATCGCCGCCTTTTGAATATAGGCGATCATCTCAGCCGCCTGTGCAGCACTGGTGGGCTTGGGGATGGTGATATACGCCAATATGCTACCCAGACCGCCGACCAGAATATCGACGTCCTGCTTCCAGGCAGCGTGCGTGTAATCATGTACGCGCGCTCCAGCCATCTTGTGTTTGTTAGCATCGCTATTAAGCACGCGGACGATCATTTCGGCATGCACCTGCTCTTGTCCGGTAGCAGCGCCATCCTCGCAATCGCAAGTGATATCGAATACCGGCCCCAAACTTTCCTGCAGCAGCAACGCCTTGAGAATGAGCTTTTCACTTCCGGCATAATGCTCGCAACTGGTAATCAGCGGAAACGACTTTTCACCACTGAATAAAGCCTGATTAGGATGTATGTTTTGAGTCATATGCTTCCTTATCTGCGCGGCATGAATACGGTGTAATCCATATCCAGCACCACATTAGGGTGATAGACCTGCTTGCCGACTTGCTGGATATGCGTTTGCGGCAAGGCATCTGCAGGCAGATTCTTCAGACCGACCATGCGCAGGCGTAATGCGCCTATATCCGCACGTCCGGGGATTTCCCATTTCTCCAGCACTTCCGTCCACGCATAGAATGTATCGCCGCCGAAACTAGGATTGCAATGAACACCGGCATTGATCGCGGCAATCGAAATCACGTTTTCCAACCCTTCGTAACTCAGCGCACGGCATATGGAAATGACATGCCCGCCATACATCAGACGTTGCCCGAATGCAGAGTCTTTCATCATGTGCCGATCGAAATGCAGGTGCGCATTGTTCTGATAAAGCTTGGTCGCCAACGTATGGTCGCTATCATCTACCGTCATGCCTGCGGGATGATCGATACGCTCGCCCACCTGGTAGTCATTCCATAAATTGGTACTGCCTGTGATGGCGGTATTCCATTTGTTCCCATCCAGAAAATCCGGTATCCGCAGATTATCTACCGACACCATTGCGGGAAGCTCAGGCACCACGGCCGCAGGCATCGCTGCATCGACATTACTCTTATGTACCATCACCCAGCGCGCCCACGACAGCACATCCTGCCCATGCTGGTTGCTGCTGACCGAGCGCACATAGACCACCCCGGATTTGCCGTTGGAGTTTTGCTTGAGGCCTATAACCGTGGAACTGGTGCTGAGTGTATCGCTTGCATAAACCGGAGCCATGAAACGTACATCGGCATAGCCGAGATTCGCCACTGCGTTCACGGAAATGTCCGGTACTGTCTTGCCGAATGCGATATGGAACGCCAACAGATCGTCTATAGGCATCGCGCGGTAGCCGAGTGCCTTTGCCACGGGCTCATTGCAATGCGTCAAATGACGTGCGCCGGTGAGCGCGATGTAAAGTGCGCGTTCGCCATCACCGACAGTACGCGGCGTGGCGTGATGTAACGCCTGGCCGAGATGAAAATCCTCAAAAAAATTGCCGCGGGAAACTTTGGTCATAGCTGCTGTTCCAATTTCTCTATCATGTCGCTCAAATGCAGCAGGCGTTGAGCGGCCGCAAGGTGGTGATGTTCTACCAACTTATCATTCACCAGCACGGTACCGCGACCGGCGGCGTTGGCTTGCGTCAGCGCCTCGATCACCTCTTTTGCCCAGCGCACTTCTGTTTGCTTGGGAGTATAGGCATCATTGCTGTAATCCAGTTGCGACGGATGCACCAGCGACTTACCGTCGAAACCCATATCACGCCCCATCCGACAGGCATATTCAAACCCGGCGATATCCTTAAGATCGCTATTGATACCGTCTATCACGCCTCTGTTATAGGCACGCGCAGCCAGCACCACCAGCGATAGGCTGGTCAGCAACGCCGTGCGCTCATGAGTAGATCTTGCGTGCAATTCTGAGATGAGATCGGAAGCTGCGATCACCATGCAGGCGATACGATCGGATGCGCTTGCGATCTCTTCAGCATGCAACACTGCCAGCGGTGTTTCTATCATCACCATCACGGGCAGGTCTTTGCCACCGGCTTCGTCCAGCACTGCCAGACATTCCAGCAGATCTGCACGACTTTCTATATTTGGAAACAGAATGGCATCCGCGCCTATATTAGCGACCGCCTTGATATCGTCATGCCCCCAGGGAGAATCGAGATCATTCACCCGCACCACCACTTCGCGCCCACCGTAACCACCCTGTTTGATAGCCGCCACTACATTCTGGCGAGACACTTCCTTGGCATCGATCAGGATAGGCTGCCCCAGATCCAGCAACAACGAATCCACGCGCAAGGTGCGCGCCTTCTCCAGGTAGCGTAGATTGCAACCTGGCACATATAGCATGGATCGGCGTGGTCGAAAATATTCGTTCATGGTTAAGCCCAAATTAAGCCCTGATCATTCCTATTCAACATTGTATGCGCTTCCATACTAATTAAAATCTCGGCATATACCAGACACTACCCCGATTTTATCGGCGCACTAATAGCAGTGTCAACAAATATCTTATGTCTTATATATTACATAAGACTATAGACTAAAATCCGTCCATGTTATAATATTCAAAACATGTCGATCGAGGATGTGATGAATAAACAATTCAACCCACCAAGCTTCAGGCCGCTTTACGACCAGATAAAAGTGCTGATCACACAGAGCCTGATCGCGGGCGAATGGAAGCCGGGCGAAGCCATTCCCAGTGAAATCGAATTGGCTCATCGCTACAAAGTGAGCCAAGGCACTGTGCGCAAAGCCATCGACGGCCTTGCAGCTGAAAATATCGTGGTGCGACGTCAAGGCAAAGGCACCTATGTAGCGACTCACAATGAAGAAGCGAGCAAATTACGCTTCCTTCGCCTGACTGCATCGAACGGCAAAAAAGAACTATTGCAACATCAACTCATCAGCTGCACCCGTAGCAAGATACAGGGAGAAGTCGCCCGTATGCTTGGGCTCAAAGCTGGAACGTCGGTGATAGAAGTGAAACGCCTGCTTAACTTCTCGGATCGATCATTGATCCTTGACCACATCATCCTCCCCGCCGGTCCGTTCAAAGGCTTGGGC
The DNA here is from genome assembly GCA_036561085.1 of Methylophilaceae bacterium. GTDB lineage: Bacteria > Pseudomonadota > Gammaproteobacteria > Burkholderiales > Methylophilaceae > CAILHX01. The sequence goes on along the minus strand of DATBPY010000181.1, from coordinate 9,852 downwards.
GCGCCTCGCATCGAAGAGAACAAAGGCTCGATGTACAGCATGTACGAAACGCAATACGGTATACGCATGGTGCGCGCCGAAGAGCGTCTGAAAGCCATCGCCGCAGATGCAGCCAGCGCTAAAGAACTCGGCATCGCGACCGGTTTCCCGTTACTCAGCATTGAGCGTGTCTCCTACACTTATGGCGACAAACCGATGGAATGGCGCCTGGGGCTATGTGTGACAGACGATCATCACTATGTGAGCGAACTCGAATAACTTTATATACCAAGACTTTTTTATACCAAGAGAACCGAATGACAGACCTTAAGAAACGCGCACTGGATTATCACGAACACCCCAAACCGGGTAAGTTATCCGTAGAGTCCTCCAAACCATGTATCACGCAGGATGATCTATCCCTTGCCTACACCCCAGGAGTCGCCGAACCGGTACGTGAGATCAACCGCGACCCGGCCAATGCCTATCGCTATACCAATAAAGGTAACCTGGTGGCAGTGATCACTGACGGCACGGCTGTACTGGGTTTAGGCAACATGGGTGCGCTGGCAAGCAAGCCGGTGATGGAAGGCAAAGCCGTGTTGTTCAAACGCTTCGCCGGCATCGATGTGTTCGATATCGAAATCACTGCACCGTCCATAGAAGCCTTCATTGAGACAGTGGTCAATATCTCTCCCACTTTCGGCGGCATTAATCTGGAAGACATCGCAGCGCCGCATTGCTTCAGGATAGAAAAAGAATTGCGTGAACGGCTTGATATTCCGGTATTCCATGATGACCAGCACGGCACCGCAGTGATCGTCTGCGCCGCTTTGTTGAACGCTCTGGAATTACAAGGCAAACGCCTGGAAACGGCACGGATAGTTTTCTTGGGCGCGGGTGCGGCAGGCTGCGCCTGTGCACGACTGCTCAAGGTGATGGGTGCCAATGACATCATCATGGTTGATAAAGAGGGCGTGCTGCATGACGGCAGAGCAGACAAGAGCGTGTTACCCGCCGATCTGTTGCGCAATACCCAAGCCCGCAATCTGAGCGACGTGATGCCCGGTGCTGATGTTTTCATCGGAGTTTCCGCAGCCAACGCGTTGCCGCCGGAACTAGTCAAAACCATGGCAGACAAACCGGTGATCTTCGCACTCGCCAATCCCGACCCCGAGATCCTCCCCGCGACTGCCCATGCCATACGCGACGATATCATCATGGCCACCGGCCGCTCGGACTTTCCGAATCAGGTTAACAATGCCTTGTGCTTCCCCTATCTGTTCCGCGGTGCTCTCGACGCAAAAGCGAAACACATCACGGAAGCCATGCAGATCGCAGCTGCCAGGGCTCTGGCGGAATTAGCCCGGGAGCCTGTACCGCAAGTGGTACTGGATGCGTATAACTTGAAGGAACTGCATTTCGGCAAAGAGTATTTCATCCCTAAACCTTTCGACCCGCGGTTGCTGGAACGTGTTGCACCAGCAGTCGCCAGAGCGGTGTAGTGCAAGGTACTGCCGCAAATGAAAAGAGCCAGGCCGAAAAATCTCAATCTGTTCAGCATTCGTTTGCCGTTACCGGCTTTGGTGTCCATATTACATAGGGCCAGCGGTTTTCTGCTATTTCTTGCGCTGCCGTTTTTGTTGTTTGCTTTACAGAGTTCGCTGCAATCGGCAGATCGATTCCAGCATATTGCCGACATATTTTCCCAGCCTGCTGCCAAGTTATTGATGGTGATTCTGGGGTGGGCCATCACACACCATTTCCTTGCCGGAATACGTCACCTTGCCATGGATATGCATTGGGGAATGACGTTACCCGCGGCACGCACCACAGCCAGAATAGTTTTGGTGTCGAGCATCATTCTGACATGCCTGATCGCGAGATGGTTATGGTAACCAGACTACTCACGCCGGCTTATACCGGCATGCGCGATTGGCTTTTGCAACGCCTGACTGCAGTGGTCATGACCGTGTATTTGATACTGCTAGGCGCGATGCTCATTGCACAACGCCCTAATTACTATGTCGCATGGAAGCTGATGTTTAGCCCTTTATGGCTGCGCATGGCGACCCTGTTGTTTTTGTTTAGCCTGTTCTTTCATGCCTGGTTAGGCGTGCGCGATATCCTTAACGACTACATTCATCCATTAGCATTAAGGAGTTTTTTACTGCGCGCAGTTATGGTTGCGTTGGCTGCTTATGCTGCTTGGTCGGTTAGCATCTTATGGAGTGTGCAATAACCATGTCTCTAAACACACTTCAATTCGATGCGGTGATTGTAGGCGGAGGCGGCGCCGGCTTGCGAGCAGCGCTGCAACTTGCCGATACGGGGCAGAAAGTCGCGGTACTCTCCAAAGTCTTCCCCACACGTTCGCACACTGTGGCAGCGCAAGGCGGCATTGCCGCCGCATTGGGCAACGTGTCGGAAGATAACTGGCTATGGCATATGTACGACACTATCAAAGGTTCGGATTTCCTGGGCGACCAAGATGCTATTGAATTCATGTGTCGCAATGCGCCCAAAGCGATCTATGAACTGGAACATTTCGGCATGCCGTTCGACCGCTTGCAAAGCGGAAAGATATTTCAGCGCCCGTTCGGCGGCATGACACGAGATTTCGGCGGGCAAGCCGTTTCCCGTACCTGTGCAGTCGCAGATCGTACCGGCCACGCCATGCTGCATACGCTATACCAACGCAACGTCAGATCTAACACGCAATTCTTTATCGAATGGCTGGTGCTGGATCTGGTGCGCGACGAAGCAGGTACCGTGCTGGGCGTAACGGCGCTGGAGATCGAAACCGGCGAAGTCCGCATATTTCAGGCTAAAACCACCATGCTGGCTACGGGTGGTGCAGCCCGCATATTCCAGGCTAGCACCAATGCTTTCATCAACACCGGGGACGGATTGGGAATGGCTGCGAGAGCAGGCATTCCGCTGCAGGATATGGAATTCTGGCAATTCCACCCGACAGGAGTACTGCACGCGGGCGTGTTGATCACTGAAGGCGTGCGCGGTGAAGGCGGTTATCTGGTGAACAGCGAAGGCGAACGTTTCATGGAACGCTATGCGCCTAACGCCAAAGACCTTGCCAGTCGCGATGTGATCGCACGTGCCATCGCCACAGAGATCAGACAGGGACGTGGCGTCGGTCCGAATAAAGACGCAATCCACCTGAAAATGGATCATTTAGGCGCAGATGTTATCAACACCCGCTTGCCGGGGATACGCGACATCGCGGTGACTTTTGCCAATATAGACCCCTTCAGTGAGCCCATTCCGGTAGTCCCTACAGCGCATTACATGATGGGCGGCATACCCACTAACCTGGATGGGCAGGTAGTCGTTCCGGGTGTAGATGGCAGCGATGATGTCATTGAAGGACTTTATGCCGTGGGTGAATGCGCTTGCGTTTCGGTGCATGGTGCTAACCGTTTAGGTTCCAACTCATTGCTCGACCTGGTGGTATTCGGACGGGCGGCAGGCGACAAAATGGTCAGCGATATCCAAGCGCAACCTCACCATAAACCATTACCGTCAAACGCCGGAGAATTCACAGAAACACGACTGGCGCGGCTGGAACAACAACGGAACGGCGAATCGGTAACTGAAGTAGGCAAGGCATTGCGTGCAACCATGCAGACTCATTGCGGGGTGTTCCGCTTTGCTGAATTACTCGAACGAGGCGTTACCGAAATCGCTCAAGTCAGGCAACGGTTGGCTCACACCGAGATCAGAGACAAAAGCCAAGTATTCAATACTGCACGTATCGAAGCACTGGAACTGGATAACCTGATGGAAGTTGCATCCGCCACCATGACAGCGGCTCAAGCACGCGAGGAAAGTCGTGGCGCACATTGCCGCGAAGATTTTCCGGCACGGGACGATGAGAACTGGCTGAAGCACTCGCTGTATTTCGCGCAAGAGCAACGACTCGCATACAAGCCTGTGAAAATGCAACCGCTCACAGTGGAGAGTTTTCCACTTAAGGCAAGAGTTTACTGAGGCCGACAGGAACGAAATCATGCACTTTTCCGTTTACCGTTATAACCCGGATGTCGATGCCAAGCCTTATATGCAGGATTACGACATCGAACTGGATAGCAGTGACAAGATGTTGCTCGACGCCTTGGTACGCATCAAGGAAATGGACGATACCCTGAGCCTACGCAAGTCCTGCCGCGAAGGCGTATGCGGTTCGGATGCCATGAACATCAACGGCAAGAATGGCCTAGCCTGCATCACCAAACTCAGCGAACTGGCGCAACCTGTAGTGCTGCGCCCATTGCCCGGATTACCGGTGATTCGCGATCTGGTGGTGGACATGACGCAGTTCTTCGAACACTACAATTCCGTCCAGCCGTATCTGATCAACAACGATCCGGTACCGGAAAAAGAACGCCTGCAATCGCCGGAAGACCGCGCCAAATTGGATGGTTTGTATGAATGCGTGCTGTGCGGTGCCTGCACCACCGCCTGCCCTTCTTTCTGGTGGAATCCGGATAAGTTTGTGGGTCCGGCCGGACTGTTGCAGGCCTATCGCTTCATCGCCGACAGCCGTGACCAAGCCACCGAAGAAAGGCTGGATAACCTGGAAGATCCGTATCGCCTGTATCGCTGCCACAACATCATGAACTGTGTGGATGTATGTCCGAAGAATCTGAACCCGACTCTGGCGATCAGCAATATCAAGGACATGAAGCTCAAAGATATCAAAACCCGAACCACCATTAAGGTGTATTCGAAATGAGCATAGAGATGCAACGCATGCAATGGCGATGCCGCCGTGGATTGTTGGAACTTGATATCGTACTGGGACGCTTTGTGTCTCAGTGCTATGAACATCTAACAGCGGATCAGCTACGCATATTCAACGACTTGTTGGACTATACGGATAACGAACTGCTGGACCTGATCATCACTCGCACTCAAAGCCCGGACGCCGAAGTGCAAGAACTGGTGCTATTGATGCGAAAGCCGCCGGTTGATTTTGCGTTACAGGAGACGGCCGCATGACAGAGAATCTTTCCAGCATCTTGGGCGATGCATGGCCGGGCATACAACTCTATTATCCACCGGTGAAATATGCCCCGTCACTGGGCGTATATGAAGATATAGAAGCCGCCTCGCAGCGCATGAAAAAACATGCGCACGCCACCAATGCGCATACCTTGGTATTCGATCTGGAAGACGGCTGCCATCTGAAAGAACTCAGCCGTACCCTGCTCCGGCAAGAATTACCGCACTTGCGACATAGAGAAGACGTCACCATTGCATTACGGGTGAATCCGTTCCGCACTGAGGAGTATGAACTCGACATCGAGTTGGTGAAGGATATGGCAGATTTCATCGATGTGGTGATGCTATCTAAAGCTGGCGAAGCCTACGGCGCGGCGGAAGTTCGCGATCTATCGAATCTATTAGTCGGCTGGAATAGCCGGATGACCATACAGCCCATCATTGAGCATCCCAAGTCGCTCAAGATAGCGCCCGATCTCATGCAGTACAACACGGTCAAGCATGTGGTGTTCGGCATCCATGACTTTTCCAAAGCCATGGGCATACACATCACGCCTGAACACTGGCCGGAAGAACTCAATTACTTCCTCAACCAGATCATGTTCGAAGCGCGTATCGCCGGTAAAGGCGTGATCGGCGGTGTGGAAACGCTGATCGGCTCCAGCAGCATGCCGGACAAATTCGTCGAACCGCATGATGTCCGCCGCTGGCTGGATCTGCATGGCGAACATGAATCGCGTGTGGTGTATAAACATGCCTGCCAGGAAGCGGCTATGGGCCTGACCGGCAAACAGGTCATTCATCCCGGCCATATCCATCTGTGCAAAGTGGCCTATACGCCATCACCCACCGAGATCGCCGTAAAAGTACGCATCCTCAAAGCGGCGATCGAAGCTGACGCATTACTGGGCGGTGCGATCAAATTCGAAGGTGAGATGCTGGACCCCCCCATGTTCGGCAAGGCATTGCAAACCTTGCTGCGCGCTCATGCGTTGAGCGCCTTAAGCGACAATGACGTTGAGTTTGCCATGACCGTACTGCAATTGATGCCGACACAAGTGATACGCGAAAACTGGCCTTATGGTGCGATCCTCTAAGGAGGCTATGATGAATGCTCCTCAACTCCCTGAACCATTCGATCCATTTGAACCTTGGATTTGGCAAATCCCGCAATATCTTAATATCGGCGTAGCCTGCACCGATGCGCACTTGAATACACCCATCTCATCCACGATTGCCATGATTGTGGAAGATGACAAGCTGGGAACCACACAACTCACTTTCGCCGGATTAGCCGCCCGTACCAGTCGTTTTGCCCAATTGCTCAGAAATTTGGACATCGCGGTAGGGGACCGCGTATTGATCAGGCTACCTAATTGCCTGGATTATCCCACTGCTTTCTTGGGGGCGATGAAACGCGGCGCAGTATCAGTTCCGACTTCCACGTTACTGACCGCCGAAGAGGTGGTCTATTTAGCAAAGGACTCCGGGGCAGCAGTGCTGGTAACCGATAAAGCCGCTTGGGCGCAATTAAAAGACAAGCTGCAAGACGTTCCCAATCTGCGTCATGTGTTACTTTCCGGCGATGGCGCGGTCGAGCAAAACTCGAACTTGAATGTGCTTGATCTGGAGTCTGCGTTAGCTGCGATCGCGACATGGCAAGCACCGCATCCCACATTAGCCACCGACCCTGCCTACCTGGTTTACACCTCGGGCACTACCGGCTACCCCAAGGGAGTATTGCATGCCCATCGCGCATTGATAGGTCGCACCCCTGCTTCGCGCTACTGGTTCGATTTTACCGAGGATGGCGACCGTATCGTGCATTCCGGCAAATTCAACTGGACCTATGTGCTGGGGTCGGGGTTGATGGATCCATTATATTTAGGCAAAACGGTGATCGTACATGAAGGCAGGAATGATGCGCACACCTGGTTGCACCTGATCGCCAAGCATCAGGCCACCATCTTTGTGGGCGTGCCTACTATCTACCGCCAGATATTGCAAAAAACTCAGATGATAGCCAAAGATGTACCCACCTTGCGTCACTGCATGAGTGCAGGCGAGCATCTGTCGGACGAAGTGCTACAACAATGGCGCGAGCGTTTCGGCATGGATATCTATGAAGCCGTAGGCATGTCCGAATTCTCCTATTATTTGAGCCAGACTAAATCGCGGCCTATACGCCCCGGTTCGGCAGGCTTCCCACAACCCGGGCATCACATCAAGCTGATGGACCCGGAAAACTTGCAGGAAGTACCTGTCGGCAAGGAAGGCATGATCTGCGTCCCCGAAGATGACCCGGGCCTGTTTCTGGATTACTGGAATCTGCCGGAAGAGTCCGCCAAATTGCGGCACGACGGTTGGTTCCTGACAGGTGACTATGCTCGTTACGACGCTGATGGCTACATCTGGTTCCTGGGGCGCAAAGACGACATCATCAAGAGCTTCGGTTATCGTGTATCGCCTTATGAGATCGAGCGCGTATTCAAGACCCACCCCGATGTGGCCGATTGCGCAGCTGTGGGCGAAGAACTGGAAAAAGACAAAGTATTGGTGGTGGCCTATATCATCTTGCGACCCGGCAGCCATGCCGTCGCCGACGACTTCATTGCTTTCGGTCGCGAACATCTTGCCGCTTACAAAGCTCCGAAAACGGTTTATCTGGCGACCGAATTCCCACGCACCAAGAATGGTAAAATCTTGCGCAAAGACCTGAAGCCCAGCATGGCGACAGCACGCTCAAATAGATGAATATGACAGTCATTCGAGAACAGGATTTTATACAAAGCATCACCGATGCTTTGCAATTCATCTCCTATTACCACCCCGCCGACTATATCCGCGCACTGGGTGAAGCCTATGAACGCGAGCAGGCACCTGCCGCCAAAGATGCCATCGCGCAGATACTCACTAATTCACGCATGTGTGCGGAAGGCCGCCGCCCGATCTGCCAGGACACCGGCATCGTGGTTGCCTTTATCAAGGTAGGCATGGGGGTACGCTGGGAAACGGATAAAAGTCTGGAACAAATGGTGAATATTGGCGTACATCAAGCCTATACCCATCCAGATAATACCCTGCGTGCCTCCATGGTCATCGACCCTGCCGGCAGCCGCAAGAACACGCGCGACAACACCCCCGCCGTCGTCCATGTAGAAATGGTGCCGGGCAACACGATAGAGATCGACATTGCGGCCAAGGGCGGCGGGTCGGAAAACAAAGCAAAATTCGCCATGCTCAATCCGTCTGACAGCATCGTCGACTGGGTGCTGAAGACCGTGCCCGACATGGGGGCAGGCTGGTGCCCGCCCGGCATGTTGGGCATAGGCATAGGAGGTACCGCGGAAAAAGCCATGGTGCTGGCAAAACAATCGCTGATGGCACCGATAGATATACAAGAACTACGCCAACGCGGCGCGAGTAACAAGATAGAAGAGTTACGACTTGAGCTTTACGATAAGGTGAATGCACTGGGAATCGGTGCACAGGGATTGGGTGGATTGACTACGGTGCTGGATGTGAAGATACTCGATTACCCCACGCATTCGGCCTCGCTACCGGTCGCAATCATCCCCAATTGCGCAGCGACCCGTCACATACATTTCATACTGGATGGCAATGGAGCCGCCACATTCGAGCCGCCGAATCTGGACGATTGGCCTAAAGTCGATTGGGTTCCCAGCCCGGAAGCAAAAAGGGTGAATCTTGACACTATCACACATGAACAAATAGCCGAATGGAAGCCGGGTGATGTATTGCTGCTTAGCGGCAAACTGCTTACCGGCCGCGACGCAGCACACAAACGCATCGCAGAATTGTTGGCAAAGGGTGAACCGTTACCTGTGGATTTCACCAACCGTTTCATTTATTACGTAGGCCCTGTAGACCCGGTGCGCGACGAAGTCGTCGGCCCAGCTGGTCCGACGACCGCCACACGCATGGATAAATACACCGACATGATGCTGGGAGAAGCCGGCTTGCTGGGCATGATAGGTAAAGCAGAGCGTGGCGAAACAGCATTGCAATCCATAAGTAAGCATCGCTCTACTTATCTCATCGCCGTGGGCGGCGCAGCTTATCTGGTTGCCAAAGCCATCAAGTCGGCGCGTGTGCTGGCATTCGCCGACCTGGGCATGGAGGCGATCTATGAGTTCGAAGTCCAAGATATGCCGGTCACGGTGGCAGTAGATACGCACGGGAACTCGGTGCATCGGACCGGGCCGGAACTATGGCGTAAAAAGATCGCGGTGATGTCCGTATAAAGGGCGGTATAGAAAAGCAGAGCAAGTCGCACGCTATAATCAGGACGTGAAATCACAAAGCAAACAACTTCGAACAGACATTTACTGGCTGGCGCATCCGCCTTGTAGCGGAGCGTTCCACAAATGGCTGGTAGACAGCGGCTCGCTGACAGCTCGATTGACGAACCGTTGCAGCGACTTCGCAGTGAAGCATGTGCATCAATACTGGGCAAAACCCTCTCCGGACGAAGCGGCTTTATTGGGCTTGCAGGATGGGCAAACGGCGTTGATCCGCGAAGTATGGTTGCAAGATGGGATTACCCCATTGGTATTTGCGCGTAGCATCCTGCCACGCCATAGCCTGAGCGGCGTATGGTGCAAACTCGGCGATCTGGGTAACCGACCGCTGGGGGCAGCCTTGTTTGCTGATGCCGGCGTGGTACGCCAGCCGTTGGCTTTTCGCAAGTTATCGGCACACCACCCGCTACGCAGACATGCACCGCAAGCTAAATGGGCGCGGCGTTCGATTTTTATACGCGATGGTCGTTCCATTCTGGTGACCGAGGCATTCCTGCCTGCGGTACTGGATCTACCCGCATGAAGCTCC
>DATBPY010000180.1:0-18829 GCA_036561085.1 Methylophilaceae bacterium | reverse complement strand
TATCAGCCACAGTACGAGTGGGCAACGCCGCCGAGCCGCAAAAATGGTGGGATGGACAGGTGTTTGACCGCATTCTGGCAGACGTACCGTGTACTGCATCGGGTATAGTGCGACGGCATCCCGACATCAAATGGTTGCGGCGCGAGGCAGATATTGCTGGTTTTTGTGCACAACAGACGGCCGTCCTGCATGGTTTATGGTCAACACTGGCAAAGGGTGGTAAATTGCTGTACGCCACATGCTCGGTATTTGAACAGGAAAACCAGCGACAAATGACGGCATTTCTCGCATCGCATTCCGATGCACGAATATTACCGTCTCCGGGCTTGAAGGAACAACAACTGATACCTTGTGACCAACATGACGGTTTTTATTACGCGCTACTACAAAAAACTTAATGCTTGCCTGATGGCATTGTTGCTACTGGTTGCCGCTACTGTGCATGCAGAAGGCATTAATGTTGAACGTGCCGAATTACAGGCAGAAGATGAGACCTATCAAGTCAATGCAGACTTCGGCATTACATTTAGCCGTGAAGTTGAAGAGGCTATCAACAGAGGCGTGACGTTGAATTTCCTGGTGGAATTTGTACTGATGGAACCCAATAAATACTGGCTTGATCAAGAAATTGCCAGCGCCAGTTTGTCCATACGTCTCAGTTACCATGCCCTTTCCAGACAATATCTACTCACCACAGGCACGCGCCAATCCACTTACGCCACGCTGCCGGAGGCTCTAGAGGAGTTGGGTAAGGTGCGTAATTGGACAGTGATGGAAAAGACGGCGATCAAAAAAGAAACTCCTTACTATGCCATGTTGCGTATGCGACTGGATCAGAACAAATTACCCAAACCCTTGCAAGTTTCCGCTATCGGTTCGGAAAACTGGAATCTGATGTCGGAACGTCACCGCTGGGTACCTGCCTTGGAAAAAGCGGGCCTGGAAAAACCCGAAGCCAATAAATAGGCATAGCAGAAAACCGTGAAATACATCGTCTTTATCGGAATGGCATTAGGGGGGGCACTGCTGTACTTGCTATCGCATGCAAGTGCCAATACTGCTGTTTCCGGCCACAGTTATACCTTATTGCTGGGTTTGAATATCAGTCTGGCAGTCTTTCTGGCGGGGCTGGTCGGCTGGCAATTGTGGAAATTGTTCCGCCAGATACGCAATCATGTCATGGGTAGCCGGCTGACATTACGGTTATTGGGGATGTTTGCCATGATGGCGATCATTCCCGGTTTGCTGGTCTACGCCGTTTCCGTCAATTTTCTTACCCGTGCCATCGAATCTTGGTTCAACGTCAAAGTGGAAGCAGCACTGGAAGGCGGTCTTAAGCTAGGGCAGAGTACGCTGGATATTATGCTGCATGACCTGGAAGACAAGAGCGAGAATATGGCGGCTTCGCTCGCATTACAGGGAATCGGCAGCCAAGTGAGTGCGTTGAACGATCTGAGAGAAAAGTCCGGTGTCCAGGATGCCGTGTTGCTGACGCCTCAGGGTCGTATCCTGGCTTTTTCCAGCAGTGACTCCTCCAGTTTCCTACCGGAGTTGCCCAGTATCGAACAGATCAGAAAATCAAGACAACGAGCCCATGGCGAGATAGACCCCATTTCCGGCAAAGGTCTTTATTTAAGAGTCATTGCGCCAGTCAATACGCAGGATTTACATGGTGAGTCGCGCCTGCTGCAACTGATGACGCCGGTGCCTAAGGCACTTTCCGATACTGCGGAATCGGTGCAAGCGGTATATCAGGATTATCAGGAACTGTCTTTCTCGCGCGACGCGCTTAAACAGGTATTTGCCCTCACGCTCACCTTGGTGCTGATGCTGGCTATGCTATCGGCGGTATCGTTCGCTTTTGTTTTGAGCCGAAGGCTTTCAGCTCCGCTGGGCCTTCTTGCTGAAGGTACGCGGGCGATCGCCAGCGGTAATTACGACATTGTGCTGCCCGCGCAAGGCAAGGATGAGTTGGGTATTCTGGTGCTCTCGTTTAATAGTATGACCAAACAATTACGCGAAGCCACGCTGGCCACGGATAAACATCGCAGTGAGATCGAAGCGGCCAGAGGTTATCTGGAAGCCATCCTTGCTAATTTGTCCTCCGGCGTGCTGGCCTTGGATGATGACTACAGCGTGCGTGCCTGTAATCGAGCAGCAGCACAAATTCTGGGGATCTCTGCAGATTCTGTACAGCAAGTGCCTTTACCTTTATTTGCAGAAAAGTATCCGGCGCTGAAAACCTTTACGAGCGCAGTGATGGCGCATTTGCATGAGTCGGGTATTCCCGAATGGCAAGAACAACTCGAAATCTCCGGGCAGCACGGTACACAGGTATTGCTAGTGCGAGGCAGTCGTTTGCCTGAGGGCAGCGATAGCGGTTTCGTCGTCGTGTTCGATGATATTTCCAATCTGATACAGGCGCAGCGCAATGCTGCCTGGGGCGAGGTGGCGAGACGTCTGGCGCATGAGATCAAGAATCCGCTCACCCCCATCCAGCTTTCCGCGGAACGCCTGGAACACAAGCTTACAGGTAAACTGGATACCGCCGATGCACAAGTGTTGCAGCGCGCCACTCATACCATCGTTAGCCAGGTCACTGCGCTAAAAAGCATGGTCAACGAATTCAGTGAATATGCACGCGCTCCGGCTTTGAATCTATCGCAGTTGGATATCAATGGGTTGATCATGGAGGTTTTAGCTTTGTATGAGCCCTCAGGTATCAAGATCCATCTGGACATCCCTAAAACCACGGCTGTGGTACGCGGCGACGCCACCATGTTGCGGCAGGTATTGCATAATCTATTACAGAATGCACAGGATGCGTTGCATGAAAAATCGGAACCCAGCATCGTGATCAGCAGCATAAAAAGGAATGGCATGATCAGGCTCACTATTGCCGACAACGGCAGCGGTTTTCCAGAGGATCTGATTACGCGCGCGTTCGAACCATACGTTACAACCAAGCATCACGGTACAGGTTTAGGTTTGGCTATCGTGAAAAAAATTGTGGAAGAGCATCAGGGAGAGATACAAATAAAAAATCGTGAAGAAGGCGGTGCGGCGATCACTATCGCTTTGCCCTTAACAGAAGCGCATCTGGAGCCGGTAGCATGAGTGCCCGTCACATTTTGGTGGTAGATGATGAAGTAGGGATACGCGAACTATTGCGAGATATTCTGGAGGATGAGGGTTACCACGTGGTATTGGCGGAGAACGCGGCGCAGGCCCGCGATTATCGCCAGCAACAACAGCCCAATCTAGTGCTGCTGGACATTTGGATGCCCGATTGTGACGGTGTGACCTTATTGAAGGAATGGGGTAGCGGTGGTTTGCTCACCATGCCGGTAGTGATGATGTCGGGGCATGCCACAGTGGATACAGCAGTGGAGGCGACACGCATAGGAGCTTTTGATTTTCTGGAAAAACCGATCGCCCTGCAAAAATTGCTGAAAACCGTAGGTGCTGCGCTCAAGCACGGTGAACGCATGCCTCAACAAATGCTGAGCCTGATAAATCTCGGTAAAAGCGCGCCTATACTGGAATTGCGTCAACGCCTTGAACATGCAGCAGAATTAAAAACTCCTTTATTACTGATCGGTGCCAAAGGTTGCGGAGTTGAATTGTGCGCTCATGCTCTGCATAAGGCGGATACGCCGTGGGTGGTATTGGAAAATAATGAAAAACTTGTACAGGTGCCATTGGAGCTATTGGAACAAGCGCAAGGCGGCTTGCTGTTCTGCCATGAGATATCCGAGCTCAATCACAATCAGCAAAAAGGTTTGCTGCTATTGCTGCAGAAATACGATAAATATGATGTGCGTATCGTGTGCTCTACTTCGCGCGACTTGCATAAGATGGTACTTGCGCATCAGTTTGATGATGCTTTATTGCAAGCGGTCGGTTCACTCACGGTGCGTATCCCTGCTTTGGACGATCATAGGGAGGACATCCCTGAACTCGCACGCGCCTTGGGCGATCACGTCAGTGCTAGTGATGCGGTAGGGTATCGCGAGTTCGATACGGCGGCCTTGAATATGTTACGGAATGCTTCATGGCCGGGAAATCTGGCGCAACTGGAAAACGTTGTGCAAAGACTGGTGCTCGGATGTTTAGGAGATGTCATCAAAGCCGAAGATGTGCAACGTGTATTGCAGGAGTTCGAAGGTTTGGAGCAACCTGTTCCCCAATCGGAAGCGGTCACGATGACGGTACCGATATCCTTGGATCAAACTTTACGTATAGCGAGAGATCAGTTCGAGCGTTTGTATTTTGAACACCAGATCGCCAAGGCCGCCGGTAATATGAGTCGTGTGGCAGATGCCGTAGGACTGGAGCGTACGCACCTTTATCGCAAGCTAAAGCAACTTGAGATCAAGGTCAGGTAGCCGTTAGATAACCACACTCAGCGGTAGTTTTACTTCAACGCGAGTACCTCTATCTTCAGCTCCGGGGTTGAGTGTTATCTCGGCATCGTGCGCATGCACGATTTCTCGCACGATAGCCAAGCCCAAACCGCAGCCTATGCCGTTGCTATCCGAAACCCGGTGGAAACGTTCAAATACCTGTTCCCGTTCAGATTGTGGAATACCGATGCCATTGTCTTCGACGACCAGCATTGCATGGTCGTGTTCTTGCATCACGCGTACCGTGACTTCACCTCCTGCCGGCGTGTACTGGATAGCATTATCGATGAGATTGGATAACATTTCGCGCAGTAATATGGCATCGCCGGAAATCATCACCGGGTCGGTTCCTGCCTCAAATCCTAAATCGATCTGTTTTGCCAGCGAAGGACTTACCCATTCAGAGGTCACTTCACGTGCCAGCGCAGTCAGATCCAGTGCTGCTAAACCCATGTCGCGTCCCGAGCCAGGTTCTACGCGTGCCAGCGACAATAATTGATGGATCAAATGTGAAAGTCTGACCGTACTGGCACGAATATGCTCCAAGGCATTACGCACAGCTTCCGGATCTTGTTCACGCAAAGCCATTTCAGCCTGTGTTTGTAGACCGGCCAAGGGTGTGCGTAACTGGTGGGAAGCATCTGCAATAAAACGCTGCTGCAACCCGATGGCTTCATGCACACGTTGCATCAGATCGTTCATGGCAATTAATAACGGCTGTACTTCCAGTGGCGCACCCGCTTCAGGTACCGGCCTTAGATCGCGATGCGAGCGCTGGCTGAGCGCCACGCGTAATCGATCAAGCGGCAATAGACCGCGCTTAACGCCATATAGCATGAGTAGCGTGGCGAGAAGTGTGATCAGCAATTGCGGCATAATGGTCGCCTCCATGATCTCTCTCACCATGGTTTCGCGTTTGGAAAGTGTTTCCGCTACTTGTACGAGAACATCGCCATCTGCGCTGGTTCCCGTGAGCGGTAAAGAAAATGCGGTGACCCTCACCGGTTTGTCATCGAATACTGCATCGTAATAGATATGCTTGCCCGCTAGCGGTAATTGCGTTGGGGTAGGTAGACCTTTGTCGCCAGCCACCAATTCACCGTTAGGTCCGGTCACCTGATAATAGATCCAGTCATCTTTGTCGTATTCCAGTAGATCAAGTGCTTCTTGCGGCAAATCAACGTATACACGCCCTCTGATCACTTCAACCTGGTCGGCTAATGCAAGTGCCGCACGGAACAAGGAGCGGTCATAAGCCAGATTCGCAAAATAAGATGCCCGGTAATAGGAAGCCACCGCGCCTATACTCAAAATCAGTGTGAGCGAAATGATCAGCCAAAATAACAACTGCCGTCGCAGTGAGATTTGTTTATTCATGCTCTAATAAATACCCCAAACCACGGATAGTGCGTATACGCGCCCCGGAAAGCTCCAGTTTCTTGCGCAGGCGGTGGATATAGACTTCGATCGCATTATCGCCAATGTCCGCGTCCCAGTTACACAGTGCTTCCATGATCTGTTCTTTGTTGACGACTTTGCCTTGCCTCAACATTAGTATCTCAAGCACCCCTAATTCTCTCGCAGACAACTCGATCGCTTCGCCATTGCACAAAGCCCGATGTCCGGCCGTATCGAAACTCAGGTTGCCGCAACTCAATGCCGCATTGCTGCCTAATTGACCGCGCCGTATCAGCGCCCGGATACGTGCTTCCAGTTCAACGAGATCGAACGGTTTGGTCAGATAGTCGTCGGCACCGGCATCCAGGCCTTGCACCCGACTTTCCACTGCATCGCGAGCAGTAAGAATCAACACCGGCGTGCGTCCGCCGCGGCCTCTTAAACGGCGCAGGACCTCAAGGCCGTCCAGTTTAGGGAGCCCCAGGTCAAGGATAGCCAAGTCGTAAATGGATTCCTGCAGCATCAGGTTCGCCTGTTCGCCGTTGCTGGCGCTGTCGATCGCATGGCCGGACTGCGTGAGCGACCGGATCAGGCCGTCTGCCAGGGTAGGGTCGTCTTCAACAATTAATACACGCATGAAAGGTTCACGAAAGGTTATATGGATATTGTGCAGCACTGGAATGCATGGGGTGGATTTTAGATTGCATTTCCAATTTTAGTTTCAACTTTTTTATTTTAAGGAAAAACCATGAACAAGTTTGTTGCCGCACTGATCGCTGGTCTGTTTACCGTTTCTGTTAACGCTTTCGCTGCTGATGCTGCCGCTCCTGCTGCTGCTCCAGCACCAGCCGCCGCTCCTGCTGCCGCTGCACCAGCTGCTGACGCTGCTAAGGCTGAAAAGCCAGCTGCTCCAGCCAAGAAGGCTAAGAAAGCTAAGAAAGCAGAAAAGAAGGATGACGCTGCTGCACCAGCTGCTAAGTAATTAGTAGGCATCATTAGTTTAAAAAACGGAGCTTAGGCTCCGTTTTTTATTGTCATTACTTTGGTATCTCAATATTCTAATTCAGCGATTACCGGCGCATGATCCGAAGGTCGTTCCAGTTTGCGTGGCGCTTTGTCTATCCAGCATGCGGTGCAGTTTTTCACTAATGATTGGGAGAGCAGGATATGGTCTATACGCATGCCAAAGTTCCGGCGAAATCCCATCATGCGGTAATCCCACCAACTAAAACTTTTGTCCGCTTGTTCAAACAAGCGGAAAGCGTCCGTCAATCCTAAACCTAATAGCAGCTGAAAGGCTTCTCTCTCTAGCGGGCTGACGAGTATCTGCCCCACCCAAGCCGCAGGATCATGACAATCCCTGTCTTCCGGCGCGATGTTGTAGTCGCCCAGCAACACCAGTTTCGGGTATTTCGCTAACTCTTCGGCAAGCCATGCGCTGAGTGCCTTCAGCCATTTCAGCTTATAAAAATATTTGTCGGAATCTACTGCCTGCCCGTTGGGGATGTAGGCGCATACTAGGCGTATATCGCCCACATTGGCTGCGATGATACGTTTTTGTTCATCTGCGAAACCGGGAATATCGGTTTGTATTTGCGTGAGAGGATGGCGGCTTAGAATAGCTACGCCATTGTATGTTTTCTGCCCGTGATGGATAGCTTGATAGCCTGCCTGCGATAATTCTGCGTAGGGGAATTTGCTATCCTCCTGCTTGGTTTCTTGCAGACACAACACATCCGGTTGGTTGGCCGCCAGCCAGTCCAGAACATGCGGCAAACGTACGTTAAGTGAATTGACATTCCAGGTGGCAAGTTTCATCATTTTTTGTGAATATGATTAGGTGTAACTAATTAAAGTCCGTAGGATGTATTATCAATCTATCGCTATCATGTATAAAGTATTTTTAGTATATGAAAGGTGCATCTTGAAGCGACCATGTATTATAGATTCCGCAGTTCTAACTGCTGTATGTTGTGGAAGAGAAAATATTCATGAGTGAAAAAATGTGGATAGAAGATTTACTACAGTTTGCCATTGATGACCGTACGGACTGGATTTTCGTCAAAGATGCAGAGCATCGCTATCTACGCGTCAATTCCGAATTCGCCGCAATGCTTAATCTTCGACCACAAGACCTGATAGGTAAACCCGACACTGATTTTTGGCCTGAAGACATGTGCCTCGGGAACTCAGAAAAAGGTTGGCGCGGCTTTCATCAGGACGAAAGCATCGCGCTTTCCGGTGAAGCAATATCACATGAACGCGACTGCATCATGTTGCCCGATGGCAGTGAGCATTTCTTCGATACCTTCTACACCCCGCTCCGCGATGAAAATGGAAATGTCTATGCGGTCCTTGGGCGCTGGTGGAGAGTCACCAACCCAAAGGAGATCATCAATGCGCTCAGAGAAAGCGAATTTCGCCTGCGTACCCTTATTGATGCCTCTCCCAATCTGATCGTCTTTGAAGATAGTGACGGCCGATGGTTGAGCGTAAATCAGGCTGCACTACAGACGTTTGAATTGGCTAATAAACCGTGGCAAGGAAAAACGGTTAGAGAAATCGCGGCTTTGTTGACACCTTCGCTCCAGGAGATATTGTTGCGATGCATGGAGGCAGGCGAACAAGCTTGGCTTAGCGGGCAAGCTTCCATTACAGAAGAGTTCCTGGCGCAGCCGAATGGAACGCGCAAGGTGATGCATATTTCCATGAAGCCGCTGTTCGAGAAAGACGGCAGGCGCAAAGCGTTGGTGATGTTAGGTCGTGAAGTGACTACTTACTTGAATGCGCAGGCGCGTTTACGGGAAGAGCAGGCTTTGCTAACCGGTGCGTTACAAGGCGTTAATGTTGCCACCTTCGTTATCGATGCAGAGCACACTGTACGCGCATGGAATGCGGCTATGGAGGAGTTAACCGGGGTCAAAGCAGCCGACATTGTCGGCACTAAGGAAGTGTGGCGCGGATTCTATCCTGCTGCACGACCATGCTTAGCGAATTTGATCGTGAGTTATCGCCACGACGAAGTTCCAAACTACTATGGCAGTTCCTCCAAAGCAGAGTATGCGGGAGATACCTTTCGTGCCGAGGGCTGGTTCCAACTTCGTGGCAGGCGGCGCTACCTCAATTTTGAGGCCACTCCTATCCTTGATGGCGCGGGCAAACGCATTGCTGCCGTGCAAACACAGCACGATATTACAGAACAAATGCAGGATCAGACGCGGAATCAAACCGTGCTCGAGACCAAGACCGAATTCAAGGCCAAAGCCGGTAAGTCTTAGTTTTCTAGCGCGATCTATCCCAGGGCTTCTGCTACCATCCCGTTATGGCGTAACAAAGCGTCGATCGAAGGTTCGCGGCCTCTGAAAGCAATGAATGATTCCAGTGCCGGGCGAGAACCACCTTGAGACAGAATCTCATCCCAGAAACGCTGGCCGATATCTGCATTAAGACCGCCGTTTTCTTCAAACAGGCTGTATGCATCCGCCGATAATACTTCCGCCCATTTATAGCTGTAATAGCCCGCTGCATAACCGCCGGCAAACACGTGGGTGAAATTGTTTGGGAAGCGGTTATAGGCGGGAGGACGCACCACCGCTACCTCGTCTCTCACTTGTTCCAGCAGTTGTAATGGGGTCTGCTGAGAGCTATTTGGATCAAACTGGCTATGTACCAACATATCGAACAGCGAGAACTCCACTTGGCGCACAGCTTGCATCCCCGCCTGGAAATTCTTGGCAGCGATCATTTTTTCATACAGCGCATGCGGTAAGGGTTTTCCACTATCTACATGCTGCGTCATGTGTTGCAGGACATCCCATTCCCAACAGAAATTTTCCATGAACTGGCTAGGGAGTTCCACGGCGTCCCATTCCACTCCTCTGATACCGGATACTCCATATTCTTCGACCTTAGTCAGCAGGTGATGCAATCCGTGACCGAACTCATGGAACAAGGTAATGACTTCATCATGAGTGAATAAGGCCGGCTTGTCGCCGACAGGCGCGGAGAAATTACAGGTGAGAAATGCTACTGGCGTTTCTATGCCGTGTGCTTTGCGGCGGCGGGTGATGGCATCATCCATCCAAGCGCCGCCACGTTTCTTATCCCGGGCATAGAGATCGATATAGAACTGGCCTATGAGATGACCGTCTTTGCCGACGATCTCATAAAAGCTGGCATCGGCATGCCACACGGCGGCCTTTGCTTTGCGTACTTCGACGCCATACAGCCCGTTGATGACTCGGAACAGGCCTTGCAAGACACGGTCTTCAGGAAAATATTGTTTTACTTCCTGATCGGAAAATGCATAACGCTGTTCGCGTAATTTTTCGCTGACGTAGGCTACGTCCCAAGCTTGCAACTGATCCAGGCCGAGCTTGTCGGCATAATTTTCCAGATCGGCCATGTCTTTTGCGGCAAAAGGTTTGGCACGCAACGCCAGATTGCGCAGAAAATCCAGCACCTCCGCAGGATCTTTGGCCATTTTGGCGGCAAGCGAAAGTTCTGCAAAGTTTGCGTAACTCAATAGCTGAGCTTCTTCCATGCGTAATGTGAGGATCTGGTCGATGAGGCCGGTGTTGTCCAATTCGGGCTTCCCGAACTCTGCTGCGCGCGTAGCGTAAGCAAAATAAAGTTTTTCGCGCAGTGCCCGGTTTTCCGCATACTGCATCACCGGCATATAGCAGGGTAAATGCAAGGTCAGCTTCCAGCCGGATTTTTGTTCTTTTTTAGCAGCAGCGGCCGCTGCTTCTAATACATCGGCGGGAATGCCGGCTAATTCGGCTTCATCTTCCACAAATAAAGCGAAAGCATCGGTGGAATCCATCACATTCTCTTCGAACTTCGCAGTCAAAGCGGAGAGCTCTTCCTGTATCGCTTTAAAGCGTACTTTCTTGTCGGCAGGTAATTCAGCGCCCCCCAAGCGAAAATCACGCAACTCGTTTTCCACGATCTTTTTTTGTGCCCCGCTAAGCTGTGCAAACTCGGGTTGCGCCCGCAATTGTTTGTAGCGTGCATATAAAGCTTCATTCTGCCCGACATCCGCGAAAAATGTGGTGAGTTGACTGAGATTGGCGTTATAAGCTTCCCGCAATTCCGGGGTGTTGACCACGGAATTGGTATGTGAAACTTGCGCCCATGCGCGACTCAAACGCTCTTCCGCATCATCCATGGGGCGCACGAAATTATCCCAATTCGGTGTAGCGCTATCCATTTCAAGTTTTTTAATAAGTGCGCGACTTTCCTCCAATAACTGGGAGATAGCCGGCGTGACATGTTCCGGTTTTATCTGGTCGAAAAGCGGCAAGCTGGCGAAGTGCAACAAAGGGTTTTGCATTGCGGTCGTTCCTTGATGATTAAGCCACAAGAGTAGCGGCTTGGCGTAGCGAAAGCAATCAAGAAAACCCGCAAAATCGGGCAAATATTGTGTCCGTAAGTTAGGCTAAAATGGTGCTACCGTAAGTTCAGGAGCAGGAATCTTTGAAACGAATATCGCAGAATCTGGCAACCGCCCAGCAACAGTTGGTGCAAGCGCTGGCGCTAGAAGCTTCAACTGCCGGTATTGAAGCACAATCGTTACTACACGCGGTGCTGCCGACAGCGACCCGTGCCTGGCTGATCGCACACGGCGACGAAATTCTTCCGAACGAATACCTTGCGGCGTTCGATATATTGCTGAAGCGAAGACTGCATGGTGAACCCGTGGCCTACATCGTAGGAAAACGCGATTTTTATGGTTTTGAATTCAAAGTGTCGCCGCAGGTGTTGATTCCGCGCGCTGATACCGAGATTCTAGTAGAAGCCGCACTGGCCAAAATCCCAACCGAGCAGCCTTGTAAGATACTGGATATGGGTACCGGTAGCGGTGCCATCGCCATCAGTATCGCATTGCTGCGGCCGCAAGCTCAGTTAACAGCAATAGACACCTCTTCGGCTGCGCTCCAGATCGCGGAGGAAAACAAACGCAACCTGGGCGCCGCCAATCTGGCTTTGCTGCAAAGTGATTGGTTTGGCGGATTGGGCGGCGAAACGTTTGATATCGTCGTCAGCAATCCGCCGTATATTGCAGATCAGGATATACATTTGACGCAAGGCGATCTGCGTTTCGAACCATCGCAAGCATTGGCTTCAGGTAAGGATGGATTGGACAGCATACGTCACATCATTGCCGGAGCGGCGCGACACTTAAATCCGCAAGGCTGGTTGATGTTGGAGCACGGTTACGACCAGGCTGAACCAGTACAGCAATTGTTATTGGCAGCAGGATTTACCGAGGTCGGCTCAATCCCGGACTTGGCAGGAATATTACGGGTTACCGCAGGGAAAAAGCAGGGTTAGTGCAGGCGGCGGCGGCCGATGCTGGTCGGCATCTGCGTCGAAGGCAAATCTTCCATGATGTCGTCGTTAGTAAGCTCGCCTTTGCGTTCGCGACGAAACAGGTTATTGACCAGCGCCAATACTTCATTGGTAGCAGATTCATCGAAATGGCGACGCAATAACAGACTGATCTCTTCGGCCATACGGCGACGCTGTGCATCGTAAATGGCGGCGCCGGTGGGCCCCACAAAGATCAGTTGATTTTCGTCCCGGCCATCTTCGTGGTAAACGATCACTTCCACGGTGGTTGCCTGTTCCAGCAAACGTCCCATGTTATTCATGGCTTTTTCCAGGGCCGCAAAGAAATTGCTGCCTACTTCCATGGTGCAACAGATCTCCAGTCCGAAATCACGCTGGTGATAGACGATACCGGGTTGATTTTCTTCCAGACTTTCGATTTCGCCCATGTGATCTACATCCAGATAGTCGAACAACGGACGTAGCGCGGCCTCAACCTGTTTGCGGCTGACACCTTCGCACAATTCCAGATGAGCGTGCAGGTGAACTTCGAGGCGCATGATGAGATCCTTAATTTGGCAAATTACTAACCTAATTATAGCCGATTTGACCCTGATTCGACTAATCCCCAGGCTATGCGATAGCAAAGCTAGGAGCCACATGTTCAGGGCTTCTATGACCATAGTATAATTGCCGAATGTCCGAATCTTCTTCAGTTGGCGTTGTTTCGCCGAAAACCGCACATTTCAGCGAACCGCTTACGCTGAAATCAGGGGCGGTATTGCCCGCGTTCGACCTGATCTATGAAACCTACGGCAAACTCAATGCGGATAGTTCCAATGCTATTTTGGTATGTCATGCCTTGTCCGGCACGCACCACTTGGCGGGCAAATATAGCGAAGACGATAAGTATCCGGGCTGGTGGGACAACATCATAGGTCCAGGCAAGCCGCTGGATACCGACCGTTTTTTCATTATCGGCGTGAATAACCTCGGCGGCTGTCACGGTTCCACAGGTCCAATGAGTATCAATCCGGCCACTAACCAACCGTGGGGCTCCAGTTTTCCTGTCGTGACGGTAGAAGACTGGGTCGCCGCGCAAGCGAGACTAGCGAATCATTTGGGCATCAATGCATTTGCGGCGGTAATGGGCGGTAGTCTGGGCGGCATGCAGGCACTGCAATGGACATTGAGTTATCCCGCACGCGTACGTCATGCTCTGGTGATCGCCGCTGCACCCAACCTGACGGCACAGAATATCGCATTCAACGAAGTGGCGCGCCAAGCGATTTTGACCGATCCTGAATTTTACGGCGGCGATTTTTATGGGCATAACGCGGTGCCGAGGCGTGGGCTAAGGTTGGCAAGAATGCTGGGACATATCACCTATCTTTCCGACGATGCGATGGGCGAGAAATTCGGGCGCAAGCTTAAGCATGAAGAAGTCGAGTACAGTTTCGATGTCGAGTTCGAAATGGAATCATATTTGCGCTATCAAGGCGATAAGTTTGCCGGTGAGTTCGATGCCAATACCTATTTGCGTATGACGCGGGCGCTGGATTATTTCGATCCTGCACTTGCGTTCGATGGCGATCTAAGTGCCGCACTAAAGGTAGCGCAAGCAGAATTCCTGATCGTGTCGTTTACCAGCGACTGGCGATTTTCGCCTGCAAGATCGCGCGAGATTGTGAAAGCCTTGCTGGAGAATGAGCGTCGCGTCAGCTACGCTGAGCTGACCGCACAGCATGGGCATGATGCTTTCCTTATGCCCGACACACATTACCACGCGGTGATACGCGCTTATCTGGAGCGAGTGGCATGAGCGCGCCGAATTTCATTCAAGCCGCAACGGAACGCCGCGATTTTGCCGCCATTGCGCGCTGGATCACTCCCAAATCCAAAGTGCTGGATCTGGGTTGCGGCGATGGCTCACTATTGGGCTATCTGCGCGGCGCCCTTGATATCACAGGTTACGGCATAGAAAAAGACGATGCCAATGTGCTGGCCTGCGTCAAAAACGGAATTAACGTGATTCAGATGGACTTGGAAGACGGCCTCTCCGGTTTCGAGGCACAGTCGTTCGATGTGGTGATCCTGTCGCAAACTCTGCAAGCGGTGTACCACACCGAGCATATCGTGCAGGAGATGTTGCGAGTAGGTAAGGAAGTCATCGTCACCTTTCCTAATTTCGGTTACTGGAAACATCGCTTGTCCATTGTGGTCGGCAACATGCCGGTTTCCAGGAATTTGCCTTACCAATGGTACGACACGCCGAATGTGCATATGTGTACCATTCACGATTTCGATGAATTTTGCGCCGGGCACGGCATTCAGGTTCGCGAACGACTGATCCTCACCGACGGCAAACCGGTGAATTTGCTGCCTAACCTGCTCGGTAGTCTTGCCATGTACCGTTTTGCCAGTACCATTGCGTAAGCCTCTCACCGGCTGCGGCATCGTCATCACCCGCCCTCAGCAGCAAGCGCAGGGGCTGGCTGAGATGATAAGTCAGGCAGGGGGGGAGCCGTTGTTATACCCATTGCTGGAGATCGTCGGGCTGGATGATTACACGACATTTGATGTTGTCGCGGCCGATCTCGAAAACTTTGACTGGGCCATCTTCATCAGCAGCAATGCAGTGCAGCATGGAATGCAGCGTTTATTGTCGCAACGCGCACTGCCCGCCGACCTGAAATGGGCGGCTATCGGCCCCATGACTGCTCAAGAGTTGAAAGGCTTTGGTGTCGAGCAAGTGCTTACTCCGGCTGAGCGTTTCGATTCCGAAAGCTTATTGAAATTGCCGGAGATGAAGGCAGTAAAAGGCCAACGTTTTGTGATCTTTCGGGGGGTGGGTGGCCGCGATGTGCTTGCCGCCCAATTGATCAAGCGTGGCGCAGAGGTCGTGTTTGCAGAGAGCTACCGGCGCATTACTCCCTCTCTTGACATCACCCAACTACATGGCTTGTGGCAAAATGGACACCTGCACGCCATTATCGTCACCAGCAGCGAGGCCTTGCGCTATTTACTGGAATATGTGGAAGCGAATCCCTGGTTGATGGAAATAGCCCTATTCGTTAACCATGTCCGCATCGCCGAAAATGCGATCAAACATGGATTTCAGGTGATCGTAGCACAGGATTTGGGTGATGCAGGTATGTTGCAGGCGCTGATCGCATGGCATGAAACTGGCGGAAAGTGATGATCGAGAACTAATGATGGAAGTACAGCCCTCTCAACCGCAGAACTTGTTACGACTGCTGTCACCGGCACTGGTGATCGCGGTCATTGCCATTGCACTGCTGGCCTGGCAATGGCTGGATACCCGTCAACGATTGACTGCGATGGAAATGTCGTTGAGCCAGAAGCTCAATAGTTTCGACATGCGAAATGTGGAAAGCACAGTCACCGCCAAACAGGCAGAAGAAAAAGTGGATCAAACTACGGCGCGCCTGGCGGTCATAGAGCAAAAGCTTGCCGAGTCGCAAGATCAATTGGAAGCTTTGCAGACGCTCTATGCCGAGTTCGCTAACAACCGCGAAGAACGCACTATCTCAGAAGTGGAGCAATTGTTGGTGATCGCCAGCGAACAATTGCAACTGGCCGATAACCCCAAAACCGCCTTAATAGCCATGCAGACTGCCGATAATCGTTTGCAACAGTTGGATAAGCCGCAGGCGATTCAATTACGTAAACAGTTGGCCAAAGATATCACGCGTTTACAGGCTTTACCTGCGGTAGATGTGGTGGGCGCCAGCTTACGCCTGGAGGTGATAGCAGGAGAGGTGGAGAAACTACCGCTGATGAGCGAGCATCATCCTCGCGTGGATGGGCAACCGATCGCGCCGGATTATCAAGCTGGTCGCTGGCAGCAACTGGCAGGCGAGGTGTGGCAGGATCTACGACAACTGATACGCATAGAACGCATAGATCATCCCGAACCGCCATTATTGACGCCTGAGCAAACTTTTTTCCTGCGCGAGAATCTACGTCTTAGATTATTAACTGCTCGCATCGCCCTATTGCAGCGCGATGAAGCGACTTATCGTGCCGACCTGAGTGCGGCAGAAAGCTGGATCAAACAGCATTTTGATACTTCCGATACCACAGTGCAGAATACCATCACCACCATGCACCAATTAGCGAGCAGCAGCATCTCCATACAGTTGCCTGACATCAGCGATACCCTTAACGCTGCCAGTCGCTACAAGCTATTCTTGCAAAAAGGCAGTAAATGAAACTGCTGGTCTGGCTATTGTTGGTGGTCATTGCCGCCGCGCTGATTCCGTTGACCATAGGTGCGAGTAACGGTTATTTGTTGCTGGTACAGGCGCCTTATCGTATCGAGCTTTCTACCAGTATGTTCCTGTTGCTGGTAACGCTGACCTTTCTATTGGTTTACGGCTTGCTACGCCTGGTGTTCTATACCATGCATCTACCGGAGAATGTGCAAGCTTTCAAGTCGGAACGCCGCCAGAAACAGGCGAATGCAGCACTTATGGAAAGTATCACTGCATTAGCCGAAGGCCGTTTCGGCCAAGCCGGAAAATCTGCCGAAAATGCGCTGGAATTGGGTGCAGAACCACTCATCCCTATTCTGATCGCGGCGCGTTCCGCGCACAAACTCAAGAACTTCGATCGCCGCGACTTTTACTTTGCAGAATGCGAGCGCCTTGCGCCCGATAACGAAATGGCGCGCTTGTTGTCCCAAGCCGAACTATTGCTCGATCAGCGCCACTTTAGTGAAGCTCTAGGCATCGTACGCCAGATGGAAAAACGCGATGCCAAGCATCTGCCGGTGTTGTTACTGGAATTGAAAGTACAACGCCAATTAGGTAATTGGGAACAGGTGTTGGAGTTAATAGACCAACTGCAAAAACGCAATGGCATTGAACCTTTCATCGCAACACAATGGAAACGCCAGGCATACCTGGCACTCTTGGATCGCAATGCAGACGATGTGGCCAATTTGAACAAACAATGGCAAAAGACCCCGGAAGATGATCGGCTGGATAGCTATTTGGCGCTAGCCGCAGCCAAGCATTTTGTGCATGCAAGGGCACCGCTACAAGCCGCAGAGACCGTGGAGATGAGCCTGACTAAACAGTGGAATAGTACACTGGCGGAATTCTACGGTGAATGTGCAGACAAAGATGTAGCCAGACAGCTAAAACAAGCCGAATTCTGGCTTACCCAACATCATAATGATGCAGGGTTGTTGTTGTCGTTGGGTAAACTTTGTATGCGCCAGGAGCTCTGGGGCAAGGCGCAAAGCTATTTGGAAGCCAGCATCAGTGTTAAAGCCGGGAGCGCCGCGCATCTGGCATTAGCGCAGATGATGGAACAATTGGGAAAAACAGAGGAAGCCAACCGGCATTACCGGTTGAGTTTGCAACTCAAGATGGCCGAGAGCGCTTAAACCTTAAGTTTTAAAGCGGTGCGCTCTTGTACTGAATCTATTCCAATCTAGTCAAAAAACCCCTACTCAAACGCAATCGCATAAATCATTTATACGGCTGACCAGATATTGTCGTTCGGCCGCCTGCTCTTCCTGCTGGTTACTTACTATAGATACCACTACAGCAATTTCTTGTACCGAAACTTTTGGGTTCAGCATGTCGAAGACCGCGTTCAGCGGAGACGGATTAGATAAAACAGAAGCTTGTAATGTCATGAAACCTTTTCCTTTTGGGATATTTAATAAGTCGGGATTGTGTCCCGGTGACGCTTTGATACTATTTCCCGCAATATGGTTCACGGAAAACGGTGGAATATTATGGTCATTGGATGACAACGTGATGACATACATGGCGCTAAAATATTAATGATGAGAGATTTGGATCAACTATTCGTCGCGCTGACACACTCTAAATTCCGTAGCAGTTTCCGCCTGCGGGGGAAGGAGCTAGCCATATTGCATAGCAAAGGATTGGAGGCGATGCTGGTTCATGCGCAGGATTTCATCACCAAACGCCTGATGCCGGCCGTCATTGCCAATGACGGTAAACAAACTCCGTTTCGCGGACACCCGGTGTTCGTGGCTCAGCACGCTACGGCGTGTTGTTGCCGTGGATGTCTGGAAAAATGGCACCGCATCCCATCGGGGCGGGAACTATCGGCAGATGAAAAAGATTATGTATTAAGTGTGCTGGAGCGCTGGTTACAGCAGCACATGACAGACAGTTAACGCTTTTGTTTCTGTGGAGGTGCTGCTTTCGGTGCACCCATCAGTGTGCCTGCCGGTGCCGCCGCTGCTTTATCTTTTTTAGGTTTTTTCGTTTCCTTGTTACTACGTAGCTGACCTTTAGCCATGGTGATTCTCCTCAGTATTGTCGCTAATCTGTTTTAATAACTTCATCATAGGCCGATATTCGGCTTAGTGGAATCTTTGTTCAAGCGCTATCCAGAAGGCGCGCTATTTCTCGCAACTCTTGTTGAGTATCGCTGAAATCTTCGTAGTTACGGCCTTGCGTACGAGCGTACCAATAACGGCTGTTCGATGCATCGCCCTCTATCTTATGCAACACCGCATGTATCCAGCAGGCCATGGCGTCGTTGTATTCTTGTGCAATTTTGTGTGAGGCATCCCACTCACCGGCTAGCGCATGTGATACAGCTGATTTCAAGGTGTCGTTCAGGTCCATCATGTCTCCACTGATTAAAATACAACGATCAAAAGACAGTATTAACGATAC
>DATBPY010000179.1:0-1556 GCA_036561085.1 Methylophilaceae bacterium | reverse complement strand
GCTGGTGACATTGATCCTGGTGCAATATGCAGCATTAAAGCAGGTGGCGCCGCTTATTATGGTGACTTCTGCGCCCATTTCCTGCGCCGCTTGGGCTACCGCAAAGCCCATCTTGCCGGAGCTTAGATTGGTGATGCCACGCACCACGTCTATGGCTTCGTAGGTAGCTCCGGCAGTGATCAGTATCTTTTTTCCGGCAAGTATCTTTGGCTGGCGGCTGGCGATGATGTCATTCAACAACATCGCCGGTTCCGACATGCGCCCCATGCCGTTCTCACCGCATGCCTGGTCGCCGCTATCGGGCCCGAGCAGCATAATACCGTCGAGCTTAAGTTGGGCGATGTTGCGTTGCGTCGCCGGATTTTGCCACATCTCCACATTCATAGCGGGCGCTACCAGTAGCGGGCATTCCCCCCGTGCCAGACACAACGTAGAGAGCAAATCGTCCGCCGCACCGTGTACCAGCTTGGCAATGAAATTAGCGCTTGCAGGGGCGATGACGATGGCATCCGCAGCCCGTGCCAACTCGATATGCGCCATACCGTTGCCGGTGACGTTATGCCATAAGTCGGTCAGTACCGGTTTGCCGGAAAGTGCCTGCATGGTGGTGGGCGTGATGAACTGGCAGGCCGATTGCGTCATCACCACCTGTACATCCATGCCCTGTTTTACCAGCAGACGCACCAGTTCCGCAGCCTTGTAAGCAGCGATACCGCCGGTGATGCCGAGCAGGATATTTTTAAGGGGAGGCGAAGCGGCAGGCATAAAACGCTATTTCATTGGATAATAAGGCATTCTAACCCAAAGGTCATCTCATGGCGATTACCGACTGGCCCACTGACGAACGTCCAAGAGAGAAGCTGCTGGCTCAGGGCGCTACTGCGTTATCCGATGCCGAGTTGCTGGCGATCTTCCTGCGTATGGGGGTGGCTGGTATGAGCGCGGTAGACCTGGCGCGTGAGTTACTGCGTCGTTTCGGTAGCTTAACCGCGATCTTCGCCGCCAACCACGATGAACTGACGCAAGTACATGGCATGGGAAGCAGCAAATTCGTGCAGTTGCAGGCTATTTTCGAGATGTCGCAACGGGCATTGCGCGAAGAGATGCAGCAACGGGATGTGCTGGCTTCACCCGCTGCTGTGCGCGATTATTTGCGCATCAAACTTGGGGCGCTAAAACGCGAAGTGTTCATGGTGCTGTTGCTGGATGCACAGAACCGGGTGATCGCAAGCGAGGAGTTATTTGCAGGGACTCTTACGCAAACCAGCGTTTACCCGCGTGAGGTGGTTAAACGCGCTTTACATCACAATGCTGCTGCAGCGATCTTTGCGCATAATCATCCCTCTGGTGTGGCAGAGCCCAGCCGGGCTGACGAAATGCTAACCAAGGTACTGAAAGATGCGCTGGCGCTCGTCGATGTCAAAGTGCTGGATCACTTCGTGGTGGCCGGCAATGGTGTATTGTCGTTCTCGGAACGAGGGTTGATTTAACTGCTTACTGAGCCGCGTGCAGTTTGGGTGATAGTGTTTTGAGCTGCTTGCGGATGGTCAGATAAT
>DATBPY010000178.1:0-3896 GCA_036561085.1 Methylophilaceae bacterium | reverse complement strand
CTGCTGTGCGCATTGCGGATTATCGCGCATGCTTTGCATGCGGTAAGTGGTTTCCGACCATATACGATGCAGATTGATGCGAGACTCACTCAACACCATCTCACCACCGCATTTGATCTTGATGCTTTCTCCAGGTTGCGGTTTGGCAATCACTTGCGCCATACCGTCAAACACTTCCAGCACGGCCTTCACATCGGAAGTGTGCACTTGCATCACCGCACCCAGCTCTTCACTGAACAGCGTCGGCATGAGAGTAGTTTCACCCAACTCGACATCCAGCCCGCAATGCCCGGCAAAAGCCATTTCCAGCAAAGTCACTAATAACCCGCCATCCGAACGGTCATGGTAGGCAAGTATCTTGCCCAGACCGTTGAGCATCTGCACACCCGCAAAGAAAGTCTTCATGTCGTGCGCGCTATCCAGATCGGGTGCGATGTCGCCTGTCTGGCTGAATACCTGAGCCAGCGCGGAACCAGCCATGCGATTCTTGCCGCGACCCAGATCCACTAGTACCAATACCGTATCGCCGTCGCGTAGTTGCGGCGTCATGGTCAACCGTGCATCCAGTACCGGCGCGAATGCCGTCACGACCAATGAGATCGGCGCAGTCACTGCCTTGTTCTGATTTTTATCGTCCCATACCGTCTTCATGGACATGGAGTCTTTCCCGACCGGAATGCTGATTCCAAGCTCCGGGCATAATTCCATGCCGACGGCCTTGACCGTGTCGTACAAAGCAGCGTCTTCGCCGGGGTGTCCCGCCGGAGCCATCCAGTTAGCGGAAAGCTTGATCTCGCTGATATTTTCAATAAAGCTGGCGGCGATATTAGTCAGTGCTTCGCCTATGGCCATACGACCGGAGGCTGGTGCATTCACCAGCGCCAGCGGCGCTTTTTCGCCTATGGCGAATGCTTCACCGCTATAGGTCTGATAGCCCGCCAAGGTGACTGCCACATCGGAAACTGGTACTTGCCACGGGCCTACCATGGGGTCTCTCGCCACCAAGCCGGTCACTGTACGGTCGCCTATGGTGATGAGGAAAGTCTTATCGGCGACCCCCGGCAGATGCAGTACCCGAGTTATAGCCTCTTTCAAGTCGATGTTGCCGAATTCGAAGGCAGGAAAGCTGTGCTTTTGATGCATGACGTTACGCGTCATTTTCGGTGGCTTGCCCAATAACACCGACAGATCCATATCCACAGATTTATTATCGAAGTGGGCGTCCGCAACGATCAATTGTTTCTGTTCCGTTGCTTGCCCCACAATGGCAAACGGACACCGCTCGCGCTCGCAGATCTGTTTGAATAATTCAAGATTCTCTGGAAGTATCGCCAGCACATAACGTTCTTGCGCCTCGTTACACCAGAGCTCTTTCGGCGACATCCCCGGCGCTTCGTTCTGGATATCGCGCAACTGGAATACAGCACCGCGCCCGGCATCATTCACCAATTCAGGGAACGCATTGGAAAGGCCGCCCGCGCCTACATCGTGTATGGCAAGAATGGGGTTGTTCTCACTCATCTGCCAGCAGCGATCTATCACTTCTTGCGCACGGCGTTCCAGCTCAGGGTTGCCGCGTTGTACCGAGTCGAAATCCAGGTTCTCTGCGTTGGCGCCGGTATCCATACTGGAAGCCGCGCCGCCGCCGAGGCCGATCAGCATAGCCGGACCGCCCAGTTGAATCAGGGTGGCTTTTGGCGGAATAGGATGTTTTTTGGCGTGCTGTGCTGCGATATTGCCGATGCCGCCAGCCAGCATGATGGGTTTGTGGTAACCGCGCATTTCGCCGGCAGACTCTATTTCAAGCGTGCGGAAATATCCGGCGATGTTGGGGCGGCCGAATTCGTTGTTATAGGCGGCACCCCCTAATGGGCCGTCCACCATGATCTGCAAGGCCGAAGCGATACGTCCCGGTTTGCCGTAGTCGCCTTCCCATGGTTGCTTGAACCCCGGAATATTCAGGTTGGATACCGAAAACCCGGTCAATCCGGCCTTGGGTTTAGAACCAGAACCGGTCGCACCCTCATCGCGAATCTCACCGCCCGCGCCGGTAGCCGCTCCAGCGAATGGCGAAATCGCCGTGGGATGGTTGTGGGTCTCCACCTTCATCAAGAAATGCGTATCCTGTTCAGTGTAGCCGTAACGACCATCCGCCTGCGGATAGAAACGGCGCGTCATGCCGCCCTGCACCACCGAGGCGTTATCGGAATAGGCCACCACGGTCTTGCCGGGGTGAAGTTTATGCGTGTTGCGTATCATGCCGAACAGAGATTGCGCCTGTGCCACCCCGTCGATCACCCAATCGGCATTGAATATCTTGTGACGGCAATGCTCAGAATTCGCCTGCGCGAACATCATCAGCTCGACATCGGTAGGGTTACGTTTGATGCGTGTGAAATTTTCAACCAGATATTCAACTTCATCCGCAGACAACGCCAACCCCATCTCTGCATTAGCCGCATCCAGCGCAGGCTTGCCTCCGCCCAGGATATCTACTGCCGACAATGGCTGCGGCTGCGCTGCTTCCACCAATCTTGCAGCGTCTTCCAAACTGGTAAATACCGCTTCCGTCATGCGGTCATGAATGACCGTTTTTAATGCTTGTTGTTCATCATCAGAGAGCGCTGCGCCATCGCTGGTGGTCACGTAATACACGACGCCGCGCTCCAAGCGGGTAACGCTCTCCAACCCGCAATGCCGGGCAATATCGGTGGCACGTGACGACCAGGGCGAGATAGTGCCTGGGCGCGGAATCACCAGAAACAACTCACCACGCGGTGCCTCCTCAGCCATTTTCGGGCCATAGGTGAGAATCTTGGAAAGTACGGCTTGTTGTGCTTCGCTTAGTTCGCCATCGGACCAGGCGAAGTGCCAGAATTCTGCGTAAAGGTGTGAGATTCTCGGTACGGCAGGCTTAAGCGCGGTCAGAATCTTGTCGAGACGGAAGAAAGAAAGGGCAGCGCTACCACGTATGCGAAGCATGAGAAATTGAGGGTATTTAATAAAGCTCGATTTTACCAGAAAGCGCGGCGCTAAGCTCTGCTAGAGCGCTGTATTGTTGTCTGAATGAATTTATCCAATTGCGCGGCGAATGCCTGCCGATCGCTTTGGTTAAAACTGGCAGGACCGGAGATATCAACGCCGCTGCCGCGCAGCTCTTCCATGAAATTACGCATGCCGAGACGTTGTTTGATATTGTCCAACGTATAGAGCTCGCCTCGCGGATTAAGCGCGTGACCGCCGCGTTCGATCACTTGCGCTGCCAGAGGAATATCCGCAGTGATCACCAGATCACCCGGCTGTACTTCCTGAGCGATTCTGTTATCCGCCACATCGAAACCCTGCGGCACCTGCAGTGCCCTGATGAATGGGGAATGCGGCACACGCAGCAACTTGTTAGCCACCAGCGTGGTCATGATGCTGGCGCGTTGTGCAGCCCGAAATAAAATCTCTTTAATGACGACAGGGCAAGCGTCGGCATCGACCCAGATCTGCATCAACCTGCTCCATTCGTGGCATTTTCGATCTCTTTCAAAAAGGCATCGCCATATCTTGCCAGTTTGGCCTGCCCTATTCCGCTGATGCGCCCCATCTCATCCAGTGTTTGCGGCTTCTGATTAAGTATTTCCAGCAAGGTACTATCGTGAAAAATGACGTAAGGTGGGACTCCCTGTTCTTTTGCCAACTCCATACGCTTGGCTTTGAGCAACAACCATAACGGGTCGTCGTTGGCACCGGCAAAAGCTTCTTTGGCACGACTGGCACGTTCGATCTTGCTGGTTTTCCGGCTTGAGACTTCGGCATCGCGACGTAACCAGATATCCTGCTCGCCGCGTAACACCGGCCGTGCGGCTTCAGTGAGCTTCAAGCCGCCGTAAAGTTGGATATCGGATTCC
>DATBPY010000177.1:0-2415 GCA_036561085.1 Methylophilaceae bacterium | reverse complement strand
CGCTCTCTCCGCCACCCAATATAATCAGCGTCTTAACCTAGATCCAGCGCATTGATCAAATCAGCTTTTACGTTTGAAAGTACGCTATCCCAGTCACTCGCCGTCTTTTGCCTATAGAGTTTTGCGCTGGCATACCAAAGGCTGCCGTCTCCATTCAATAGCCAACGCCAATCCGGCATCTGCGGCAATAATATCCAGGTAGGTTTGCCTAATGCGCCGCTCAAGTGCGCCACACTGGTGTCTACGCTAATCACTACATCCATCAATTCACATAGTGCTGCGGTATCCGTAAACTCTGCCAGCTCACTGCCGAAGTGTCTGATGTGCATGTTTGCGGCAAGTGTTGTTTTGTCTGCATCGCGCGCATCATTCTGCAGGCTCACATATTCGATATTCTGCGGCAGTTGCGCAATGAGTTCTGCAAGTACCAAGCTACGGTTAGCGTCGTTCTTATGGAGGATGTTGCCGCTCCATACGATGCCCACGCGCTTCTTTACTTTAGGCCCTAATTTATTTGCCCAATAGGTTATTTTTGCGGGATCACTGCGTAAATAGGGTCGATTGCCCGGGATGGATTCCATGTCTGTTTTGAAGGCCAGCGGTAATGACAGCAAAGGGCAGTGAAAGTCGAATGCCGGTAATGCCATGCCTCTTTCTACCAGTTCGTCCACGCCTTCAAGCTGGCGTAGCAAGCCGATGAGGGATTTCTCTATTTCAAGGATCACGCGCGCACCCAGTGCCGCAACCTGTTTGGCATAGCGGCAAAACTGTATCGCATCTCCCAAGCCTTGCTCGCTATGTAGCAGTATGGTTTTACCCTGTAATGCTTCTTTGCCCAGCCATAGGGGTTGCAGGAAGTTGCGTCGGGGCGACGTAAAAGACTCTCTTTGCCAGCGCCATTCGTATAGCTCCCATCCTTGAGCAAAATCGCCATTCAATAACAAGGCTAATGATTTATTCCAGTAGGCTTCGGCGTAATCGGGGTGCAGCGCAATGGCTTGGTCGTAACTGGCGATAGCCGCTTCCGTTTGTCCGAGCTCTTGTAACGCGAGGCCACGATTGGAATAGGCTTCCACATAGTTCGATTGCAGTGCAATGGCTTGGCTATAACTGGCAACCGCAACCTCCGGTTGTCCGAGCTCTTTTAATGTGATGCCGCGGTTGAACCACGCTTTGGCGTAGCTGGGCTGGAGCGCGATGGCTTGATCGTAACTGGCAAGCGCGGCCTCTGATCGCTTCAATTCTTGCAAGGTGATGGCGCGATTTAAATAAGCATCGGCATAGTCCGGTTGCAACGCAATGGCTTGATCATAGCTGGTCGCTGCGTCGTCGAATTGTTTCAGTGTTTGCAGCGCCGTACCTCGGTTGTAATAAGCTCCGGCTGAGTTCGGGGTCAATGCAATGACGCTATCGTAGCTGGCAATAGCAGCTTGCAGTTGCATGAGTTCTTGGAGTGCGAGCCCCCGGTTGTAATAAGCTTCAGCGGAATGTGGTATCAGTGCAATGACTTTATCGTAACTGGCGACAGCGGCTTCCATGTGCTTGAGTTCTTGCAGCGCAAGACCGCGGTTGAAGTAGGCATCGGCATAGTCAGGCTGCAGCGCAACAGCTTTATCGTAACTCGCGACAGCCGCTTCTAGTTGTTTAAGCTCTCTTAGAGCGATAGCGCGGTTAGCGTAGAAAGCCGGATTGTTGGGAGTGATTTCGATTGCCTTGCCGATCAAATCTGCGGCACGCTGATAATCACCTTTTTGGCTGGCGATCACCCCAAGCAATTGCAGGCAATCCACATGCGTGGGTTGCGATCTTAGAATATCTTCGTAGATCGATTGCGCTTGTGCCAACTGGCCTGTTTGATGAAATGCGATCGCTTGTTGCAGGCGTTGTGCTTCATTCCCGGCGGGTCTGATGGGGGTGGGTCTTTGCCGTGGAATCTTTGATGGACGTGCCATGTAGGCGATTCTATCAGCAGTTAATACATTATCAAATTCAATGATTAAACCCCTTCAGGCAGGTTTTCCAGCTTTATGGACATCGTTGCATCAAGAGGAAACGCATGGTTAGAATCGGCCTATTGGTCGTATCTGCAATGCTATAATTTGCCATGGCTGACGATACCCTAGAGTTCCTTAAACTTCCCCCGCATTCCGTAGAAGCCGAGCAGTCGGTGTTGGGCGGCTTGTTGCTGGAAAACGAAGCGTGGGATCGCATTGCCGATCTGATCGGCGTAGATGACTTCTACCGCCACGACCACCGCCTTATCTATATGCATATCTCCCGTCTGGTCGAGCATAGCAAGCCTGCCGATATGGTCACCGTGGCAGAGGCGCTGGAAAACAATAATGAATTGGGTAGTGTGGGCGGTATCGCCTATCTGGGTGCCTTGGCGCAGAACATCCCGAGTGCCGCCAATAT
>DATBPY010000176.1:0-1942 GCA_036561085.1 Methylophilaceae bacterium | reverse complement strand
TTCGTCTGCACGGCTGAGCTGGGCATAGGCGTAGATTTCGAACCGGTTATGGTCGTGATGGGCCAGCAAAGGCTCCAGGAAGTGACGGGTGGAGTGGTTGCGAAACGACGGGGAGACGTAGCCTATCTTCAGTCGTCGTTCGGGGTCGCGGGTGTTGGTGTGGGCTTGCCATTCTTTATATAAGGGACGCGCGAAGCGTTCTTCGTATTCTTTATAGTAGGCATATAGCTCTTCACTGCTGTAATCAGGGTGGTAGTTCACGCAGAAGAGAAGGTTGTTGGAGGCGCTGTGAAAATCAGGGTCCAGGTTCAATGCCGTACGATAAGCATCGATGGCCTCCGTAAATCGATGCTGATCTCTCAGCAAATTACCCATATTCAGATAAGCTTGGGAATAATCCGGGTTAATTTCTAACGCAGCGCGATAACTTGCTGCAGCCGCTTCTAATTGCTCCATTTCGACAAGAGCGGTTCCTAAATTATTATGCGCGATCTCATAAGATGGGTTCAGGGCAAGCGCCTGCCGGAAGGATGCGACCGCTAAGTCATATTGCCCTAATTCTTTATAGAGATAGCCTAAATTGTTATGCGCTTCGACATAAACCGGATTCAATGCGATCGCCTGTTGATAGCTGGCGATCGCCTGATCGAACTCCCCCAGCATACTCAAGGATTCGCCAAGATTATTATGGGCTTCTGCATAATCCGGCTGGAGATGGATCGCCTGCTCAAAATGAGCGATGGCGTCCTCAACTTTATTCGAACGCTTGAACACCACGCCAAGATTATTGATAGCCACAGTCATATTGGGGACTATGCCGATCGCCTGCTGTAATGCAACGGCGGCTTCATCCAGCCTCTTTAACAGCAACAGCTCGGTTCCCAGGTTGTAATACAGACTTACATCGAAAGGCGCGCAAACCAGAGCTTGTTGCAAGGCATGTACTGTTTCTTCATGCCGGCCTTGTTGCAGATATAAAGTCGCTAAAGCCTTCCACCCAAGTAAATTCTCCGGGTGCGCTTTGATAAGCTTTTCAGCCAGAAAGATCGCTTCGTCGTACAGACCCTG
This sequence comes from Methylophilaceae bacterium, assembly GCA_036561085.1. Taxonomy (GTDB): domain Bacteria; phylum Pseudomonadota; class Gammaproteobacteria; order Burkholderiales; family Methylophilaceae; genus CAILHX01. The sequence goes on along the minus strand of DATBPY010000176.1, from coordinate 874 downwards.
TGCATACATGCCCATGATCTCCGTCTCGATCTGCTTCTGGTCAAGTCTTGGTTGGTCAGTTTCTTGTTTCATGGATCCATTACTCACAGCCATTTATAACAAAAAAAAACCGCCCTGAATTAGGATACAGGGCGGCAACACCAACACAACGCTTATTTTTCTAAATTTAATTATTCTTAATCCCGATATTTTTAGCGTCAGTGGACTAAATCTCTATTAACGCAGCAATGTCAGCACCTGGTTAGGTAGTGCATTCGCTTGCGCCAACATTGCGGTACCAGCTTGCTGCAGCACTTGTGAGCGCGACAGGTTGGTGGTTTCCGAAGCAAAGTCTGCATCTTGGATCCGGCTGCGTGAAGCGCTCAGATTCTGTGCTGCAGTTTGCAAGTTGGAGATGGTGGAGGTGAAGCGGTTTTGCAACGCGCCCAGACCGCCGCGGATGGCATTGATGTTCTGCAGAGCAGCATCAATGATCGCAATCGCAGCATTCGAACCGGATACAGAACCGATATTCACGGTACTCATTGCAGCCAGCGTCGAGAACTGTGCCGAAGAGCCGGTGATGAAACCACCGCTGGTCGCAGCAGCAGCCGCGCCGGTCAAGCTGTAGATATTAGCGGAATTCAATTGCAGGATGCCGCCTACCGTGGTGGAGTCGTTACCGCCGCCAGTACCTAGCAGGGTGATCGCAGTACCTACTGAAGAACCGGTGTAAGCATTGGAACCGGTTACGGTTGCACTACCGCCGCCGCTGTCGGTGAAGTCGGAGAACTGGATGTCCGCACCTTGCGAATTGGTTAAAGTCAGTTGACTTGCACCGGCAGTCGCCGTCGCGAAAATCCCGGTTACGGCAGATTGCGAGTTAATGGCATTG
>DATBPY010000175.1:0-7290 GCA_036561085.1 Methylophilaceae bacterium | reverse complement strand
TTATAAATCATGACCACTGAAGAATCCGAACATCACCGCAGTATCAAGAGCTTTGTCTTGCGCCAGGGGCGTATCTCCACGGCCCAGAAAAAAGCTTATGACGAGCTGTTACCGCGTTACGGCATCGCCTATAGCCAAGAGTTCATGGACTGGGACAAAGCATTCGGACGCAAGGCACCGCAGATTCTTGAGATCGGGTTCGGCATGGGTACCGCTACCGCCCATATCGCAAAAATGCAGCCGGACCAGGATTATCTGGGAGTGGAAGTGCATACACCCGGGGTGGGCGCGTTGATGCGTTTGCTGGCGGCCGACGATTTAAGCAATGTACGCATCATCCAGCACGATGCCGTCGAAGTACTGCGCGACATGATAGCGCCGGGCACTTTGGATGGGGTACACATCTTCTTCCCCGACCCCTGGCCGAAAAAGCGTCATCACAAGCGCCGTCTGATCCAAACCGAGTTGTTACAGTTGCTGGCGTCGCGCTTGAAAGTGGGAGGCTATGTGCATTTAGCGACAGACTGGCAGGATTATGCGGAATGGATGCTGGAATTATTGAGCGCCGAAGCCCTACTTAAAAATACTGCAGTCGATTATGCCCTTAAACCTGCGTATCGGCCCGAGACCAAATTCGAACGCCGCGGTTTAAACCTCGGTCACGGGGTCTGGGATATCGTCTTTCAGCGGATTTAGCCAGTTGCCGATCACTTTATCGGCTTCATCCACACCCTGTTTTTTGAGGCTGGAGAATAGTTGTACCGTGCAGGTGTTGTTGAATTTGGCAAGCTCGGCTTGTACTGCACGTAGCGTTTTGAGGCTTTCGCTTTTGGAGAGCTTGTCCGATTTGGTCAACAGGATATGTACCGGTTTACCGGTAGGCAGGAACCAGTTCAGCATCTGCCAATCCAGCGGCTGTAACGGGTGGCGTGAATCCATGACCAATACCAGACCATGCAAACTAAACCGCTCCGACAAATAGGCCGAGAGCACCTGTTGCCAATGGTTGCGTAAAGCTTCCGGTACTTTGGCGTAGCCGTAGCCGGGCAGATCCACCAGATATTTCTCATCCCCCAAGCTGAAAAAATTGATCAGTTGGGTGCGTCCGGGTTGCTTACTGACGTAAGCCAGCCGGTTGTGGTCTGCCAAGGTATTGATAGCGCTTGATTTTCCCGCATTCGAGCGTCCGGCAAAAGCGATCTCGATGCCGATAGCAGGAGGCAGGTCGCGCAAGTAATGGGCAGAAGCGTGGTAAACGGCGTTGCGAAATAGGCTCATGTGAAAAATGCTATCACGTCTTACCGATATTCTATAAAATTGGGCCCATATTATTTACCATCCCTTATTTGTCCACATTAGTTAATGGGGCAGGAGCAAAGACATGAGATTTTTAGCAGTATTGGCGAGTTTATGTTGTATAGCGTTTGCGGCAAGTGCTGCCGACATGCCTGCAAGCGATGCCGCCACTAAAGCAGCGAATACGGCAAAAGCGGTATGCGCAGCCTGTCATGGTGCAGACGGTAACAGCGCTGCATCCACTTTTCCCAAGCTGGCGGGGCAACAAGCGCCTTATATCGTGAAACAACTTACCAACTTCAAAGACGGTACGCGCAACAATCCGGTGATGAAGCCTATCGCTTCCAGTCTTTCTCCAGAGGATATGCAAGGCCTTGCTACTTATTTCTCTACGCAGAAAAGTAAGGAGGCCGGTGCAAAAACCAATGGTGCAGGTTCCTTAGGGGAAAAGATCTATCGCGGTGGGATCGCTGCCAACAGGGTACCGGCTTGTGCGGCGTGCCATTCTCCGAATGGGGCAGGTATTCCCATACGCTTTCCGCGTCTGGCCGGGCAATATGCAGATTACACGTTGGCACAGTTACAGGCATTCAGTACCGGTACCCGCGGCAATGGGCCTATGATGAAAGTGATCGCCTCGCGCCTTTCTGCTGACGAGATGGCGGCGGTTGCCGATTATATTCAGGGCTTGCGGTAGTCCTATACTTGATTTGCCGCGTTAAGGGGTGGCGAGGCCGCCCCTTATTCTTTTGAGCTCATTAGTTTTTCTAATCTGATAAATCTTGAAACATCCTAACCACAGTAATTCCCGCGAATTTTACGAACTGATCAGTTCGATGCGATTCGCTATCAGCATGCTCACTGTGTTGGGTATCGCTTCCATTGTGGGTACCGTGCTCAAGCAGAATGAGCCTTATACCAATTACATCATCCAGTTCGGCCAGTTCTGGTTTGCTGCATTCGAAAAACTGGGACTCTATGACGTCTATCACAGTGGTTGGTTTTTAGTCATTCTTGGGTTCCTGGTGGCGTCTACCAGCTTATGCGTTGCACGTAACTCGCCTTCCATGTTGCGTGAAATGCGTGCTTGGCGCGAGCATGTGACGGAGACGTCGCTACGATTATTCAGTCATAAGCAGGAATACACGGTCTCGCGACCTGTGGATCCAAACAAGCTGTACCAATTTCTGGAAGTTAACGGGTTCCGCCACCGCACTCTGCCGCGCGAAAACGGCACGCTGGTGGTGGCTAAAGCCGGTAGCGGGCACAGGCTGGGTTATATCTTTACCCACACCGCCATCATCATCATCTGCCTGGGCGGGCTGATGGACGGCAACCTGTGGTTGAAGGCACGCGAGATGATGGGTCAGATCAAGATCGAGGATAGAGATATTCCGGTAAGCGCAGTCCCTGCCATCAGCCGTTTGGATGCCAGCAACTCATCGTTCCGCGGCAATATGACCATTCCTGAAGGGGGGCGCGGCAGCGTGGCTTATCTGCGGGTACGCGATGGTTATCTGATACAGGAATTGCCGTTTTCCATCGCGCTGAAAAAATTCACTATCGAGCACTATGCTACCGGGCAGCCTAAATCGTTCGAGAGCGACGTAGTGATCTTCGACCCGAAGCGCGATCAGCCGCTAGAAGCTACTATCAAGGTCAATCATCCGTTTACCTATAACGGCATCGCCATTTATCAATCCGACGTGCAAGACGGCGGTTCTGCCATTACTTTTACCGGATGGCCATTATCGGGGGATGATGCCAAACCGTTTACAACAAGCGGTGAGGTATTCAAATCGTACAAACTTGCGGCAGCGGCTGACCCATTGACGCTGGAAGTGGAAGATTTCCGCATTTTCAACGTGCTGAATATGAGTCTCAAGGGCAAACCGCAGAACGTAGGCCCCAGCATTACCTATAAGCTGCGCGATAGCCAAGGTCAGGCGCATGAGTATTTGAACTACATGATGCCGATGCAGCTGGGAGGGCGTTTTTATCTGATCTCCGGTATGCGTGGTGCGCCGAATGAAGAATACCGTTACCTGCGTTTCCCGCTGGATGAAGACAACGATATCAAGAGTTTCATGCAATGGCGTGCATTGATCACCGATCCGGCCCAACAGAAGATCATTGCAGCAAAGCTGGCGGATAAGGCGTTTGTAGGCAGGAAGCCGGATCCCGATTTGCGTCAGAAATTTGCAAACAGCGTGGTACAACTGATGCAGTTGTTTACCAAGGGCGGATTCAATGGGCTCGCCAGTTTTATTGAGAAAGCCGTACCGGCAGCAGAGCAGGAAAAAGCGGCCACCTCATATATCAAGATCATGGAAAGCGCCGCATACGAAGCTTATATCATCAGCCAGCAACAATTGGGTAAAACGCCTAAAGCAGATGCGGTCACCGCCGACTTTATACGGGATGGCTTGAGTGCGGTGAGCGACAGCTTCTTTTATGGCGCGCCGTATTACCTGCAAATGACCGATTTCAAGCAGCGTCAGGCCAGCGGTTTGCAATTGACCCGCTCCCCCGGTAAAAATTGGGTGTATGGTGGTTCCGTATTATTGGTGATCGGCATCTTTGCAATGTTGTTCATCCGCGAACGTCGTATCTGGCTATTGGTCAAATCCGACAAGTTGCTGTTTGCCATGTCGGCAGCACGTAAAAGCCGTGAGTTTGAAGCAGAGTTCGCCCGCTTCAAAGGTAGGCTGCAACAAATCTTGGAGACTTAAAAATGAATTTCGACGACAAACAACCGTTTTTTAAAACGCTGACTTGGAATGACTGGGGTTTTAGTCTGTTGTTACTGCTGGGAGCCTTGTTTTCCCTGAGCAAATACGGCAGTTATATGGATGCTTATGAACAGGGCTTTCTTGTCGCCGCAGTCATCGGTTTTTCTGTAGTGGGATGGCGCTGGAAGCCGATACGCTTGCTGATGATCGGTATCGCGGCATTAAGTGTGTTCGGCATATCGCAATATCAGGGGGACATGGCTCGAGCGGGGCAAGCGTTCTTCCTAAAATTCTTCTTTGCCAGCCAGACTGCCATCATGTGGATGAATGTACTGTTCGTGCTGGCGATGCTCACTTACTGGTTCGCCATGTTCAGGCGCTCCGAGTTTGCCGGAAAAGTCGCTTCCAGTCTGACTTGGAGTGCAGTGCTGATGGGATTCGTAGGCCTGATGGTGCGCTGGTATGAGTCATACCTGATCGCACCGGATGTCGGGCACATCCCCATCAGTAACCTGTATGAAGTGTTCATATTGTTCTGCTTGATCACCTCCCTGCTCTATCTGTATTACGAAGACCGCTTTGCTACGCGGCAATTGGGCGGCTTCGTGCTGGTGGTAGTCAACGCTGCTGTGGGCTTTATTCTGTGGTACACCTTCGGTCGCGAAGCACAAGGTATCCAGCCCTTGGTTCCTGCCTTGCAAAGCTACTGGATGAAGATACACGTTCCGGCTAACTTTATCGGCTACGGCTCATTCTCATTGTCGGCAATGGTGGCAAGTGCCTATTTACTGGCTTCACGCGGCATACTCGCCAATCGTCTGCCCCCGCTGGAAGTGCTGGATGATGTGATGTACAAATCCATTGCGATAGGATTCGCTTTTTTCACTATTGCTACCATTCTCGGCGCAATGTGGGCGGCCGAAGCCTGGGGTGGTTATTGGTCGTGGGATCCCAAGGAAACATGGGCGCTGATCGTGTGGCTTAATTATGCGGCATGGCTGCACTTACGCTTGGTAAAGGGGGTGCGTGGCGATATCCTGGCTTGGTGGGCGCTCATCGGTTTGCTGGTGACGACATTCGCCTTTTTGGGGGTCAATATGTTTTTGTCGGGCCTACATTCTTACGGACAGCTGTAAAGCTTAGCGCGGCATCGGTGACAGTAAGAAACTCACCATGCCGTCTTCGTTTTTGACGAGTTGCAGATCGTAATGCAGAAATTCCGCCTGCCGCGCCGCGTGGTACAGGCCGATTCCCAAACCGGTGTGCGATGGCAGCATGGACTTGAACATCTGGCTGGCGATCTCTTCAGGGATCGCCGATCCGGTATCTTCCACTCTAATAGATATTCCGTTATCTCCTGCCAATAGCGTGACCGATATTTTCACTTTGTTGTTGGCACGGCGTTTATCCAGCGCATTTTGCAGTAGATTATCCAATGCACTATCGAATAATTCCTGGGGTACTTCATCATCGGGCGGAATGCGTTTTGCGGTCATCATGATGCCGCTATCCCGATAGCGGTCACGCAGACGTATCCACCAGAAAGTAGCATTGACCGTCTCGATCTGTGCCGTTTGCGGTGCTTGCAGTTTGTCCAGAGTGAGTTGCAAGCGTTGCGTGAGCTGCGGCAATTGGCGCTGTATCAGCGCTACCAGATTGGCTTCATTACCTATACGCTCGGCTGCTGAACACAACACGCTGAGTGATTGCAGCAGATTCTTGATGTCATGCGTCAGGCGTGCACCGGTCTCATAGACTGCGCGCATGTAGGCGGCGCTGTGCATCTGTTCTTCGCGTCGCTTAGACTCATAGAATTCGCCCAAAAGCTGTACCAGCAACTTCACATGCAGGGTGATCGCCGGGCTGAGTTGCCAGCGCGTATACAGGGTGAGACGGAAGTCATGATAGATGAAATCGGCTCTATGTATCGATGCCTCGCCGAACGTGCCGTTATTACTATCTGTGTACCAGGTGCCGCCGTTCACCCAAGGCAGCAGGCTGAGTTCATGCATGGCAGCATCCAGGAAATCCGCCGAATTTCTTGCAGTGTCGGCACTGGTAGCCACTCTTTGCAGCCATTGTTCGAACGGCATGCCCACACTTAGCAGATAGCGCGACAATAGCTGACCCAAGCCGGAAAATCCGGCGCGCGGATCCCATAGCCAGGAAAGCGCCAGCATCACACCCGAGATGGAGAACAATACGCGTAGCAGTATCAGCGGATAATCCTGTTGCGAGATACGTTCGATGGCAAAGCTGCCCAGCACCAGAATTACCACCAGTAGGAACAACATCAAGCTATAGAAGAAATCCAGCGAGCGTGCCATCTCCTTGTCGCGGCGGATACGCAGCAACAGCACATTGGCAGGGAAGATGGGCAGCACATATTGCGCCAGCCAACTGATATTCTCAATGGCGGCGACTTTACCCAGAATGCGCGGCTCTACCCACAACAACAGCATACCCAACAGGTAGGCCATTGCCAGCAGATAGGCGATGCGCTCCTGGCGTGCCTGGCTGGAAAATATCCTGCCGCCCAGCAGCCCGATCAGCAGTGCATGCCAGAACGCCAACAACCACCAGTTGATGCCGGTCAACAATACGATGCCTACCACCAGGAATAGCAGCACGGCCACCGGGCTGAGTTTTTGCTCGGTGCGCCAGATAGGCTGCCAGATCAGGAACAAACCGTAGTGCGCCATCATTGCAGCCAACGCCCAGCCGCTGCCGGGGTCTGCCAGCAAAGCCGCGTGCAGCACTAATAGCATCAAGCCGAGTTCCCAGGGGTAGGGAATATTGAGCATGCGGTTTAACAAGATGGATGTACTGTCATTAAATTGACGACACTGTCGGGAATCCGACAGTTAAATCGCGTAAAAATCTGACCAATATAAAAATTTCCATATAATAATCAATTAGATAAAATTAAATATAAATTGGCACCAGATTTGCTTTATATCAAACGAGAGGCAGGTCGCGTCAGATTTCAGGCACAGGCTGTTTCGGAATTGATAAGTGAGCATATGCGCGCTTTAAACTTGAAGAAAAGGATAACACAAATGAAAAAGCAATCCGGTTTTACGCTGATCGAACTGGCCATTGTGCTGGTGATCATCGGCCTGTTGTTAGGCGGTGTTCTTAAAGGTCAGGAATTGATACAGTCGGCAAAGATCAAAAACGTGGTGAGTGATTTCTCATCCACAACGGTCGCTATCTACGGCTATCAGGATCGCTATAAAGCATTGCCTGGCGACGACCCTAA
>DATBPY010000174.1:0-3964 GCA_036561085.1 Methylophilaceae bacterium | reverse complement strand
TCTGGCTTACGGCCTGACTCCCCTGCTCGATCATGTTGATTTCCAACTCGATGCAGGCGAGCGCGTAGGCCTGATCGGACGTAACGGCACCGGAAAATCCACGCTGCTCAAAGTACTCACCGGCGTCAGCAAGCTCGACGACGGCAAACTTTGGACCTCACCCGGCATGCGCCTGGCCTATGTGCCGCAGGAGCCGCCGCTGGACCCGGAACATACCGTATTCGAGGCAGTGGCCGAAGGCATAGGCCCGCTCAAGGATGTACTGACGAAATACCACGCCGTTTCCCACGCACTTGCCGAGCCTGACGCAGATACCGAAGCTCTGCTGGAGCAGATGGAAACGCTGCAACACGCGTTGGAAGCGCAAGACGGCTGGCAAGTGCAGGCCCGGGTGGAAACCGTTCTGTCGCGCTTGAGCCTGCCTGCCGACACCATGGTGTCTACCTTATCCGGCGGCTGGCGCAAACGCGTGGCGCTGGCACGGGCACTCGTGGCCGACCCGGACGTGCTATTGCTGGACGAACCCACCAACCACCTCGATTTTTCCGCCATCGAATGGTTGGAGAATCTGTTACTCGACTTCAATGGCGCGCTGCTGTTCATCACCCACGACAGGCGCTTCCTGGACCGGTTGGCGACGCGCATCGTGGAACTGGATCGCGGCTACATCACCGAATTCAAAGGCAACTTCACGGCTTATCAGGCCAAAAAAGAAGAGCTTCTGACCATAGAGAACCAGCAATCGGCCAAGTTCGATAAATTCCTGGCGCAGGAAGAAGTATGGATACGCAAAGGCATAGAAGCGCGCCGCACCCGTAACGAAGGCCGCGTGCGAAGGTTGGAAAGGTTACGATTGGAACGGGCAGCGCGGCGCGACCGCCAGGGCAGAGTCAATCTGGCGCTGGATGCGGGCGAACGCTCAGGCAAACTGGTGGCGGAGTTGGAGGATGTCAGTAAGGCCTTTAACGGCCGTACCATCATCAACGACTTTTCCACGCGCATCCTGCGCGGCGACCGCATCGGCCTGCTGGGACCGAACGGCGCAGGTAAATCCACCCTGCTCAAACTGATACTGGCGGAGCTGGAACCGGATAGCGGTGTAGTCAATCTCGGCACCAAGATCACCGTGGCCTATTACGACCAGATGCGCGAGCAGCTGGACGAAGAAGCCACCCTGGCCGATACCATCGCGCCGGGTTCGGACTATGTGCAGATAGGTGAAGAACGCAAGCATGTGATCAGCTATCTGGAAGACTTCCTGTTCCCGCCGCAGCGCGTGCGGGCGCCGGTCAAGTCGTTGTCCGGCGGCGAGCGTAATCGTTTATTACTTGCGCGCCTGTTCGCCCGCCCTGCCAATGTGCTGGTGCTGGACGAGCCCACCAATGACCTGGATATCGATACCCTGGAGTTGCTGGAAGCGCTATTGCAGGATTTCGGCGGTACGCTGTTCCTGGTCAGCCATGACCGCGCGTTCCTGGAAAACACGGTGACGCAGGTGATCGCCTTCGAGGGCAACGGCGACCTCACCGAGTTCGGCGGCGGTTACGACGACTGGCAAAGATTCCAGGCACAGCTTCAAGCTACGCCCAAGGCTGCTGTAGCTAAACCTGTGTCTACTGCGCCTGCAAACACCCCCAAAGCAGCAGCCAAGTCCAAGCTCAGTTTCAAGGAAGCCAAAGAGCTGGAAGCCCTGCCCGCAACCATAGAGGCTCTAGAAACCGAGCAAACCGGCATCAATGCGGCTTTGGCCGACGGTAATCTGTTTCGCGACGACCTGCCCCGCGCCAAATCCATGCAGCTACGCCTGGCGGAGCTAGACCGGCTGATGGAGAATGCATTATCGCGTTGGGAAGCGCTGGAAAGTAAACAGTAGTCTTCACAAGATTTAACATTTCCGTCATGAGATAAATTCCCTTAAGCCACATTATCTGGGGTCAAATTAAAATAAATTCGAATAAATTGTGGTTTTGAGGTGTAAGAAACAGCAAAACCACTGTACGAGAGGCCGATTTTCTGGCTAAATATCCCTGTGCCCCGATACGGTTCCAACAAAAAACCTTGGGCGGCAAAAAGCAGCAATCCCTATATCCGGTAGAATACTATCCAGTAGAATACAGGCTAGATTGAGTTCAATATCTCGTAGTGGAGGTTAATATGACAGAAAAAAAGAAATACCGACTGGTAACCCGTAGCGACTTCGATGGCCTGGTATGCGCAGTGCTGCTGGAGCATTTGGACATGATCAACGACATCTTGTTCGTGCACCCCAAGGATATGCAGGACGGCAAGATCAGCGTCGGCCCTAACGACATCACCACTAACCTGCCATACGTCAAAGGCGTGCATCTGGCGCTGGACCACCACTCTTCAGAAGCAACACGTAACACCGGCGACAATCCTAACTACGTCATCATCCCGCATGCGCCTTCAGCCGCACGCGTGGTATACGAACATTTCGGCGGAAGAAAAGCATTCCCTGCCGAGTGGGACGACATGATGATCGCCGTTGATAAAGGCGACTCTGCACAATTCTCGCAAGACGAGATCCTTAACCCTTCTGGCTGGGTACTGCTCAACTTCCTGATGGACTCGCGCACCGGCCTGGGCCGCTTCCGCGACTTCCGCATCTCCAACTATGCGTTGATGATGGATCTAATCAAATATTGCCGCAACCACGACATCACCCAGATCATGGAACTGCCGGACGTGAAAGAACGCGTCGACCTGTTCTTTGAACACGAAGCCAAGTTCAAGGACCAGATCAAGCGTTGCACCAAGACCTACGGCAACCTGGCCGTGCTCGACCTGCGCAACGAAGACACCATCTATGCCGGCAACCGTTTCATGATCTACGCCATGTACCCGGAGACCAACATCTCCATCCACGTATTATGGGGCGTACAGAAACAGAACACGGTGTTTGCCACCGGTAAATCCATTATCAACCGTTCTTCCAAGACCGACATCGGTGAACTGATGCTGAGTTACGGCGGCGGCGGTCACGAGAATGCAGGTACCTGCCAGATCGCGAACGATAAGGTGGAATCTACCCTGCAAGCCATCATCACCAAGATACGCGCTGACGGCTGATAGATTCAATACGACTAACATGCCCTCTACGGAGGGCATTTTTATTTGCGAGCTATAATAATTGTTTAAACTTTACGGCATACCCAACTGCAACACGGTGAAAAAAGCCCGTACCTGGCTGGAAGAACACGGAACGCCTTATGTTTTTCACGACTTCCGCAAAGACGGCGTGGATGCAGCCTTGCTGCAAGGTTGGCTGAAACAGGTAGCCTGGGAGAAACTGGTCAATCGCGCAGGCATGACCTGGCGCGGGTTGCCTGAAGATGCCAAGACTAAAGTGCAGGATAACGCCTCTGCCGTTGCCTTGATGCTGGAGAAACCCTCAGTCATCAAGCGCCCGGTACTGGTGAAAGACGGCACTGTAGTGCAATTGGGTTTCAGCGAAGACGCTTATCAAGCATTATGAGAACACACTATGAGTAAAACATTAGAACTCGCCAAAGCCCTGATCGCCCGCCGCTCGCTCACCCCGGACGATGCAGGGTGCCAGGAGATATTGATAGAGCGCCTGGAGAAGCTGGGCTTCAAGATCGAGAAGATGCGCTTCGGAAACGTGGATAATTTTTGGGCGCGGCGCGGTACCGCCGCCCCTATCGTGGCCTTTGCCGGACATACCGACGTAGTACCCACCGGCCCGGTGGAGCAATGGGTCAGTGAGCCGTTCACCCCCACTATACGCGACGGCATGCTGTACGGTCGCGGTTCGGCAGATATGAAGACCTCTATCGCCGCGTTCATCGTGGCGCTGGAAGAATTCCTGCCGCAGCATCCCGACCATAAAGGCTCTATCGGCTTGCTCATCACTTCCGACGAGGAAGGCGTGGCAGTCGACGGCACCGTGAAAGTGGTGGAAGCGTTGCAAGCCCGCAACGAG
>DATBPY010000173.1:0-7079 GCA_036561085.1 Methylophilaceae bacterium | reverse complement strand
CTCCATCACGGTCAGTGCCACGCCTTTGGGAGAAGGTAAATTCCCGGAGGCTTTCAGTTCAGCAAAATCAAGCAGGTCGCTCACGCGTATTCGATCCTATTTAGTACTGCTGACGACGTCGCATACTTCGATAAAGGCGACTGTGAGATCATCAAAAAGCACATGGCATCGGCCGCTGGCCGGACCGTTCGCCTCATTCTCGATCTCACGTGCCAGCAGATGCATGCGTTGTGCGCCTAGATTGGCGGCAGAGCCTGCTATTTGATGACCAAGTGCTTTTATCGCCATGAAATCGGCATCGGCGATCGCTGTATCGAGTTGAGCGAGCAGGGGTGGCGTGGTGGTTACAAAGGTATCGAACAGTCTTTGGATGATGGCATCGTCGTCACCGAACAATTCTTTTAACCGCCCAAAATCTATGACCTCCGCACTACCGGGTGTTGAAGAGTTTTCCATAGTAGAGCACTCCAAAAGATTGTCGTGTGGCCGTCTATTACAACGGTTCGGTAGCATACCAGCATCTATAGCCTAAGTCAGGATGCAGGGCTAAGTCTAAGGGATTTTACCGCAAGCCGTCTATCATGCAAAACCTGCCTCAGAAACAAGTAATTCTTTAAGCGTTATAATATGCACTATGAATGAATGGTTAGTCGCTGCGCTGGGTTTGCTCAATCTGCTACTGCTGGGATGGCTGGTGCTGCAATTGCGCAACATGATCGCCAGGCAGATGGAAGACAAGCATAGAGCCATGCTGTTGGATATGCATGATGGCCTGAGCAAACTGGGCGATCGCCTGAATAGTGCTTCCCAGGAGTCTGCCGAACGTTTGCGACTTTCTGTTTCGCAAGAACTTCAAGCCACGCGCGATGCCATGAATAATCTGAAGCTGGCACAGACCGAAAATCTGAGCCAGAACCGTGAAGCGCTGCTGGAAAAACTCAATCTCACTTTTGAAGCGTTGAATAAAACCGTGGAAAGCCGCCTGGACCTGATCAGCGGCAAAGTCACGGAACGACTGGACGAAGGTTTTAAGAAAACCAATGAGACGTTCGCCAATGTCATGGCGCGTCTTGCCACCATAGACGAGGCGCAGAAGAAGATAGACGGCCTCACCACAAACATGGTGAGTTTGCAGGAACTGCTCGGCGACAAGCGCTCGCGCGGTGCATTCGGTGAGGTTCAGTTGGAAGGCTTGGTGCGTAATCTGTTGCCTGAGTCTGCATTCGAGTTCCAGTACACTTTCTCAAACAAGACACGCGTCGATTGCGTGCTCAAATTGCCGGAACCCACCGGTCTGGTCGCTGTGGATTCCAAGTTCCCGCTCGAAAATTATGAAGGTATGTTCTTTGAAGGCGCGGAACGTATCAGCAGCACCGTTTTCAAAACCGGGGTGAAGCGTCATGTAGACGATATCGCCAGCAAATACATCATCCCTAATGAAACCAGCGACGGCGCAGTGATGTTCATCCCCGCTGAAGCCGTGTTTGCTGAGATCCATGCGCACCATCGTGATGTAGTCGATTATGCACAGGCCAAACGAGTATGGATCGTGTCGCCGACCACGCTGATGGCGGTGCTTAATACTGCGCGTGCCGTGCTTAAAGATACCGAGACGCGCAAGCAGGTGCATATCATCCAGGATGAATTAGGTAAACTGGGTAAGGATTTTTCACTGTTCGACGCACGCATGAAAAAGCTGGCGGATCATATTCGTCTGGCGCACGAAGATGCCGAGAAAGTACAGATCACCAGTCACAAGATCACCCGCCGTTTTGCTCAGATCGAACGTGTGGAACTTGAAGGCATGGGGCAGACTCCTTTGCTGGAGGAAGGCCCGGATGAGGCTGAGACTGAATAATGGAGAATGAGATGCAGGATGAAGATTACGAAGATGAAAGCGGCTTAATCATCTTGATACAGCAGTACGCCAAGAATTTCGGTATAGGTTTCAACTCGGGCGTGATGGAAAACCCGGAACTTAAATCCAAACTGATGCAAATGATGGCCGATGCCCTGGCAGGCAAGCGTGGCGCGATCACCGACGCGGATTTTGATGCTTAAGTTACTTTATTTTGCAAGGTTGCGGGAAGCATTGGGTGTGGCGAATGAAGAGCTGGCTTTACCCGGTGATGTGCGAGATGTGGCTGGCCTGATGGCAAATTTGGCAGCGCGCGGCGGTGTATGGCAAACTCAGTTTGATGGTGGGCCGCAGATTCGCGCAGCGGTGAATCAGGAACTGGTGGCCAATAGCGCAGCCATCAAGGCAGGCGATGAAGTTGCGTTCTTTCCACCGGTGACAGGCGGCTAGCATGGTCAAGGTTCAACATGAGGATTTCGACGCAGGTGTGGAGATCGCCAAGTTGCGCCTGACACGCCCGGACATCGGTGCAGTAGCGGTTTTCATCGGTCAGGTGCGTGATATCAATGACGGCAGTTCCGTGACCAGCATGACGCTGGAGCATTACCCCGGCATGACGGAAAAAATGCTGGAAGATATCGTGGCGCAGGCTAAATCGCGCTGTGATATCTTCGACGCAGTAGTGATACATCGCGTCGGCATTTTGCAGCCCACAGATCAGGTGGTGCTGGTAGCGGTAGTAGGTGCACACCGCGGTGCAGCGTTTACCGCTTGCGAATTCATCATGGATCATTTGAAGACGCAAGCGCCGTTCTGGAAAAAAGAAGCGACCGGTAGCGGTGAACGCTGGGTGGAAGCGCGTGATAGCGACAAAGCCGCAAAGGCGAGATGGAAGCAATAGCGCTTTAATCTATGACTGAACCTGCAAAACTTCGCCTGGATAAGTGGTTGTGGGCAGCACGTTTTTTCAAGACGCGCTCACTGGCTTCAACCGCCATCGACGGCGGTAAAGTGCATTACGACGGGCAACGTGCCAAGCCGGCCAAAGAGATACATGTGGGCGCAACGCTAAGAATCACACGCGGAATTGAGGTGTTCGAAGTGATAGTGCGCGCACTTTCCGAGCACCGCAAAGGGGCGCCAGAAGCGGCGCTGTTATTTGAAGAGACTCAGGAAAGCCAGCAACGGCGTGCTGAAATAGCTGCCGGACGCCGCGTGGAGTTCGGCGTGCGCGAGCGCGGCGAGGGCCGCCCCACTAAACGCCAACGGCGTCAGATCAGGTCTTTTTTCGGCGACTGACGCTGGCGGTTTTAACTGCTGCAGACTTTGCCGGTTTTTTGGCTGATCCTTTAGAAACTACAGCTTTCACGATCACCGGATCGGCATGCCATATCTGGCTGGCGTATTCCTTGATGGTACGATCGCTGGAGAATTTACCCATGCCCGCCACGTTCAATACCGCTTGCCGGGTCCATTCCTTCTGATTCATATAAAGTTCGCCGACGCGCTCCTGGGCCTTGATGTAGGAGTCGTAGTCGGCCAATAGCAAGTAATGGTCATTCTGTGTCAGCAGCGAGTCCACGATAGGCTGGAAGCGGTGTGGGTCTTCCGGCGAGAAAAAACCGGAAGCGATCATGTCCAGCACCAGTTTCAATTCCGGGTTGGCCAGCATGTAATCTCTGGAGTTATAACCATCGTGATACATTTTTTCCACTTCCGGCGTAGTAAGGCCGAAAATGAAGATGTTCTCACGCCCGACTTCTTCCATGATCTCGATATTGGCGCCGTCCAGTGTGCCTATGGTGAGCGCGCCGTTCAACGACATCTTCATATTGCCGGTGCCGGAAGCTTCTGTTCCGGCAGTGGATATCTGCTCGGACAAGTCTGCGGCAGGTGCGATCTTCTCGGCGTTGGATACGTTGTAGTTGGGAATGAACACCACTTTCAACTTATCGCCGACAGCCTGATCGTTATTGACGACTTCGGCCACACAATTGATCAGGTTAATGATGCGCTTGGCCATCACATACGCAGGCGCTGCCTTGCCGCCGAAAATGACGGTGCGCGGCGCGGTAGCAGGATAAGTACCCATACGGATGCGGTTATACAGGGTGATAACGTGCAGCACATTGAGCAACTGGCGCTTGTATTCATGTATGCGCTTGATCTGTACGTCGAACAAGCTATTCGGATCCACCGTGATACCGACCTTATGCTTGATAAGCTCGGCCAGTCTTACCTTGTTCGCATGTTTTACTTGGGCGAATTCCTGGCAGAACTTGGCATCTTTGGCGAAAGGACGTAGTTTTTTCAGCTCATCCAGGTCAATGATCCAGTCTTTGCCTATGCGCGAACTGATCAATGCCGACAGTCCGGGATTGGCCTGATTCAGCCAGCGGCGCGGTGTGATGCCGTTGGTCATATTGATGATCTTGTCCGGATCCATGCGATGGAAGTCGGCGAAGATGGTGCTTTTCATCAGTTCAGTGTGCAGCCGGGCTACGCCGTTGACGGCATGGCTGCCGACGATGGCGAGGTGCGCCATGCGTACGCGGCGGCCGCCTTCTTCGCTGATGATGGACATGCGGCGCAGCAGATCGTTATCTCCGGGGAACTGGTAGGAGACTTCCAGCAGGAATCTATGGTTGATCTCGTAAATGATTTCCAGATGTCGCGGCAACAATTGCTCGAACATGGTGACCGGCCAGGTTTCCAGGGCTTCCGGCATCAAGGTGTGGTTGGTATAGGAAAAAACCTGCGTGACCAGCTTCCATGCGTAATCCCAGGGCTGACGATGCATATCCACCAGCAGGCGCATCATTTCTGCCACAGAGATAGCAGGGTGGGTGTCGTTGAGCTGGATGGCGACCTTATCCGGCAGTGCATCCCAGGTTCTGTGGTGTTTCTTGTAGCGGCCTAGAATGTCTTGCAGCGAGGCGCTAACGAAGAAATATTGCTGTTTGAGGCGTAGCTCACGTCCCATCTCGGTCGAGTCGTCGGGATAGAGTACTTTGGACAGGTTCTCCGACTCGTTCTTGTCGGCGACTGCCTGCATGTAATTACCCTGGTTAAAATCTTTCAGGCTGAATTCGTGAGTGGAGATGGCAGCCCACAAGCGCATGTTATTGACGGTCTTACCGCCGTAGCCGGGCACAGGCGTATCGTATGCCATCGCGATCAGTTCGTCGGCACCTTCCCAATGGTGGTGTATGGTGCCGTCATCGTCATTATGGTATTGCACCACGTGGCCGTGGAATTTGACAGGGTATAACACTTCAGGGCGCGGAAATTCCCACACATTGCCGTAGCGAAGCCAGTTATCGGGATATTCCGTTTGCATGCCGTTCTCGATGCGCTGGCGGAACATGCCGTATTCATAGCGTATGCCGTAGCCGTAGCAAGGCAAGCCCAAGGTCGCCATCGAATCCAGGAAACATGCCGCTAGACGGCCTAAACCGCCGTTACCCAGCGCTGCGTCGAACTCGATCTCAGCCAAGCCTTCTATGTCTTGGCCGAGTTCATACAGCACTTGTTTGCATTCTTCCATGATGTCCATGTTAAGCATGGCATTGCTGAAAGTACGGCCAACCAGGAATTCAAGAGATAGATAATAGATGCGTTTGGAATCGTTTTCGTAATAGCTCTGCATGGTGTCCATCCAGCGCTCCAGCATCCGGTCGCGCACTGCAAGTGCGGCGCTCTCGAACCAGTCGCGCTCGGTGGCGGATTGTGCATGCTTGCTGATGGAGAGGGACATGTGATTACCGATGGAGCGGCGAATGTCCTCCATGCTCATGCCAGGACTATCGTGTTCCAAGGTAAGTTTATTTTTCATGTTAGCTCCCGTTGGTAGTGCTAGTTACGAAAATCACTCGGCGTCCATTGTCCGCGCTACTTACTGGCTGTCAATAGTTTACAGGCTATACGTTACAGTTAGTCGTTGATTCTGTGATGGGATTTGTGATGGATCTGGTCAGTCGAAAAGACCCATTTGCGGTGTAGATTCCTTTAGATTTTTTGGCGGTATGAATTGGCTGGTATCCAACACCGTGCGACGCTCCATATCCAGGCGTTTCACGGCGAGCTTGAAACGTTGCCTGATCATGTCGGCGAATAACCCTTTGCCACGCATACGGCTGTGAAACTCCGCTTCGTATTCTTTACCGCCACGGCTCTGTTTGATCAGGCTCATGACGTGCGAGGCTTTCAAGGGCACATGCTGTTGCAGCCAGTTTTCGAATAGCTCTACCAGTTCCCGGGGCAATCGTAGAAACGTATAGTATCCCGTCCTGGCACCGGCTTCTGCGGCGGCTTGCAATATGGCTTCGATCTCGCTGTCATTCAGCGCAGGGATCACAGGTGCCACCATCACTGTGGTGGGAATGCCGGCTTGGGCCAGGGCGGCGATGGCCTCAAGACGTCGTTGCGGTGCAGGCGCCCGCGGTTCCATCGTTCTCGCCAGTTCACGATCCAGCGTGGTCACGCTGACCGCAGCTTTGACCAGATTGGCCTGCGCCATCTGCCTCAGAATATCCAGATCGCGTTCTATCAAGCCGGATCGGGTGACGATAGTGACCGGATGACGCGTTTCCCACAACACTTCCAGTATCTGCCGGGTGATGCGGTGCTTGCGCTCTATGGGCTGGTAGGGGTCGGTATTGCTGCCGAGCGCGATGGATGCGCACTGATAGCCGGGCTTTGCCAGCTCCTGGCGCAATAGCGCGGCAGCATCGGGTTTCATCAGCAGCTTGCTTTCGAAATCGAGGCCGGGAGAGAGCCCAAGGTAGGCGTGAGAAGGCCGCGCATAGCAGTAGACACAACCATGTTCGCAGCCGCGGTAGGGATTGATGGAACGGTCGTACGGAATATCCGGCGACTGGTTATAACTGAGGATGGTTTTAGTGGTATCTATGCGTACTTCAGTACGCAGCGGGGGAAGTTCCAGATCGAGATTGCCCCAGCCGTCATCGTTCATCTCACGCGTGAAATCCTCGAAACGTCCCGCCGTGTTGCTGGCTGTGCCTCGGCCCTTAAAGACTAGTGGTTTTGATTCTGATGTCATCTGCCTATTTTGGCAGTCGTTCTGATCAATAATTCACTGAAGGCATCGAATATTTTTTGGACATAAGGATTCTTGAACTTAAGGGCATCGTTATCTTCTTCGGGATGAACCAGCATAGTGGCATTAGCCTCGAATAGTAACAAGCTGCCGTTGGGCAGA
>DATBPY010000172.1:0-4912 GCA_036561085.1 Methylophilaceae bacterium | reverse complement strand
ATCAATGTTGCGCCGCACCATGGCTATGGCTTCTTCCGCGGCAGCTAAGTGCTGGCTGATCGCACCGCAACAACCGGAAACCGGGATCAAACGGATGCCCAACCTGTCCAGTACCCATGCCGCGTTCACATTGATATTGGGGGCGAGTGCGGGCTGCACGCAGCCTTGCAACACCAGCATATGCCGCGCATGGCTTGTCTCAGGCCATGCCAGCGATAATACCGCCTTAGGTATCTTGTTGCGCAGAGCAACAGGTAACAGAGGTCTGAGCAAACGCCCCATCTGCAACAACGCCGCAAATAATCTACGATTGGGTAATATCTTGCGTAGCAGATAACGGCTGACTCTCTGCGATAGCGGTCGCGAAACTTTACGTTCGATTGTTTCACGACCAATATCCAGCAACTTGCCGTATTCCACGCCTGACGGGCAACTGGTCTCGCAACTGCGGCAAGTCAGGCAACGATCCAGATGCAGCATGGTGTCTGCGCCCACAGCAGCGCCTTCCAGCATCTGCTTCATCAGATAGATACGCCCCCGCGGACCATCCAGTTCGTCGCCTTTAACCTGATAGGTCGGACAGGTGGCATTGCAAAATCCGCAATGCACGCATTGCCGCAAAATAGCTTCAGCCTCACGACTTTGCGACGTATCGAGCACACCCGACATGAGAGTAGTCTGCATTATTTCTATAACCTGCTTGCGTCGAATACACCATGCGGGTCGAACACTTGGCGAATACGCTGGTTCATTTCAGCGATAGGTAAGGTGAGCGGAGCAAACACGTTGGCCACCTCCGGCTCAACATCATTCTCATCGGCTTTAGAGTCTCTATGGAAAAGAGTTGCATGCCCACCTACATGTGCAGCCAGGCAGAAGACATGATCGGCAGGGACATCGCCTCCCAGCCAACGCAATGCCCCTCCCCACTCGATCATGATGACATTCGGGAATTCCAATGCGGCAGACTTGGCCTGGGCAGTGGCAGGTACGCTTACCCGCCACAAGGGACGTGCAGTAAATTCCGGCAGTTGATGCTCTTTCAAATCATGCCAAAAAGTCGCGTCGTCAAACAACTCGCCGCCGATCTGCTTTGTTGCCGCGACCACTGCGCTTTCTGTGCCTGACAAACGCACCAGCATCTGTCCAAGTACGCCATCGCTTCTGCGCCATGCCGTACCGGAGATGGGCATAGCCTTTGCGGCCAGCATATTCATGGTCTGAACGGCGATGTTACGCTCCAAATGCAGTAACAGAGTGCGCTCGCATTCCGGTTGCGGCAGTATCTTGCAGGTGATCTCAGTCAGTGCACCCAGCGTCCCCATGGAGCCTGCCATCAAGCGCGATACATCATAACCCGCTACATTCTTGATCACACGTCCGCCAAAATGCAGGTGCTGCCCCCGACCGTCGAGTACACCAACCCCAAGTACCGCATCGCGCACAGCACCATGGTAAGGTCTGCTTGGTCCGGATAATCCCGCCGCGATGCAACCACCCCAGGTTGCCGCCCCGAAATGCGGCGGCTCAAAAGACAGCATTTGATTATTTTGCGCAAGCAGCGATTCGATCTGGGAAAGCGGTGTTCCGGCTAATGCGGTCATAGTAAGTTCGCGCGGCTCATAATCGACGATACCGCTATTAGCCAAAGTACTAAGCACCTCCCCGCTCGCCGCGTTTCCGTAGAAATATTTGCTGTTGCCGCCCCTTATAGTAAGCGTTTGCTTACTTGCAGCAGCCTGTTTTATGCGATCCACAGCTTGTTCTACCCAGTCATTCATTTAGAACCTAGGCAATTCTGGATGCGGAAGCTTACCATCATGCACATGCATCGCTCCCAACTCCGCGCAACGATACAAACTGGGAACGGCCTTCCCCGGATTAAGGAGTAGATCCGGGTCGAACGCATTTTTCAGCGCATGGAATATCTCCAATTCAGGGCTGGCGAACTGAGCGCACATCTGGTCTATTTTTTCTATACCCACGCCATGCTCGCCGGTGATGGTACCGCCGGCATCTATGCAGGCTTGCAATATCTTGCCGCCTAGTTGTTCCGTTTTATGCAGTTCACCGGGGACATTGGCATCGTACAAGATCAGCGGATGCAAGTTGCCGTCTCCGGCATGGAACACATTGGCGACGCGTAACCCATACTCCGCAGAAAGTTCGGCGATGCGATGCAGCACTGTGGGTAATTGTTTGCGCGGGATGGTACCGTCCATGCAATAGTAATCGGGCGATATGCGCCCCATGGCCGGAAAGGCCGCCTTGCGCCCCGCCCATAACCTGGCGCGTTGCTCATCATCATGAGCGGTATGCACTTCCGTCGCGCCGCATGCCGTTACCACGTCGTGCACCACGCGTATGCCGTGCGATACTTCTTCGTTCACCCCATCGATCTCCACCAACAGAATCGCTTCGGCATTCATGGGATATCCGGCATGCACATATTGCTCTGCGGCATGGATCGCCAGCTTGTCCATCATTTCCAGTCCCGCCGGGATGATACCTGCGGCGATGATCTCGCCGACCGCGATACCTGCTTGCTCCACACTGCCAAAGGCAGCCAGCATGACTTGGGCGCGTTCCGGTTTGGGTAGCAGTCTTACAGTGATTTCCACGATCACCCCCAGCATGCCTTCCGAGCCCGTCATCAAAGCCAGCAGGTCATAGCCGGGGGCATCCAGTGCATGGCTACCGATGGCAAGAATGTCGCCATCCATGGTGATCACTCGCAATGCCAGGATGTTATGTACGGTGAGACCGTATTTAAGACAGTGGATACCCCCCGAATTTTCTGCCACATTGCCACCTATGCTGCATGCGATCTGTGAAGAAGGGTCCGGCGCGTAATACAACCCGTGCCCGGCGACAGCTTCTGAAATGGCAAGATTGCGCACGCCGGGCTGGACATTGGCGGTGCGTGCCAAGGCATCGACGCTGAGTATTTTATTCAAACGTGCAAGGGAAAGTAACAAAGCACCTTTGATGGGTAATGCGCCGCCGGATAGCCCCGTACCGTGACCACGCGCGACTACCGCTATTTGATACGCCTTGCATAGCTGTAGCACTTCGGCGATCTGTTCTTCGGTGGAAGGCAGCGCCACCACCATCGGAAGTTGACGATAGGCCGATAATGCATCGCACTCATAAGGCGCAAGCTGCTCGGGCTCGGTGAGTAACGCATCGGGCGGTAATACACGGCGTAGAAACTCGAGGAATTCAGCGCTCATTGTTTCGCAATGTCCTCCTTCAGGCAAGACCTGTCACACGGCCATCGTCATCAATATCGATACGCACGGTACATGGCTCTTTGGGCAGGCCGGGCATGGTCATGATATCGTCGCATAACATGACTATGAACTCTGCGCCTGCACAAAGCCGTACTTCACGAATAGTAACGATGTGCCCTGTAGGCGCACCGCGTAATGAAGCATCGGTGGAGAATGAAGATTGGGTTTTGGCAACACACACCGGGTAATGCCCGTAACCCGCTTCTTGCAAGCCTTCTATCAAAGCGCGCACCCGGCGCGATGCATTGATGTCGGCAGCACCGTAGATTTTGGTCGCCACTTTACGCATTTTTTCCCACAACGGGTCTGTGTCTTCGTAGACGAATTTCATGGTCGAAGCCGGCTCTGCCATGCGCACCACTTCTTGCGCCAACTCTTTTGCGCCCTCGCCGCCCCTGGCCCAATGTTCGGCCAGGATCACTTTTACTCCTTGCAGCGACATCTTGTCGCTTAACAACTTGATCTCGGCCTCCGTGTCCTGATTAAAGCGGTTGAGCGCCACGACGCATGGCAATCCGTAATGCTGGATGATATTTTCGACATGCTTTTGCAGGTTGACCAAACCCGCTTCCAGTGCTGCGAGATTCTCGCCGGGCAAATCTTTCACTTCTACCCCACCGTGGTATTTCAATGCCCGTATCGTCGCCACGATAACGCATGCAGATGGCCTTAAGCCTGATTTCCGGCATTTTATATCGATGAATTTTTCCGCGCCCAAATCGGCTCCGAAGCCCGCCTCAGTCACTACGTAATCCGCAAGTTTTAGTGCCAGCTTGGTCGCAATCACGGAATTGCAGCCGTGAGCGATGTTGGCAAACGGACCACCATGTATCAATGCAGGCGTATTTTCCAAGCTTTGTACCAGATTCGGTTTGATCGCATCCTTGAGCAATACCGCCATCGCCCCATGCGCGTTCAGGTCGCTGGAACGTATCGCTTGCCCGTTAAAACCGTAGCCGATGACAATGTTGCTCAGGCGCTGTTTCAAGTCTTTCAACGAACCGGCGAGGCACAGAATAGCCATCACTTCCGACGCCACCACGATGTCGAAACCATCCTCGCGCACTTGACCGTTGACCTTGCCGCCCAGCCCCACTACGATCTGACGCAACGCGCGATCATTCATGTCCATGACGCGCTTCCAAGTCACTTGGCGTGGGTCTATGCCTAGCTCATTGCCATGATGGATGTGGTTGTCTATGAGTGCGGATAACAGGTTGTGCGCCAGCGCGATGGCGGCAAAGTCCCCGGTGAAATGCAGATTGATGTCTTCCATCGGCACGACTTGGGCCCGCCCGCCGCCGGTCGCACCGCCTTTCATTCCGAACACCGGACCTAGAGAGGGTTCGCGTAAGCAGATCATGGTTTTTTTACCGATGCGATTGAGTGCATCACCCAGACCTACCGTAGTAGTAGTTTTGCCTTCACCTGCGGGGGTGGGGCTGATCGCCGTTACCAAGATCAATTTACCATTGGCACGATCCGCAAACTGCCTGGTAGCGGAGTTGATATCCAGTTTGGCTTTATAGGGGCCGAACGATAAAACACTATCGTCAGGCAGCCCCAGTTCACGAGCGATTTCCGTGATTTTCTTCATGCTTGCTTGCTGTGAAATCTCG
>DATBPY010000171.1:0-5771 GCA_036561085.1 Methylophilaceae bacterium | reverse complement strand
AAGAGGCAGTAAGCCCCCTGGGAATAAAATAGTGTTGAGCGGGAAAAGAGGGAGGTTTACCAACGATAGCCGAGCCGATTAAACGCTACCAGCTACGCTTTACCAACTACACTCGGGATCGAAAAACCCGCAAGCAAGCAGCTCTTCGGTTAGTGCGTTGTAGTCTTTTGCGCCCTGGCTATTGGGTGCGTATGCGAAAACATCTTTGGAATAGACCGGGCTTTCCGCCAGGCTCACCGACTCGAAAATACGCGTGTCGCATAGATCTTTGCCGTAGTGTTCATGCAACTGGTCGAATATCTGGTAAGAAAGTTTACGGCGCGAATCAAAACGAGTCATCACGATACGTCGTTGTATAGGCTTGCCCAGGGGTTTCTCCAGCACCTTCAACGCAGCATCCAGACGATTCACGCCTTGCATGGATAGATAGTCTGCCGATACCGGTATCAACAAGCGGTTCGAGGCAAATACCGCATTAAGCGATAACACTCCGAGCATGGGTGAGCAGTCGATGATCACCGGTACGCTGGCATCCGGTAACAGCTCGTCGTTCAATCCGCGCTTGAGCTGGGTGGCGATATTCGGGTTGCGACCATACAGCGAATCTATCTTGAATAGCTCCATATGCGCCGGAATAAGGTGCGCTCCGTTACCGCAAGGCACTTCCCGCAGCAGATGCGAAAGCGGCGTGTTATCGCTGTAATAGGCATAGATGGTTTCACTGCTGGGCAGGCCTTTAATGCCATTGGCCAAGGTGAAATGCGATTGCGGATCCAAGTCTATGCCCAAAGGAGCTAGGTCGCGACGTGCCAACGCAGCCAATAGATTCAGGCTGGTGGTGGTTTTACCCACGCCCCCTTTTTGATTAAATACCGCAATCGCTGTCATCGTTCTAGCCCTGTTAGACTGTGTCTTATTCGACTGTGACTGATTTCGCTAAATTTCTTGGTTTATCCACATCCGTTCCACGCATCAGCGCGGTGTGATATGCCAGCAATTGTACCGGAATAGCATGCACCACTGGCGAAAGTGCGCCTACATGATGCGGCGTGCGAATCACATGTACGCCCTGCGCTTCGCCAAAGTGACTGTCCGAGTCTGCAAACACAAACAACTCTCCGTTCCTGGCTCGCACTTCCTGCATATTGGATTTTAGTTTTTCCAGCAATGCGTCATTAGGCGCTATCACCACTACCGGCATTTCACTATCCACCAATGCCAGAGGACCATGCTTCAGCTCTCCTGCAGCATAGGCCTCAGCGTGAATATAGGAAATCTCTTTTAATTTTAAAGCGCCTTCCAAAGCGATAGGGTAATGTAAACCGCGCCCTAAAAACAAGGCATGCGATTTATGCACGAATTTTTCTGCCCAAAGTTTTATCTGCGGCTCCAGATTAAGTGCATGCTGCACGCTTCCCGGTAAATGCCGCAGATCGTCCAAGTAGGCGATTTCCTGTTTGCGAGTCAGCCTGCCGCGGGTTTTAGCCAATGTCAGGGCAAGCGTGAACAGCGCAACCAGTTGCGTAGTGAAGGCCTTGGTAGATGCCACCCCTATTTCTGGCCCCGCACGTGTGTAAAATGCCATCTTGCTGGCTCGGGGCAATGCGCTCTCACGCACATTACAAATGGACAATGTCGCCTCATGCCCCAAGGAAATCGCATATTTAAGCGCTTCCATGGTATCTAGCGTTTCGCCGGATTGAGAGATGGTGACTACCAGGTATTTGGGATTAGCAACCGCCGGGCGGTAGCGATATTCACTGGCGATCTCTACGTTGGTGTGAACACCCGCTATCGCTTCCAACCAGTATTTACCTACCATGGCGGCATAGTAACTGGTACCGCAAGCGAGTATCTGCAGGCCTTCTATGTCTTTGAAAATCCGCTCCGCATCTTCTCCGAAAAGCAGCGGCGAAATGCCGTCTTCGATCACTTGGTCTATGGTGTCGGAAAGCGCTTTGGGCTGCTCGTGGATCTCCTTTTGCATGAAATGGCTGTACTGCCCCAGTTCAAGCGAGGCCAAGGATACATCCGATATATGCACGGGACGATTAACCTGCTCGCCTTTCTGATTCAATATGCGCAGACTGCCGCAACCCATCTCGGCGATATCGCCCTCTTCCAGAAAGATAACTTTGCGCGTGGCAGAGATGATTGCCGAAACATCCGAGGCCACATAGTGCGCACCGTCTTCTGCAATACCCACCAGTAATGGGCAACCCATACGCGCACATACCAGTTTTTCCGGTTGATCCAACGCGATGACGGCGATGGCGTAAGCACCGCTTAGCTGGGTCACTGCTTTTTGCAAAGCCTTGAAGAGATCGCCAAGCTGCTGGTAGTGGTAGTGCACCAGATGCGCGATCACTTCGGTATCCGTCTGCGATTCGAATACATAGCCCAGCGCTTCCAGCTTTTCGCGCTCTTGGTCATGATTTTCGATGATGCCGTTATGTACTACTGCAATACCGCCGGAGATGTGGGGATGGGCATTGTGTTCGGTCACGCCACCGTGCGTAGCCCAACGGGTATGACCTATGCCCAGATTACCCGCGAGCTTTTCTTCTGTAGCGGCACGCTCCATTTCAGATACGCGACCTACACGGCGGACTCTATGCAACTTTCCCTGATTCAGCATCGCTACACCGGCCGAATCATAACCGCGATATTCCAGCCGCTTAAGGCCATCAATTAGAGTTGCGACCACATCATGCGCTGCAATGGCACCCACTATCCCGCACATAGTTAAGCTCCAGCCAAAAGTGAGGAGAGAGGGGCGATCAATTTCATATCATTTGTTTTCATTATTTAAAATATATCGATTATTTCTTTTTAGGTCTTTTCCAACCGGGAATCGTTATCTGGCGACCGCGAGATAAACTCAATTCGTCCGCAGGCGCATTTTTGGTAATGGTAGAACCTGCAGCGATCGTAGCATTCTTGCCTATGGTTACCGGCGCGACCAGTTGCGAATCAGAGCCTATGAATGCACCATCCTCAATCACTGTACGGTGCTTGTTTGCCCCATCATAATTACAAGTGATAGTGCCTGCGCCGATATTGACGTCCTTACCCACTGTGCTGTCGCCTACATAACTTAAATGGTTGATCTTACTTTCGGTGCCGATTTCACTATTCTTTATCTCAACAAAATTGCCTATATGTACTCCCGAAGCTAATTCCGTGCCAGGCCGGAGGCGCGCATAAGGGCCTATGCGACATTGTGACCCTATAGCGGCGCTATCGATATGGCTGAATGCAGCAATAACTGTATTATCACCGATGCTGCTCTCACGAATGACGCAATTCGCACCTACGGCAACGTTATTTCCGAGTATGACCTTGCCTTCAAATACACAGTTCACATCGATCGTCACATCATGCCCGCATTGCAGATCGCCGCGGATATCCAAACGCGCCGGATCGCTCAGACCAACTCCTTGCTCCATTAAAGTGCGCGCGGTCTGTACCTGATGCATTCTCTCGAGTTGTGCAAGATCGCTCTTGCTATTCACGCCAAAAACCTCGGCCGGATTTTGCGTTCGTACGCTGCTGACAGCCACATGGTCTACAACTGCCATGGCGACGATATCGGTCAGATAGTATTCAGCTTGGGCATTGTCGCAAGTCAGTCGTTGCAGCCAGCTCACTAGCTGCTCTGTAGGCATTGCCATGATCCCGGTGTTGACCTCGCGGATTTGACGCTGCTGCTCACTAGCATCCTTGTGCTCGACTATGCCGTTGATGTTACCTTGGCTATCGCGCAATATACGACCATACCCGGTAGGATCGGTTTGCTCTATGGTTAACAGTACTAATTGACCTTGTTGCGCCTGACTGATGACCTGTCGACAAGTCTCTGCCTGCACCAGCGGTACATCACCAAATAAGATCAAAGTGATGGCATGGGGTTGAAGATGGGAGACTGCTTGCTGCACCGCATGACCTGTGCCTTTTTGCTCCGACTGATGGACCCAGACCACATCGCTAGCAGCGACCGCTTTTGCAACAACGTCACCGCCATAACCGTAAATCACGCACAACCTGGTAGGAGTGAGCGTTCTGGCGGTATCCAATACATGCATCAACAGGGGTTTACCGGCTAAGGAGTGCAATACTTTGGGCAGATCGGAACGCATACGCGTGCCTTTGCCTGCCGCTAATACTACGATATTCAATTGTTGGGTCGGTTGTTGAGACATGAAGCGTTAGTATAAAACAAAAAGGCAGCCAACGGCTGCCTTTAGGTTTATGCAAATAAACGCAACTAATTGAATTAGTGAGATTTATGTCTGAGTTTCTGTAAGGTTTGCAATTGTGCCACGGCTTCAGCGAGTTCCGCCTGGGCGCGGGCATAATCTATCTGAGAAGAGCGGTCTTTCATGGCTTCTTCTGCAACCCGTTTGGCTTCCAAAGCTTTTGCTTCGTCCAGATCGTGACCGCGAATAGCGGTATCGGCCAGCACCGTGATCACGCCTGGCTGTACTTCCAGTATGCCGCCAGAAACGAAGATCACCATCTCTTCAGCCTGGTCTGGTAGTTTAAGGCGTACTGCACCAGGTTTGATAAGACTGAGCAATGGCGCGTGACGCGGATAGATACCCACTTCGCCCATCGCGGCAGGTGCAACGACGAACTCTGCCAAGCCGGAGAAGATGGACTCTTCCGCGCTTACCACATCAACATGTATAGTCATAGCCATAATTTATGCTCGCCTTTGGGGTTACAGTCGCTCTAAATTAAAGCGTCTTAGCTTTTTCAACGGCTTCTTCAATATTGCCCACCATGTAGAACGCTTGTTCCGGCAGGTGGTCGTAATCGCCGTTGACGATACCCTTGAAGCCTTTGATGGTATCTTTCAGCGTCACGTACTTACCTGGGGAGCCGGTAAACACTTCAGCCACGAAGAACGGTTGTGACAGGAAACGTTGAATCTTACGTGCGCGCGCCACCGCCAGCTTGTCTTCAGGTGCCAATTCGTCCATACCCAGAATGGCGATGATGTCGCGCAATTCCTTGTAGCGTTGCAGTGTGTTCTGTACCGAACGCGCCACATTGTAATGCTCTTCACCCACCACCAGCGGGTCAAGCTGACGCGAGGTGGAGTCCAGCGGATCCACTGCTGGGTAAATACCCAACGAAGCGATATCGCGCGACAACACCACGGTAGAGTCCAAGTGCAGGAAGGTGGTTGCAGGAGACGGGTCGGTCAAGTCATCCGCAGGCACGTAAACTGCCTGAATAGAAGTAATGGAACCGGTCTTGGTCGAAGTGATACGCTCTTGCAAGCGACCCATTTCTTCTGCCAGCGTAGGCTGATAACCCACAGCGGAAGGCATACGACCCAGCAACGCGGATACTTCGGTACCGGCCAGCGTGAAGCGGTAGATATTGTCCACGAAGAACAGGATATCGCGGCCTTCGTCGCGGAAGTATTCAGCCATGGTAAGGCCGGACAGCGCCACGCGCAGACGGTTACCAGGCGGCTCATTCATCTGACCGAACACCATCGCCACTTTGGACTCAGGCAGGTTTTCCAGATTGATAACGCCGGCTTCCGACATTTCGTGATAGAAGTCGTTACCTTCACGAGTACGTTCACCCACACCGGCGAATACCGACAGCCCGGCGTGTTGCTTGGCGATGTTGTTGATCAATTCCAGCATGTTCACGGTCTTGCCCACACCGGCGCCGCCGAACAGGCCGACTTTACCGCCCTTGGCGAACGGGCAAACCAGGTCGATCACCTTGATGCCGGTTTCCAGCAAGTC
>DATBPY010000170.1:0-6742 GCA_036561085.1 Methylophilaceae bacterium | reverse complement strand
AAAACTGCAGGCTAACGGCATCCGCCCCAAAGACATCCAGAGCCGCCAGAGCAGCCTGGAGGAAATATTCATGCAATTGGTGGAGGCGAAATGAATTACACCGGAATCTACGCGATCTATAAATTCGAAATGTCGCGCACTTTGCGCACCATCGGCCAGAGCATCGCCTCGCCGGTGATCTCTACCATGCTCTATTTCGTGGTGTTCGGCTCGGCCATAGGCGGTCGTATCCAGGCCATCAACGGCGTGCCTTACGGCGCGTTCATCGTACCGGGGCTCATCATGCTCACCGTGCTAGGGCAAAGCGTCGCCAATGCCTCATTCGGCATCTACTTCCCGCGCTTTACCGGCACTATCTACGAGATATTGTCGGCACCGCTGTCGTTCGTCGAGATCGTCATCGGCTATGTGGGTGCGGCCGCGACCAAGGCGGTCATCATCGGCGCTATCGTGCTGGCCACTGCCGGATTCTTCGTGCCGTTGCAGATCGCACATCCGCTATGGGTGGTCTTTTTCCTGGTGATGACCAGCATCACCTTTAGCCTCCTCGGGTTCATCATCGGCATCTGGGCAGACGGGTTCGAGAAGCTGCAACTGATCCCCTTACTCATCATCACCCCGCTCACTTTCCTGGGCGGCAGTTTCTACTCCATCAACATGCTGCCGCCGTTATGGCACAAGATATCCTTATTCAATCCAGTGGTATATCTGGTCAGCGGCTTTCGTTGGAGTTTCTATGAGCAAAGCGACGTCAGCGTGACCACCAGCCTGGTAATGATCGCGGTGTTCACTATCGTGGCTTTAGGCATCATCGCCCGTATCTTCAAAACGGGCTATCGCATCAGGAAGTGATGTATTAGCTTGGGGAGTTATCGAAAGCTTTATCGAAGGTTTTATCAACCACGATAGAACCGGCCGCCATATCGTGCAAAGCCTGATGGCGGCTGGTGTTTAGAATGAAGATGAATGCACTCCAGCCCAGCAGCATCTTCACCACGAACCTGATCGTCGCTGCAAAAAAGCTAATATTGCCGCCGCCGTTCTTTCTGATCACCCGCACCTTGAACAGATGGTGGCCGATAGTGCCGCCGGTCACGGCCACGAAACCCAGGTCTATCACCAGCATGGGGATGCTGGGGATCAGGTACAGCACTACTTTTAGCGCAGGATTGGTAGCCGCAGACACGTCGATGACGATCCAGGTCGGGAAGAATAGCAGTGCGAGTATGGCGGTGTCGAAACAGGCGGCGCGGACTCTTCTGGAGAGTGCGGCATAGGCAGGTGCGGTCACTTAAAGAGCCACCGATTCAAAATGCGTCATTAGAGAGTATGCGGTGATGCAGGCTGTTGCGATGCAACAGTATTACAGAATGCCGATGACCTTGAAATACTCTTCCAGGGTGATGGTGAGTTTTTCCAGCGAGAATTTTATGCGGTCGGGATGTATACCGCCTTTCGCCTGGTTGATCTGATCCACAAGTTCCTTGTGTTCTTCAAGCGCCTGCACATGTTGCCTGTATCTGGAGTTGCGTAGATCTCCTTGCGTCATGGATGGCATAGGCCGATTCTCCTATCACTGATTCTATTCAAATACACCTGCTTCACACACGCCGGTACTGTTCATCCCAGCGCTTCTTCCAGATCAGGAACTCTTGCGCCGGCATCGCTTTGGCGACGAAGAAACCCTGTACCTCGTCGCAACCCACTGCGTCCACCAGGTCCCAGTCTTCTTCGGTCTCCACGCCTTCGGCGACCAGCAGCATGCCTAACGTCTTGCCGGTCTTCACGCTTAACTCAAGAATAGCGCGCGCCGAAGCATCCTTGGCTGCACCGAACACAAAAGCGCGGTCTACTTTAAGCTCGCCGAAAGGGAGTTGATTCAGCTTCTCCATACTGGAATAACCGGTACCGAAATCATCGATGGACAAGTTGAAACCTTTCAAACGCAAGCGGGTGATGATCTCCAAACTGGTCGCCATGTTCTTGATCAAATGGCTTTCCGTCATCTCCAGCGTGACTTGACCGACATCCACCCCGGCATGTTCCGCGATCTCTGCGAATTCCTCGGGCAAGGTCAGGCGGTCCAGGTTATCCATGGAAACATTCACCGATATTTTCAGGTTATGTCCTTCGCGCTTCCATAGCGCAGCCTGGCGCATGGACTCACGGAACACCAGCATGGTCAGGCTGTCGATCAAACCATATTCCTCGGCGATGCTGATAAAGGCGCTAGGCAAGATCAACCCCCATTTCGGATGATGGCAACGCACTAGGCATTCGGCGCCCATCACGCGCTTGTCGTATATCCTGACCTTGGGTTGGAAGTACACTTCCATCTGGCCGGTATCCAGACTCTCGCGTATCTCTTCCGGCGACATCATCTTCACCATTTGCTTGAGGTCGCGCTTGGGTGCGATCTCGATGAATTTGATCAATAGCGCCAGCAGATATTCTTTTCTGGCGGGTTTTTGCAATGTACCGAGGAACATCAAGCCGTGGGCTTGCAGCAGCAGTTCCACGCTTTTCAACAGATTGCGGTCGGAACTGGAAGAAAGGATCACGCCGCCTTCGTACCTGCGTCCCGCCAGATGGCGGAAGAACTCGATGCCGTCCATGCCGGGCATATTGAGGTCGCAAATCAATAGCTGCGGCAATTCGGCTGAGCCGTCTATGGATGCCAATGCAGCATGGCCATCCACCGCACGTGTCAGATGCGTCACGCCCAGGTCTTGCAATATCTCCTCCACGAAAGACAGCATAAATTGGTCGTCGTCCACCATCATCACCCTCAGGGCTTTGACTGACTCCGGCAAATCTGTAGGGCTATTCATATCCACTCCTTATTATTTTTCCTGTTTTATTATTCTAGTGATTACTATTCTTGAATCTCGCGCTCTATCTGCTGGGCGATACGCTCCAGCAACAAGGGCAGTTTAGGTAACAACACTTCTACTTGCGGCCAGTCGCCGATTTTGCCGCTGGTCTCCAGTGCCTGGCACAGATTTGCGAACCCGATGGCCCCTACCGTTCTGGCAGAGGATTTCAGCTTGTGTCCCAAACTGCCGATCACGGCCAGATCGCCTTGGGTATGTGCTGCATCCATCTCGACCAGGGTATCGCGCGCGGTGCTCACGAACATGGCAGCGAATTTGCGTATCTTGATGGGGTCATCGCTCACCATCTTGCCCAGTACGGCCAGATCGATCGTGGTTGCCTCTTCGGTATCCACCGTTGCGATCAAGGTAGCGTGACCATTCGACCCATTCGACCCATTCGACCCATTCACCCCGTTCGCACTTCCATTCGCGCCATTCGCCTTCGAACGCGACGGAACAGGCTTCGTTTTTTGCGACGACTCGCCTGCTTCAGGCAACCAATTGGCAAGCGTGAGATACAGGCTGCTGGGGTCTATCGGCTTGCTGATGAAATCGTCCATGCCTGCGGACAGGCATAGATGGCGGTCCTCAGCCATGGCATTGGCAGTCATCGCGATCACGCACTGGCCTGCAAGTTGCGGCGATGAACGGATATGACGCGTGGCCTGGTAGCCGTCCATTTCCGGCATCTGCACATCCATCAACACGATATGGAACGGTTGTTTCGCCAGCATATCCAGCGCCTCGCGCCCGTTATTGGCGATGGCGACGGTGGCGCCGACTTCGGTCAGCAATTCCTTCGCCACCTGCTGGTTGAAAGGATTGTCTTCGGCCAATAAGATACGTACCCCGGTCAACCGCGCGCGTGCCGCGATCAGTTCGCCGTTGAGCGCAGTGACGCCGACGATCTCGCGACCGCGACCGCAGCGGATGGTGAAGCGGAAATCGCTACCCAGCCCCACCACGCTCTCTACCCATAAGCGCCCTTCCATCATTTCCACCAGGCGTTTACAGATCGCCAATCCCAAGCCGGTACCGCCGTATTTACGGGTGGTGGAAGCATCCGCCTGGCTGAAAGGCTGGAACAACCTTTGCGATTGTTCTTCGCTCAGGCCGATGCCGGTATCGCGTACTGAGAACTCCAGTTCCAGCGTTTTGCTGTCGCCTTCGTTCGCCGTCACGGCGATGGTGATGGAACCGCTTTTGGTGAATTTCACTGCGTTACCGGCCAGATTGAGCAATATCTGCCCCAGTCGCAACGGGTCACCCCACAGGAACGACGGCACGCCGGGTGCAACGGTAGTCTCGAAGTGCAGACCCTTGTCGCGGGCCAGATGCCCTACCAGCGAATCGACGCTGGACAGCACCGCGTGCAATTCGTAATCGGCCTGTTCCAGCGATAGTTTTCCGGCCTCTATCCTCGAGAAATCGAGCACGTCGTTGAGAATACCTAACAATGTGCGTGCCGAACGATGCACCTTATCCACATAGTCGCGCTGTTTCGGCTCCAGCGTAGTTTGCAGGCATAGATGCGACAAACCGATGATAGCGTTCATCGGTGTGCGTATCTCGTGGCTCATGGTAGCGAGGAAATCGCTCTTGGCCTGGTTGGCGGCATCGGCCTCTTCCCTGGCCTTTTTCAATTCGGTGACGTCGGAGAACCAGCCCAGGTTGGCTTTGACACCTTCATATTCGATATTGAACAAGCTCGACATCATCCACAAGCGCTCGCCTATATAGTTATAGATGTCCATCATCTGGTTGACCACCGACTCGCCTTTATCCAATTGCTGACGGATATTCTGCCAATCCTGCGGGTTGAAGTAGAACTTGCTGACGTTCACGTTAACCAGATTGTCCCTTTCCACCTGCAGCAGCTTGCAGTAGGCACGATTGGCGAACATGATGCGCCCGCTCACGTTATCGGCGATACGCACGGCGATGGGGCTTTGTTCCAGCATCGCTTGCAGGCGTTTTTCGCTGGCCTGGAGCACTTCCTGTTGTTGTTTTTGATGGGTGACGTCGCGCACGATGCCGGTAAACAGACGGTGATTGGCAAACAACATGGAGTTGATGGCTAATGCCATGGGGAAAGTACTACCGTCTTTGCGTTTGCCCACCAGCTCACGCTCCGCACCCAGCGCTTGGGGGGTATTCGCTGCCAGGAAGAATCTCAGGTAATCATCGTGCAAACCCGCAGAAGGCTCTGCCAGCAACATGCTCAAAGGATGGCCGAGGACTTCTTCGGGCTGGTAGCCGAAGATGCGCACAGCCGCCGGATTCAGCGTCTGCACCATGCCGTATTGATCCATGGTGATGATACCGTCCGCCACGCTCTCAAGAATGGCGCTGATGCGCGTGGCCGTATCATGCAACTGATCGTCCAGATGGGAACGGTTCAACATCTCCTTGCGGATACGCAGGAACAGCATGGCAAGGATCGCCGTCAATACACCCAACGTCGCCAGCAATCCCAGTAGCGTGAGTCGCCGATTCTGCGCCAGCGTTTCCTGGCGCTGGTTCAGCAGTTGCACCTCTGTTGCATCCATGCGCTTGATGGTGTCGCGTATCGCCTGCATGGTGGGCAGGCCGTCGTCGCGGGCGATGGCGGCACTGGCGGCAGATGTGCCATCTTTCTCATAAATAGCCAGATGTCCCGCGAGCAGGTCCAGCCGGTGATCGACGAGTTGCGTCAATATGACGAGCTCCTGCTGCTGTGTGCCGCTATCGTTGAGCAGGCTTCCCAGCAACAATACGTCGAGCTTGATCTCCGAGGTATAACGCAGATATTCCAACCGGTCGCGGGCGTTCCCGGTCAGGATGTACCCGCGTTGCATAGACCCCACATCGGAGAGTTTGCCGTAGAGCTGGTTCAGGCTGATACGCACTTGTTGCGTATGGTTGACCCAGCCCGCGGTGTTCTCAAAGTCGGCTGTCGCCTGATAGGTATAACCGCCGGTCATGGTCAGCAATACCAGCGTACTCATGAAACCGACCAATATCTTTTTTTCGATGGAAGTATTGGTGGGGTGCAACAGCTCTTTTGCCCAACTGGCGAAGAACGTGCCGACTCCGAGCAGCACCAGGGCGATAGCCGTATTCAGCGCCACCGGTTCCTGCCAGCGATCTGTCACCAGTTCCCTGGCATTCCACAGATAACCCAGTACCGACGTCAATCCAATGGTTCCGACAGCGAGGGACATCAACCACACCACCGGCCGCAGACGCGGATAGGGCAACATGGTCAGCGCAGTGCCGTTGATCACGAATGCAGTAGCGGTGAAGGGTGCCATGCGGCCAGGGAACACGGTATAGATGCCGCCGACATCGCGGAATAACATCTCATCGATACCCAGTTGCCAGCCGAACAGGTATTCGGAGAGCGAGGCAAGACCCAAAGCGACTGTAGCAAGCGCCAACATCTGCGCGCCCATTTGCAACGGAGGCGACGGCCGGTTGCACAATGCGAACAAGGCACACGCCAACATAACTAGGCCCAGGGCGGTGTTGGCTTTCATCTGGATCGCGCCGGGAACGAAACTCTTCAGCAAAGGAATGGAGAGCGCCCAACCAGTGAGGACCGTCAGTCCGAGGAAAATGGTGAGAACCGCGGCCCAATCGGTAAGCATATTCCAATTGCGTGGGCGAACGGCCTGACGCAGCATGCTTACAAGGGTTTCGCCGCCCTCGTTTTCCACATTCGACTTCATGGTGAACCCCACCTGTCGAAACCCATTCCCTACCCTCCTCGGTCTAACGTGTCGGAGACTTCTATCCCTGCTTCATAGCTCTGCTTTACCTGAAAAAAATTTTAATCCTATATCGAAAATGACATAGGCGGCACACCTTGATCCAAAGCCAGGCAA
>DATBPY010000169.1:0-2608 GCA_036561085.1 Methylophilaceae bacterium | reverse complement strand
AAAGAAAGAAGTCAAAGAAAAAGACCCCCTCCTTCTTGCCCCTAAGGGGTTCCCTGCGCGTGCTCGTCAAGACGGGGGCTGCGCAACTCAGCCTGGTATCTCACACAAAACGTGAACTACTGCGGACTTCAAACAGTGCTCGCCTAAAGCTCCCGTCTTGCCTGTGCTGCTCGGCTGCGGCAGAAGGGAGTTTAAAACCTTTCACCCCTCACCCTAGCCCTCTCCCACAAGGGGAGAGGGGATTGCAGC
Organism: Methylophilaceae bacterium; assembly: GCA_036561085.1. GTDB lineage: Bacteria > Pseudomonadota > Gammaproteobacteria > Burkholderiales > Methylophilaceae > CAILHX01. Next base: position 2,359 of record DATBPY010000169.1, on the reverse strand, counting down.
AATGTATCGCTGCTCTGCCGTCATTCCAGCGAAGGCTGGAATCCAGTCCAAGAAAAACGGCGCATTTTTTGTACCTCTGGATTCCGGCCTTCGCCGGAATGACGATCAGAGAAATTACCCCTTACGTATTCACCCTTATATATCAATAAGTTTTAGCATCGCTACAATGTCCGCATAGATAGTCACTTCTACGAGGCTGCGATAATAATATGCGAACAATGCGTCTCTTTCTGGCTTTGCTTCTTTTTGCGTATATAGGCACTGCCTTCCCGCATTCTGAATCAAGTAATGCCGATAAAGAGACGCCTCCGCGCGAACAGCGCGGCACTGAGACCAAGCCCATGGTCATCCAGGGCGATATCACCACGCAGAAATCGGCAGCGGAAACCGCTAGTGACATGGCAGAGAGCAACAAGAAAGCGGCGGTGGATACCGCCTTGGTCAAATACGCGGGGCTTATTGTTCTTTGCGGCTTGCTACTATTCGTCGCAGCGCTTATCCAGATCGGGTTGTTCGCCTGGCAGTTACGCTTGCTTAAGCTTGCCGGCGACGACACCGGCATTGCGGTGAAAGCGGCTACTAAAGCTGCCATCGCTGCGGAGAAAACCCTCAAGACCACGCAGGACACCGCAAAGAAACAATTGCGGGCATACCTGGGTGTCATCGACTTCGGCGTGACTGTCGCACCCGGAGATCACGGTACGCATATCTTTCAGGTGTTCGTGGAAGTCAGAAACACCGGGCAAACCCCGGCGCACAAAGTGGTGCAGACTATTACCGCCGAAATCGCCAATGTGGACGAACCCATGCTATTCCCGGCCCAGGTCGCTCACCAGGGCAGCCATCCGCTGGCGCCCGGTGCGCAGATGACGATCAGGTACGACCTCTATGATATTGCCGCGCCGGAATTGCTGGCGTTAAGAGCTGGCAAAAAAGTTCTACACGTATGGGGCAATGCTTCCTATCTGGACATCTACGGCGACACGCAGCTACTCGAATTCCGCTTCAACAATACCGCGGAGATACACAGCAGCTACGGCGTCAAAGAAAATCTTGCCGGATGGAAGTTACAGCAAGGAAAGGAAGGTAACAGTTCGACCTAGTGACAATCAAGGCGACGACAAAAGCCACATTCCCGTATTTCCCGGTTAACCAGCAAAAAAAGGAGAAACGAATGCTAAAACAAAGATTCGATACCGCAACGCTGATGCGCATCACCGACACTTCAATGATCTACACCTGTGCCTGTCCGGCACAAATAGCGCAAGATATCCTCTCGATGCGAAAGCTATATGCTTATCAGCAAGACTGCATGAGCCAGGAAGACTCCAGTCCCGAAGTGCATCTGTTGATCGCCGATGCCGTGGAACACAACCATGCACGCATGGAAACGACATTGGACCGTGTCCTGACCATACAGAATTGGAACCGTGAGACATGGGAGATGCCGGAAGAGATGCGAAAGCGGCTTAAAACAGCTTTCGATAACGCAGGATAAGACCTATACCCTCTCCCACAGGGGGAGAGGGAATTGAGATCAGGCTTCTACCAGTATCCGTAACATGCGGCGCAGCGGCTCTGCTGCACCCCACAGCAATTGGTCGCCGACGGTGAACGCGGAAAGATAATGCCCGCCCATGCTCATCTTGCGCAAGCGCCCTATCGGCACCGTGAGTTTGCCGGTGACTGCGGCAGGCGTCAGCTCGCGCATGCTGGCTTCGCGTTCGTTGGGGATCACTTGCACCCAGTCGCTGGCAGAGGCGATGATGGATTCGATCTCCTCCAGCGGCAGATCTTTTTTCAGCTTGATGGTCAATGCCTGCGAGTGGCAGCGCATGGCACCGATGCGCACGCATAGCCCGTCTATCGGCACCGGGGTTTGTTCCAATCCCAGTATCTTGTTGGTTTCGACTGCGGCTTTCCATTCTTCTTTACTCTGGCCGTTGCCCAGGTCCTTGTCTATCCACGGGATGAGACTGCCAGCCAGCGGCACGCCGAAATGCGAGGTGGGGAAATTGCCATCGCGCAGCGTACCCGCTACCTCACGGTCTATATCCAGTATCGCGGCGGCAGGGTCGTTCAGGTATTCCTGCGCCACACGGTGCGCTTCGCCCATCTGTTGCAGTAACTCGCGCATGTTCTGCGCGCCTGCGCCTGAGGCTGCCTGATAGGTCATGGCAGTCACCCATTCCACCAGGTCTTCCTGGAACAAACCGTTGATGCCCATCAACATCAGGGACACGGTGCAATTGCCGCCTATCCAGTTGCGTCCGCCATTGCTGAGCGCATGCTGGATGACATGGTTATTCACCGGATCGAGAATAATGACGGCATCTTGTTCCATACGCAGGGTAGAGGC
>DATBPY010000168.1:0-3179 GCA_036561085.1 Methylophilaceae bacterium | reverse complement strand
TGGTTCTCGCGACCGATACCGGATTGCTTGTAACCGCCGAATGCAGCATGCGCAGGATACAAGTGGTAGCAGTTGGTCCACACACGACCTGCCTGAATGCCGCGACCCATGCGGTATGCGCGGCTGCCGTCGCGCGTCCAGACGCCTGCGCCCAAGCCATATAGCGTGTCGTTAGCGATCGCCAGCGCTTCGGCTTCGTCCTTGAAGGTGGTCACCGACAGCACCGGCCCGAAGATCTCTTCCTGGAAGATGCGCATCTTGTTGTGACCCTTGAACACGGTTGGTGTGACGTAATAACCGTCTGCGAATTCACCGGCATGTTTGGCTTGAGTGCCGCCGGTGAGCAATTGAGCGCCCTCTTCCTGGCCCAGCTTGATGTAGGAAAGGATTTTTTCCAGCTGTTCATTGGAAGCCTGGGCACCGATCATGGTGGTCATGTCCAGCGGGCTACCCAGCTTGATGGCCTTGACGCGCTTAACGGCGCGTTCGATGAACTTGTCGTAGATGGATTCCTGTATCAGCGCGCGCGATGGGCAGGTACAGACTTCGCCCTGGTTCAATGCGAACATGGCAAAACCTTCCAGACACTTGTCGAAGTAGGCATCATCGGCGTCCATCACGTCTTCAAAAAAGATGTTAGGGGATTTGCCACCGAGTTCCAGGGTGACCGGAATCAGGTTCTGCGATGCATATTGCATGATCAGGCGACCGGTAGTGGTTTCACCGGTGAAAGCGATCTTGGCGATACGGCTGGAACTTGCCAGCGGCTTACCGCATTCCAGACCGAAGCCGTTAACTACATTCAATACGCCAGGCGGCAACAGATCACCGATCAGTTCCATCACAACCATGATGGAAGCCGGGGTCTGCTCTGCCGGTTTGAGCACCACGCAGTTACCTGCAGCCAATGCCGGAGCCAGTTTCCACACGGCCATCAGAATAGGGAAATTCCACGGAATGATCTGACCGACTACGCCCAGCGGCTCGTGGTAATGGTAAGCCACGGTGTTATGGTCGATCTCGCTAGAAGAACCTTCCTGCGCGCGAATACAGCCCGCGAAATAACGGAAATGATCGATCGCCAAAGGGATGTCGGCAAATGTCGTTTCACGCAATGGTTTACCGTTATCTATGGTTTCAGCGATGGAAATGGTTTCCAGGTTGGCTTCCATGACATCGGCGATCTTATTAAGAATGATCGCGCGTTGGGTATAGGACGATTTTCCCCAGGCATCCTTTGCAGCGTGCGCAGCATCGAGAGCCAAGTTGACGTCTTTGTCGTTGGAGCGTGCGATCTGGCAGAACACTTTGCCGGTGACCGGGCTGACATTATCGAAATACTGACCATCCACCGGAGCCGTCCATTTACCGCCAATATAGTTTTCGTACTTTGCCTTGTACGGGCTCTTGACCCCTAAACCGCTCAAACTTTCCATTAGACCCATGACGAACTCCTCAAAGATGTTTTTTAGTGAATGACCACAACCATTTTACCTACTAAAAATTCGCTCCACCTCAGCTAATTCAGGCGAATTAACTTATTAAATAATAATAATTCTCAACCAAGTCTTATATAAGACTTGGTTGAGTATATAAGCAAGCTAACCTTTAGTCAAACAATCAAATGTATAAGTTGCATACATATGATTCGAATGGATATTTAAATCGGATAAAAAGGACGAGCAATTGAGAATACCGCCTACTTGGCAGGCGGTATTTGCAATGTGAGAATGGATAAAATTAATGCCAAGGACTGGCAGAAGAAAAGTACAGCAACATTCAGAAAGGCAATAGGGTACATGGCTGTACCCTATGTATCTTAGAGGCCGTGTTTTTCAATGATCTTGTTGAGTTTTTCTTCCAGAATTACCGCTGTGAATGGTTTTACAACATAGCCGCTGGCGCCGGCCTGTGCTGCTGCCACGATATTATCGTTCTTGGCTTCGGCTGTGACCAGCAATACCGGCAAACTTTTGAGCTTCTCGTCTTTGCGGATGGCGACCAGTAATTCCAGACCGGTCATATTAGGCATATTCCAGTCGGTGACGACAAAATCGAATTTTTCGGCTTGGAGTTTCTTTAGCGCGACGACACCATCTTCCGCTTCTTCCATATTGGAATAACCCAATTCTTTCAGCAGGTTCATCACAATGCGGCGCATAGTGGAGAAATCGTCCACTACCAGAAACTTCATTTTTTTATCAGCCATGTTGTTGCTCCATTCTATTCTTCAAAATGTCGGTTCTTTAAAATGGTCAGTTTTTAATGATTCTAATAAGTGGTTTAAATCACAGCCACCGGATACGACCCCAGTACCTTCATAAATGCGGCTTTATTCTGGAGTGATTGTAACGCCTTGGCGACCTTTTCATCTAGTCTGTGGCCTTCAATATCCACAAAAAATACGTATTCCCATAAACCAAGCTGCGCAGGGCGTGATTCCAGCTTGCTCATGCTCACGCCATTTTCAGCCAGAGGCGCAAGTAATTCAACCACCGCCCCCGGAATATTACGCGTAGCCATGGCCAACGAAGTCTTATCGCGGCCAGATGGTGCCACGTCGTGATTCGCGATCACTAGGAAGCGCGTGGTGTTTTTCGGGTCGTCTTCGATATTCTCAGCCAAAATACCCAGGTCGTAAATCTCTCCGGCACGGCGGCTGGCAATGGCAGCCGCGCTGCTATCTTCTGTCGCCAGCCGTGCGGCTTCGGCATTACTGGAAACCGCTTGCAATTCAACTTTAGGCAGATTACGGCTCAACCACTCATGACACTGGGACAAAGACTGGGCATGGGAATACACCTTACGTATCTTGCTCAGATCGCCGCTCTTGCATAGCAGGTTATGATGCACTGCAAGATCGATCTCGCCGCAGGCTTGCAAAGGTGTAGCCAGCAGCAGGTCCAGCGTGCGGCCTATGGCACCTTCTGTAGAGTTTTCTACCGGCACCACGCCGTAATCTGCCTTGCCCGATTCCACTGCCCGGAACACTTCATCTATGGTGTCGCATTGCAGTGGCGCAGACAAACTGCCGAATTGTTTATTGGCAGCCTCTTCGCTGTAAGTACCCAAAGGGCCCAGGAATGCGACCGATAGATTCTTTTCCAGCGCACGGCAATGCGACATCACGGTACGGAAAATGGCTGAAACCGCTTCGCCGGTCAGTGGCCCCGGATTCT
>DATBPY010000167.1:0-2909 GCA_036561085.1 Methylophilaceae bacterium | reverse complement strand
GGTGAATTGCGCCGAACTCAGCTTCAAGCCTTCCGACTCCAGATGGTATTTACCGTCCTTGTAGAATTCGGAGCTGGCGCAATCCAACCCTAACAACACATCGCTTCCAGGCTCGTAACCGGCGGCACTGATGGCTTCCAGAATGTACTGGATAGCGGATTCGTTGGAAGGCAGGTTAGGGGCAAAACCGCCTTCATCGCCCACGGTGGTTGCCAGACCTTTTTTGTGCAATATCTTTTTCAGTGCATGGAACACTTCGGCGCCGCAGCGTATGGCTTCGCGGAAACTGGAAATGCCAGCCGGAATGATCATGAATTCCTGCATGTCCACGCTGTTATCGGCGTGCGCGCCGCCGTTGATGATGTTCATCATCGGCACCGGCAATTGCATCTGCCCTGCACCGCCGATATAGCGATACAACGGCAGTCCGGATTCATCGGCAGCAGCACGGGCACAGGCGATGGACACAGCCAGAATCGCATTCGCGCCCAGGCGCGATTTGTTCTCGGTACCGTCTACCTCGATCAGTGTACGGTCGATGAACGCCTGCTCTTCCACGTCCAGCCCGGCCACTGCATCGGCGATCTCGGTATTCACGCTTTCAACGGCACGCAATACGCCTTTGCCTACATAGCGGTCGGCATCGCCATCACGTAATTCAGCAGCTTCCTTGGTACCGGTAGAAGCGCCAGAAGGCACTGCAGCGCGCCCGATGATGCCTGACTCCAGCAACACATCGGCTTCTACAGTTGGGTTACCGCGAGAATCCAGGATTTCGCGGGCGATGACTTCAACGATGGCGCTCATTTGTTTTCCTTACAGTTCAGATTCAATAAAGCCGTGTTTTTTCACGACACGATCAAGCTCAAGCAGGGTTTCCAACAAGGCTTTCATTTTACCCAAAGGCCACGCATTCGGGCCATCGGATAACGCCTTGGAAGGATCGGCATGCGTTTCCATGAACAACCCGGCCACGCCGCTGGCGACTGCGGCTCTTGCCAGCACCGGCACATGCTCGCGCTGCCCGCCGCTCTTGTCGCCCTGTCCGCCCGGTTGCTGTACTGAGTGGGTAGCATCGAATACCACCGGGCAACCGGTACTGCGCATGATCGCCAAGCCGCGCATATCTGAAACCAGCGTGTTATAGCCGAAAGAGACACCGCGTTCGCACACCATGATGTTGTCTTTGCCGCCATTGGCAGCCTTGGCTTTATCGACCACGTTGTTCATATCGCCGGGTGCCAGGAACTGGCCTTTTTTGATATTCACAGGCTTGCCGGAAGCAGCGCATGCCTGGATGAAATCGGTTTGGCGGCACAGGAAAGCGGGGGTTTGCAACACATCTACTGCGGCGGCCACTTCATTGATCTCTTCGATGGCATGTACATCCGTCAATACCGGCACGCCGATCTGTTTTTTCACTTCAGAAAGTATGCGTAAGCCCTCGGCCATGCCCAGCCCGCGAAAAGTCTTGGTGGAGCTGCGGTTGGCCTTGTCGTAGGAAGACTTGTAGATGAAGTTGATGCCCAGCGATGCGCACATCTCTTTCAGCGTCCCCGCCGTGTCCATGGTCATTTGCTCGGATTCGATCACACAGGTACCCGCGATCAGGAAAATAGGATGCTGCAAACCAACATCGAAATTACATAGTTTCATATGATTTTCTTAATGACCTTTGGGTTTACTTTTGCTTTTGAGGCGTTTGTTTTTGTGCAATCGCAGCTTCGACATAAGCCTTGAACAGAGGATGTCCGTAACGCGGATTAGAGGTGAATTCGGGGTGGAACTGGCAGCCTATGAACCAGGGATGATCCTGAATCTCTATCATCTCGCACAGGTTTTCGGTCGGCGTGCGTGCCGAAACTACCAGCCCGGCCGCTTCCAATTGCGCGACATAGTGATTGTTCACTTCATAACGGTGGCGATGGCGCTCGTTGACTTCCGTGCCGTAGATCTGTGCCGCTTTGGTATTCGGTACCACCGGACATTTCTGCGCGCCCAGTCGCATGGTGCCGCCCAAGTCGGAGCTTTCATCGCGCTTTTCTATCTTGCCGGAAGCATCCTGCCACTCGGAGATCAGGCCGACCACCGGATGCGGCGTATCCGCATCGAATTCGGTACTGTTTGCTGCCGTCAGGTGTGCCATGTGGCGGGAGAACTCAATCACTGCCAGTTGCATGCCCAGACAGATGCCTAGATACGGAATCTTGTTCTCGCGTGCATATTGAATAGCCGATATCTTGCCTTCGGTGCCGCGCTTGCCGAAGCCGCCGGGCACCAGTATGGCATCCATGGCTTCCAATGCAGCACACCCATTATTTTCAATGTCTTCGGAATCCATGTAATGGATGCGCACTTTTGAACGGGTGTGGATGCCTGCATGCACCAGCGCTTCGGTTAGAGATTTGTACGATTCTGTCAGGTCCACATATTTGCCGACGAAGGCGATGTTCACTTCATGCAGCGGGTGTTCCAATGCATCCACCAGCTTTTCCCATACGCTCAGATCAGCGGCTTTGGCCAGTATGCCCAGCTTGTGACAGACGATCTCGTCTATCATCTGGTCGTGCAGCAGGCCGGGGATCTTGTAGATACTGTCGGCATCCACTGCGGATATCACCGCTTCCGGCGCAACGTTAGTGAACAGTGCGATCTTGCGCCGCTCATCATCCGGCACGCTACGGTCGGCACGGCATAGCAGGATGTCGGGCTGGATACCGATCTCACGTAATTCCTTTACCGAGTGCTGGGTAGGTTTGGTCTTCAGTTCGCCTGCCGCAGGTATCCAGGGCAGCAAAGTGAGATGGATATAACAGGCGTTATTGCGGCCTTCTTCTATGCCCATCTGACGGATGGCTTCCAGGAACGGTAGCGATTCGATATCGCCTACCGTACCGCCGACTTCCACG
>DATBPY010000166.1:0-5919 GCA_036561085.1 Methylophilaceae bacterium | reverse complement strand
ATCTATAGCATGAACCATCATAATGAGCCCGTATCCTTGTAACAGGCTGTACCGTCAATGATTGTATATTAATACTCAGACAATGCTAGTGTGTTGTTTTTATAGTAAGTCTTTAAAATATTCCGATAACAAAATGGTCATAAATTTGTAATATAAAGTGCTACCACTAGGTGAAATAAGGATATTTCTGATGCAGCAGGAAGCTTGCTATAAATATGAGCAGCGGCACTCGCGATTAAATGCAGGGGTACTATTCATGAATTGCCCTACTACTAAAGAGTAACGGCTTAGGAATTACCCTAAGCCGTTTAGTATTGATGCGTCCCTCGGAGTCGAGCCGAGTACTAATGGATTATTGATTTTTGGGTTAAGAGAAATTCATTTTTCGACTGCATACCTTCCCATTAAGCCGGCACTCGCCAGCAATTTCAGGCGCGCGGCACGCCATTCGGCCAAGGCTCGGATTCGTTCCTGCTTGGCATCAGCCAAGGCCGATTGGGTATTGAGCAATTCCAGAATATCCGCAGCGCCTTTGTCATACTTGCGTTGCGAGACACCCAGCGCATTCTGCGCGGATTTGAGCAGGTCCTCGGATGCCTGCAGGTTCTGTAATGCAGAGGTAGCATCCGCATACGCTTTCACAACTTCCATCATGATCTGGTGTTCGGTGTCGGCAAGGCCTGCTTCCTTAACTTCTACCTGCGCTTCGGCCCCCCGTATCTTGTAGGTTCTGGCAAAACCTTCAAATATCGGAACAGTGACTACCAGACCTATGGTCGATTCATGCGTTTTATCGATTGTCAGCGGCTGGCCCGGACGTCCATTATCATAATAGTTACCCGTGAGATCCAAAGTAGGCAATCCGTCTGAGCGTGTCGCTTCCACTTTCTTTTGCGCTGCTTCCACTTCTGCATGTGCCGCAAGGATGGCCGGATGGCTTTTCTGGGCATGTTCCAGCCAATCGCTCAAGTCGCGATCATCGTGATCGGTCGATTCATCAATACTGTCGGGCAATATTATCTGCGTAGTCCCTGGCACCCCCAAAGAGTACACCAGTACGGATAACGATTTCTGATAATCCCCTTGAGCCCGGCTCTTTTCGAGAGTCGCTTTGGCAAGCGCCGTAGCAGCTTGCAGTGTGTCACTGAGGGCGCTGGCGCCTTTAGCTTCACGTTTTTTAGCGGCAATAAGCGTATTGCTCGCTATTTCTTCGCTCTGGGTTTTGGCAAAAAATGCAGCCCGCGCGGTATACACATCAAAATAAGCTTCGATTACCGAGGACAGCGATTTCTGCAGCGCAGCATCGTGACTTGCAAGCGCTGCTGCCAATAGTTTCTCCGCCGCCTCGCGATTAGCTGATCGTGTCCCGAAATCGAACAACCGCCAGCTGAATGCTCCGAAAAGGGTATTGCTTATGACTGTGGTGCCGGGAAAAACACTGTCCGGATGGCTTGTTCTATCCTTGATACGGCTGAAAGACCCTGTCACCGTTGGCAGATAGGCCGCTTTGGCTTCACCCAGCGCACCGGCTTCGACCTTGATGTTCGCCCAGGCTGTCTGTATCTGCGGATCGTTACAGAGTGCCAGGTCAACGGCTTCATCCAGAGCCAGAGGGGTGGCGAAATCCTTTTCTACAGGGCATACAGCAACATTATCGTCTCCGGGCAAAATTACCCCAGAGTCTATTACGTTTGGTACAGCCAGCAGTGGGTCTTCAAGGCTCCAGGCTGCCATACTCGAAGCGGGCCACAGCATGAGCAGGGCCAACTGGATAACGGCGGCCTTCATCCTGGCCCTACCTTTCATTTATGCTCTCATGGATGTGCTCTAACAACGGGCTCAGCACATACTCGATCACGCGTCGTGTGCCGGTCTTGATCTCAACATTCACTGACATACCCGCAGTCAATGGCTTTTCCTGTCCGTCTACCATCATGCTGGATCTATCCATAGTCACTTTAACCGAGTAGATCAAACCTTTTTTCTGATCCTGGATGGCATCGTGGGATACGTGAGTGACACGCGCAGGTACGGTACCGTATTTGGTGTATTCGAAGGCGTCAACTTTAACCTCTGCACGCTGTCCTTCTTGCACGAAACCGATGTCCTTGTTCTGCATAAAGGCTTCGACTTCGGTAAAATTCTCTTTCGGTACAATTACCATCAAAGGCTGTGCTGCAGGAACCACGCCGCCTACCGTATGCACGGTCAATTGCTGTACAGTGCCATCCACCGGCGATGTCAGCTTCAGCAGTTTGCTGTGCGACGCTGCCCTTATTACATCCTGCTTTGACTCTTCAACAGCCTTACTACCTTCAGTCAAAGTATCGTAGGCCTGACGTCTGGTCTCGGCAATCAGTGAGGCACGCTGGTTTCTGGCGTCAATCAGTTGCCCTTCCAGATCAATGCGTGCCTGTTCCTTATCAAGATAAGCGTGTGTAGAAACGTCATGATCCTCGGACAGCGACTTAAAGTCCTTTGCCTGTTGGGTCGCCAGGGGGAGCGCTTGCTCGAACTTCTGGATATCGCCATCCAGTTTGTTAAGTTTCGCTATAAAGTCCAGATATTGTCCTTCCAGATGGCTCTTGGCTGCCTGCCATTTGTCATCCGAAACGCCTGTTACTTGCGGCATCCTAGGTGGGCTCAAAGTGTCCACTGCTGTGATCAGGGCGCGAGATCTTGCCATCTGGAGCTTTGAGGCGACGACATCGCCCTCAGCCTTGTCCCGTTCTGCATCCGGCATGCCGGTATCCAGCTCGATCAACACATCTCCGGCCTTCACCGATTGACCTTCTTCCACATGCAGCGCCTTGACACTGGCCACATCCACCGAGCCTATGGTTTTAGTCCGTTGATTCGGAATGATCTTGCCAGTGGCATTTACTACGATGTCGACCTTTCCCATGATGGACCACGTGATGACAACGACCACCAATGCCATCAATGTCCAAGCAAGCAGACGGGCTATCGGAGAAAGGGGTCGTTCCTGCAGAGACATGACGGAAGGTAGAAATTCTGCTTCTTGCTGGTTGAATAGCCCGCCATCCAGCTCTTTACGCCGGCCCCAATAATGACTGAACGTAGCCCGATAATGGCGTAGCAGATCGGCGTAGCCTGCAAATCTATGCTTTAGGCTCATATGACCGCCGGCCCCGCCGTTGAGGTACCCATTTGCAATTGGTTGAGGTGAGTATAGATCCCGTCGGGATTCTTCAGTAATTCTGCATGGGAGCCCTGTTCCACAATCTGACCGCGTTCTACTACGATGATACGGTTGGCATCGCGTACCGCAGACAGACGGTGCGCGATAATCAACACCGTACGCCCTTGGCAAATCAGGCGCATGTTGTCCTGGATGATTTTTTCCGACTCATAGTCCAAGGCACTCGTCGCTTCATCCAGGATCAATACGCGCGGATTGGTAATAAGGGCGCGGGCAATCGCAATGCGCTGGCGTTGCCCGCCAGAAAGACCGGTACCGTGCTCCCCGACATGGGTATCGTAACCCTCAGGCAGCTCGCAGATAAACTCATGGGCACCCGCCAGTTTGGCAGCCTCGATCACGGTCTCGATCGGCAACGCCGGATTTACCAATGCGATATTGTCCCTGATCGAACGATTGAATAAGGTGTTCTCTTGCAGCACTACGCCGATCTGATGGCGCAGGGAAGTGGTATCGATAATGGCGATATCCTGTCCGTCCACCAATACCCGACCGCGATCCGGCACATAGAGACGTTGTACCAGTTTAGTCAGTGTGCTTTTGCCGGAACCCGAGCGGCCGACAATGCCGATCACCTCGCCCGGCATTATTTTAAGATTCACACCCCGAATGACATCCGGCGCATCCGGCCGATATCTGAATGATACTTGATCGAATTCAATGGCTCCCGCCAGACGCGGAATGCGGGTCTTTTGCCCTACTACTTCGGCCCGAGCATTGAGAATATCTCCCAAGCGCTGCATGGAAATACCTACCTGCTGGAAGTCATTCCACAGATTAGCCAAGCGAAGGATAGGCGAGGATACTTGCCCCGACAACATATTGAATGCCACCAGTTCACCTACAGACAGCTTGCCGTCTACCACCAGTGAAGCACCCATCCACATAATGGCAGCGGTCACCAATTTGCTCACCAATGTCACGCCGCCTCCGGCAACCATGGCGATATTATTCACACTCAGACCTGCAGACACATAACCTGCCAGTTGCGTTTCCCATTTGCTTACCCAGCGCGGCTCTACTGCCATGGCTTTGACTGTATCAACGCCGCTGATGGTTTCCACCAGAAAAGACTGATTTTCGGCACCTCGGTTGAATTTGTCGTTTAACCGTGCCCGCAGGATAGGTGTAAAAATGAGGCTTAATAGGATATAGATTGGAATCGAGGCCAGAACGATGAGCGTCAATTTGACGCTGTACCAGAACATCACTGCAAAAAACACCACGGAGAACATCAGATCCAGCATCAAGGTGATCGTATTACCGGTAAGAAAGGAACGAATGTTTTCCAACTCGCGGATGCGCGCCACTGAATCTCCAACCCGGCGCGCTTGAAAATAAGCGATCGGCAATGCCAGCAAATGTCGGAATAGGCGTGCCCCTAGTTCCACGTCGATCTTGCTACTGGTATGCGAGAAGACATAGGTACGAATGCCGGTTAACAAAGCATCGAAGAGGACGGCGCAGACTAGGCCGATAGCGATGACATTGAGCGTTTTCATAGCGTGATTGACCAGCACCTTGTCCATCACTACCTGAAAAAACATCGGCGTAACCAAGCCGATGATTTGTAATATGAAAGAGATGAGTAGAACTTCACCAAACAACTTGCGATATTTGATGATGGCAGGAATGAACCAGCTGAAATCAAACTTGGCGATTTCACCCGCATAATTGGCCTTGGAGGTAAAAAAGATAAGCTGCCCTGACCAAGCCAGCAAAAAATCGGCCAGGCTCAATACTTGCGGCGATTCGCCTGGGCGTTGAATTAATATCCTGGGACCGGCCTCACCTCCTGCATCATACTTGCCTGCGATAAAGTAGTTGCCTTCCTGATCGATGGCAATCGCCGGTAACGGTGCGCGCTCAAGACGTTCGGCAGGTTGCCGCACAATCTTGGCAGACATACCAAGCTGCTTTGCAGCCAGCAGAATGGTATTGGTATTAAAATTAATATGCCCAAACTCATGCAATAGCTTGGCTTCGTCTGCCACAATTCCGTGAAAGCCAGCAATGATGAGTAGGGACTGAAGCCCTGTATCCATTTTTTCTCTATTATGGGTCTGCTTAAATCAAGACGCCGGTCTTGGACCGGCGTCTTTCTCCCTCTTATACTTCATACTGCTAATGCCAGTTTGCTGCCAGTACCGGTGCAAGCGCCGTCTGATAGGCAGACGGCAATGTGGTTTGCCCGGCTGAAGGCGGGGCGAATGCCGCCATCGCCTGTACCAGATTCTGCACTTGCGTATCCTGCAGCGCCTTGCCATCCCCGGACAGGATATTCTCCACATGGTTGGCACTCCCCAGATACCAGTCCTGGATCGTGATCTTGTCGCTCGTACCGATGACACTCACATCCAGGTTGTTACCATTTTGCGCAAACCACAACTGATCATAGTTGATACCCGTTCCTAATGCCAACTTATCGCTACCCGCACTATCAATAATAGTATTTGCGCCATAACCGCTGGAGAACAGATAAGTGTCATTGCCCAGACCGCCAACTAGAGTATCGGAACCTCCTGCGCCATCCAGAATATTGTCGCCGCCATTGCCGGTGATGACGTTGCTCAAGGCATTACCCGTACCACTCAGGTTAGCGGGTGGAGGAGTGCCTCCGGTAAGGGTGTAAGCCCCTGCGTTAGTCCAGGCAGCCGAGCCTGTCTTGGTGATGGTACTGCCGCTGACGGTGACGT
>DATBPY010000165.1:0-51023 GCA_036561085.1 Methylophilaceae bacterium | reverse complement strand
TTGCTGATGGGCGTGTTGATGACCACTTTTTGCTGTTTTTCCAGTGCCGGCATCGCTTCTTTGATCAGTTTGTTATCCAGCGCTTTTTCCAGACCGTGGTTTTGCGTTTCGCAGTGATAACGCGCCACGCTGGCATCCATTTTCGGCTGATAGAAGATATTGCTGAAGTTCAGGCCCTGTAATTTCCAGTGCTCGATGCCTGTTTGCATGTCCAGCAGATCGGCACGACCGATCAGGTCGTCGAACTTGCGTATGCCCATCTTCGCCATCAACTCGCGTACTTCTTCGGCCACGAAGAAGAAATAATTGACGACGTGTTCGGGCTGTCCGGTGAACTTCTTGCGCAGCGCCGGATCCTGTGTGGCAACGCCCACAGGGCAGGTGTTGAGGTGACATTTACGCATCATGATGCAGCCTTCCACCACCAGCGGCGCCGTAGCAAAACCGAATTCGTCGGCACCCAGCAATGCACCTATCAGCACATCGCGACCGGTCTTCATCTGACCGTCTACCTGCACCGTCACCCGCCCGCGTAAATGGTTGAGAACCAGCGTCTGTTGCGTTTCCGCCAAGCCCAATTCCCAGGGCGAACCGGCATGTTTGAGCGAAGATAATGGGCTGGCACCGGTGCCACCATCATGACCAGCGATCACGATATGGTCCGACTTGGCCTTGGCTACGCCTGCCGCTACGGTACCCACACCGGTCTCAGCCACCAGTTTGGTGGAGATGGATGCTTGCGGATTCGCGTTCTTCAGATCGTGTATCAGTTGCGCCAGATCTTCGATCGAGTAGATATCGTGGTGCGGCGGCGGCGAAATCAACCCCACGCCCGGTACTGAAAAACGCAGTTTAGCGATATATTCGGATACCTTGCCGCCCGGCAACTGACCGCCTTCACCCGGTTTCGCGCCTTGCGCCATCTTGATCTGGATCTGATCGGCAGAAGCCAGGTATTCAGCAGTCACTCCAAAGCGGCCGGAAGCAACTTGTTTGATCCTGGAACGCATGGAGTCGCCCGCCTTAAGCGGAATATTCGCTTCAACCCGGCTGTGCCCAATCATATCGGCCAAGGTGGTATCGGTTTTCACCGGCTGGAACCGCACTTTATCTTCGCCGCCTTCGCCGGTATTGGATTTCCCGCCTATACGGTTCATCGCGATTGCCAGCGTGGTATGGGCTTCGGTAGAAATAGAACCCAAAGACATCGCCCCCGTCGCAAAGCGGGTCACAATGTTTTTGGCTGATTCCACTTCCGAGATATCTACAGGCGCTCCGGCAGATTTGATCTCGAACAAACCGCGCAACGTCAGTTGACGCTTGCTCTGATCATTGATGAGCTTGGCGTATTCCTTGTAGGTATCGTATTGGTTGGTACGCGTAGCATGTTGCAGCTTGGAGATCGAATCCGGCGTCCACATATGCTCTTCGCCGCGGATACGGAACGCATATTCGCCACCGGCATCCAGCGCACTTGCCAGCACTGGATCATCGCCGAAAGCTGCCTGGTGCAGGCGCATGGATTCTTCTGCCACTTCATTCAGGCCTATACCTTCGATCTTGCTGGCGGTGCCGATGAAATACTGATTAACAAAAGCAGAGTTGAGGCCTATGGCTTCAAATATCTGTGCGCCGCAATACGATTGGTAAGTCGATATGCCCATCTTGGACATGACTTTGTACAAGCCCTTGCCGATGGCCTTGACGAATTTTTTGCAGGCTTCCTTATTATCAGGCAGTCCCATATGACTGATGGTCTCGAAAGCCAGCCACGGACAAATCGCTTCTGCGCCGTAACCGGCAAGCAAGGCGAAATGGTGGGTCTCGCGTGCAGAACCGGTATCTACGACCAGACCTGTGTTGGTACGTACGCCTGCTTTTACTAGGTGATGATGTACTGCACCCGTAGCCAGCAATGCCGGGATCGCGATGCGGTCGCGGCTGATACTTCGGTCCGAGAGTATCGTCAGATTAAAGCCGTTATGTACCGATGCTTCAGCGGCCTGGCATAGCGCGGTGATCGCCTTGCCCATGCCGGCAGCGCCTTGAGCAGCGGGATAAGTGATATCCAACACCAGCGAACGGTAACGATTGTTCGTAAGCTTGGCGATGGACTTCAGTTGTTCCAATTCATCCAGCAACATCACCGGCTGACTTGCCTCGAGCCGCGACGGTGGCGTTGTTTCATCAATGCCTAACAGATTCGGTTTGGGGCCGATGAAGGTCACCAGCGACATCACCAACTCTTCGCGGATAGGGTCTATAGGTGGATTGGTGACCTGCGCGAACATCTGCTTGAAGTAGTTGTAGAGCACTTTGGGGCGCGAGGAAAGTATAGGCAGCGCACTGTCGTTGCCCATGGAGCCATTCGCTTCTTCGCCATTTGTCGCCATAGGCTGCATGACGAACTTGAGATCTTCCTGGGTATAACCGAACGCCTGTTGTACATCCAGTAACGGCTCGTTCATCTCCAGCCAGGATTCGACTTTGGGCAGATCGCCGAGGAATATGCGGGATTGCTCGACCCACTCACGGTAAGGTTTAGCCTGAGCCAGTTCTTGCTTCACTTCGGCGTTGCTGATGATACGGCCTTGTTCCAGGTCGATGAGCAGCATTTTCCCCGGCTGCAAGCGCCATTTCTTCACTATTTTTTCTTCCGGGAACGTCAACACGCCCATTTCGGAAGCCATCATCACATGGTCGTCATCCGTGACCAGGTAACGTGCAGGGCGCAGTCCATTGCGATCCAGCGTTGCGCCTATCATGCGGCCATCAGTGAATGCCACGGCGGCCGGACCGTCCCACGGCTCCATCAGTGCAGCGTGATATTCATAGAAAGCGCGACGTTCTTCTTCCATCAGCGGGTCGGACCAGGCTTCCGGGATCAACATCATCATCGCATGCGGCAGGGAGTACCCGCCTGCCACCAGTAATTCAAGCGCATTATCGAAGCAAGCGGAGTCCGACTGACCGCCGTCGATCAGCGACGACAGTTTTTCCAGATCATCGCCCAGCAACACAGAAGTGAGTGCCTTGTGACGCGCTGTCATCCAGTTCACGTTGCCGCGCATGGTGTTGATCTCGCCATTGTGGGCGATCATGCGGAAAGGATGCGCCAGATCCCATGCCGGGAAAGTATTGGTGGAAAAACGCTGGTGCACCAACGCGAGCGCAGAAACCAAAGTTGGATTCTGCAGATCGAGGTAATAGGTACCCACCTCTTCAGCCAGCAACATGCCTTTGTAGACCAAAGTGCGGCTGGAGAGAGAAGGAATATAGAACTGGCTGCCGTCTTCCAGGTGCAGACTGCGTACTTGCTGCTCCACACGTTTGCGGATAACGAACAGTTTGCGTTCAAAAGCGTTCTGGTCGGCAGTCTTGTCGCCGCGACTGATAAACACTTGTCTGATGACAGGTTCTACAGCCCGTGCAGCATCTGCAATATTTGCGTTATCGCGAGGAACGTCGCGCCAACCCAGACAGTTCTGGCCTTCTTCAAGAATGATGCGCGAAATCGCCGATTCACAAGCCAAGCGACCGTTTTGCGATTGCGGCAGAAACACCATGCCGCAGGCATACTCGCCTACCGGCGGTAGCGTAATATTCAGTTTAGCGGTTTCCTGGCGCACGAATGCGTCCGGCATCTGGATCAGAATGCCTGCTCCGTCGCCCAGTTTTGGGTCATAACCCGTGGCGCCACGATGCGTCAGATTACGTAATAGCAGTAATCCTTTTTCAACGATACTGTGGCTCTTTTGACCTTTGATATGTGCAATAAAACCCACACCGCAAGCATCATGTTCTTGCGATGGATCATATAAACCTTGTTTTTCCGGCTGCTGCTCTGGCATGTCTGCCCCTGTGTTAAAAATTAACCAACAATCTGTTCATACTGCCAATCACATCTCCAGTTATGGTTCGACCCGCTTTTAAGGCGGTCGTTGCACCGTGCCTCAACCATAAGGTTTGAAGCATAGAAGCCATAAAATTGGAGTGAAACTCTATGATTCTACTGGGATACGGGGTTGGATTCAAGCAGTGGCGCTAGCATTACCACCTCTGCCATGCAATCAAACCATGAATCTGTTGCAAAAGTCCCCGCCCACAAACCAAATGAAAGCAGAATTCATGCCGAGAAATGCTTAATCACCTAAACTCAACATGGCGGCTTTTGTCGTTTTTTCAATCTCTGCGTCGCCATGGGCGGCCGATACAAACCCGGCCTCAAATGCTGAAGGAGCCAGATAAACGCCTTGTTCCAGCATATGATGAAAGAATCGATTGAAAGCATCCTTGTCCGACTGCATGACTTCAGCATAGCTGGTAGGGCATCGCTCGCTGAAATAGACGCCGAACATCCCACCTACGTTTTGGGCACTGAAAGCGACTCCTTGCGCTTTTGCTGCGCCCACTAATGCATCAACCAGCTGTTTAGTGCGCGCCGTCAAGTTTTCATAGAATCCAGCAGCCTGAACCAGTTTAAGCGTAGCCAAGCCTGCCGCAACCGCCACCGGATTTCCGGATAAAGTACCCGCCTGGTACACCGTGCCGACAGGCGCCAGACATTGCATGATGTCTTTGCGGCCGCCGAATGCACCCACAGGTAGGCCACCGCCGATAACTTTGCCTAGCGTGGTGAGATCCGGCTGGATGTTATATAACGCCTGGGCACCGCCCAACGCCACACGGAAACCGGTCATCACTTCATCAAAGATCAACACTGCACCATATTTGGTGCATTGCGCACGTAATGCTTGCAGAAAACCTTCTGCCGGGGCGATCAAGTTCATGTTGCCTGCTACGGGCTCCACGATGATGCAGGCGATCTCATCGCCCATCTGCGAGAACAGACTTTCGACTTCATCAATGTTGTTGTAAGACAAAGTCAGCGTGTGCGCAGCGACTTCAGGCGGAACACCGGCAGAGCTGGGCTGACCGAAAGTCAGCGCGCCCGAGCCTGCCTTGACCAGCAAGGCATCAGCATGACCATGGTAGCAACCTTCGAATTTGACTATTTTGCTGCGGCCGGTAAAACCTCGAGCGAGACGAATGGCACTCATGGTAGCTTCGGTACCTGAACTCACCAGCCTTACCTGCTCCATGCTCGGTATCAACTTGATCAGCAGTTCCGCCATCTCCAGTTCACGGGCGGTAGGTGCGCCGAACGATAAACTGTTGCCGGCAGCTTCACGCACAGCCGCGATCACATCAGGATGTGCATGCCCCAGTATCATCGGCCCCCAGGAACCGACGTAGTCTACATATTGTTTTTCGTCTTCATCCCACACATAAGCACCCAATCCACGCTTAAAAAATACCGGAGTGCCGCCCACCGAACGAAAGGCGCGCACGGGTGAATTAACGCCGCCGGGAATGAGTTTTTGGGAACGGTCAAAGAGTTGTTGGTTGCGATTCATGATGGTCTGCATCGATATTGAAAATGTTGGAAAACGCCTGTGCTGCCCGGTATACATCCGTTGCTGCAAATACAGCATTTATAACAGCCGCCGCATCGGCTCCGGCAGCAGCCACTTCATGCGCATTTTGCAGCGTGATGCCGCCAATGGCAACGATGGGTATCTTCAACCGGGATCGCGCTTCGCGCAGTAATTCTAGTGTAGCGCGTGGAGCATCCGGTTTGGTTGTGGAATCGAACATGCTGCCGAAAGCCACATAATCGGCTCCCGCTTCTTCCGCAACCATTGCTCGCTCCAAACTGTTATAGCAACTCACGCCTATGATCTTGTTGGCGCCTAATCGTTGTCGCGCCAATGCAATGTCGCTGTCATCTTTACCCAGATGCACGCCATCGGCATACTGCGCCAGCTGCAGGCTGTCATTAGCGATACAGAATATGTTCTTTTCCCGACTCAACGCTGCTAATGACTGAATATTCTCTATGTGAGGTGCCTGCATCTTGTTACGGTATTGCAGCACAGAGGCGCCTCCGGCAATCGCAGCCTCGATCAACGGCAATAGCATCGCCAGATCGGTAAAATCCGGAGTGATTGCATACAGGCCGCTAATGCGTTTGCTTGGATTCAGGTTCAGACTCCGCCTCATCCTCTTCTTCACGCGCCCAGAATAGTCTATCCGGAATGTATTGCCCCATGCCTGGACGGAAAGCCCCTTTGAGGGTCGCCCAGGTATATTCCTGAGCTTCCTGCACTGCCTCTTCCACGGATAGACCGTGCGCCAGACAAGCCGCAATAGCCGAAGTAAGCGTGCACCCAGAGCCGTGATAACTACCCGGCAAGCGCTCCCATTGCCAGGAACGGATGTTGCCGTGCTGGTCGTACAAGGTATTACTGACTTCATGCGTGCGCTCATGGGTACCGGTGATCAGCACGTGTTCGCAGCCGGTTGCCAGTAGGCGCTGTGCGCTTTCCTCCAGTGAAGCACCCTCTTCGTCTTCTTCACTCTCGCTAATGAACGCAAGACGCCGTGCTTCCAAGCTATTCGGAGTGATGATGGTGGCTTGCGGCAATAGCAGATCCACCATGGCAGCCTGCATTTCGTCATTGCTTAATTCGTCGCCGCGACCGGAACTGAGGATGGGGTCAATCAGTAACGGCGTATCGGGATAATCGGCCAATATCTCGGCGATGATCGCAATATTTTCCACACTGCCGAGCACGCCCAGCTTGAAAGCGACCACTTCCATATCTTCCAGTACCGCGCGGGCTTGTTCTTCCACCCATTCCGGGTCGAATACCATCACATTATCGACCCCTAGGGTGTCTTGCACAGTGATGGCTGTGACCACTGAGACCGGGTGGCAACCAATGCTGGCAAGGGTAAGGACATCGGCCTGCAAGCCTGCTCCGCTAGTAGGGTCGGTGGCAGAGAAAGTCAATACAACAGGTGGCGGGTTTCGCATGAAAAATTCTGGAACGTGCACATGGCAAAAAAGATAAAGCAGGCATTTTAGTCGAAAATGCTGCCGAATATCGGGGTTTAGATACACACGTGTTGAGGTGCGTTAAAATGGCAGCTTCAATCAATCGGGAGTAGCAGCATGGCAAGAATGATACATTGCATCAAGCTGGGGCGTGAGGCCGAAGGCATGGACTTTGCACCTTATCCTGGCGAGCTGGGCAAGCGCATCTATGAGAGCATATCCAAAGAAGCATGGGAAGGCTGGAAAAAGCAGCAGACCATGCTCATCAACGAAAACCGGCTGAGTCTGGCAGACCCTTCGGCACGTAAATATCTGATGGAACAGACTGAAGCGCATTTCTTCGGCTCAGGGGCAGAGAAAGCCAGCGGTTACGTGCCCGAGTAGACGCATCTCGCAATAAATGTGTAATAAAAACGTCACCATTTTGTAGTATTGTGGATTTCCCACATGCTGATGACATCGTCCAACTTGAATCCGTCTGAATACATACTCAATCGGGAATTAGGGCTGCTGGCTTTTAACCGTCGCGTTCTGGCGCAAGCCGAAGACGAGCGGAATCCTTTACTGGAGCGCCTCAAATTCCTGTGCATCGTCAGCAGTAACATGGACGAATTTTTCGAGGTCCGCGTCGCCGGCCTCAAGGAACAGATACAGTTCAACGCGAATACCAACGGCGCTGACGGCATGTCTGCACCTCAGGTGTTTGCCGAGGTATGTCAACAATCGCACACTCTGGTAGAACAACAGTACAAGATATTCAATAACGTACTGGTGCCCGAACTTGCTACCGAAGGCATATGCTTTTTGCGACGCACGCATTGGGATGAAAAGCAGCAGCACTGGATACGCGATTACTTTTTCCGTGAACTGATGCCGGTGTTGACTCCCATTGGGTTGGACCCGGCGCACCCGTTCCCGCGTGTTCTTAACAAGAGCTTGAACTTCGCCGTGGAGCTGGAAGGCAAGGATGCTTTCGGGCGGAATTCCGGCAGGGCCATCGTACAAGCTCCCCGCTCTTTGCCGCGCTTGATCAGATTACCATCCGAGATCGCCGGTTGCGAATACGGATTCGCTTTCTTGTCATCCATCCTGCATGCACATGTCAATGAGTTGTTTTCAGGCATGACGGTAAAAGGTTGCTATCAATTCCGCGTCACACGTAACAGCGAATTGTTCGTAGATGAAGAAGAAGTGAAGGATCTACGGCTGGCGTTGCAGGGAGAATTGTCGCAACGCCAGTTCGGCGATGAAGTGCGGCTGGAAGTCGCGGATAACTGCACTCCTGAAATGTCGGCATTTTTGCTAGGGCAGTTCGGGCTGACTCAGGAAGAGTTGTACCAGGTGAACGGCCCAGTGAATCTGGTACGGCTGATGCAGATACCTGACTGGGTGGATAGGCCGGATCTGAAGTTCGAGAACTACACCCCCAGTCTGTCGCGCGAAATCAGCAAAGCCTCGGATATTTTCAAAGCCATCCGCAAAGGTGACATTCTGCTGCACCACCCTTTTCAATCATTCAATCCGGTGGTGGAATTTTTGCAGCAAGCCGCTGCAGACCCCAAGGTGCTGGCTATCAAACAGACGGTTTACCGCACCAGCTCAGATTCGACCCTGATGGAAGCATTGATAGAGGCCGCACGCCGCGGCAAGGAAGTATCCGTGGTGGTGGAGTTGATGGCGCGCTTCGACGAAGAAGCCAATATCAATTGGGCGGCAAAATTGGAAGAAGTCGGTGCGCATGTGACTTATGGCGTAGTCGGATACAAAACGCACGCCAAGATGTCGATGGTGGTGCGGCGCGAAGATAACAAATTACGCCGTTACGTACATCTTTCCACCGGTAATTACCATCAACGCACGGCACGATTTTATACGGACTTCGGCCTGCTGACTTGCCGCGAGGAGATCTGCGCGGACGTCAACGATATCTTCGCCCAACTCACCGGTCTGGGTAAAGCCACAAAATTGCATCATTTGTGGCAAGCACCTTTCACTTTGCATCCCAAGCTGATAAAAGCGATCCAGAACGAAACCGAGATCGCTAAAACCGGCAAAAAAGCGCACATCATCGCCAAAATGAATTCGCTGCTGGATACCGAGATCATCAATGCCTTATACACAGCATCCAATGCCGGAGTGAAGATCGACCTGATCGTGCGCGGCGTATGCGCGTTAAGACCGGGTATCCCGGGAGTCTCGGAAAATATCAAGGTACGCTCTATCGTGGGTCGCTTTCTTGAACACTCCCGCATTTATTATTTTTATAACAATGGCATGCAGAATTTATATCTTTCGAGTGCCGACTGGATGTATCGAAATTTCTTCCGCCGCATCGAGACATGCTTTCCCATATTGGACGTCAAGCTTAAAAGACGTGTTTACCGCGAGGGCCTTGCGCCCTATCTGAAAGACAATACGCAGGCGTGGGAAATGCAACCTGACGGCAATTACCGCCGCAAAAAACCCGGGCGGGCGCAGCCTTTCAGTGCACAGGAACAGTTACTTGTAGATTTTGGCCAGGAATTGGCGAGAGAAAAATAGAAAAAAGCTGCTTTAGACCGCACTGATCGCCAAAATCACTCCCGCGTCACCCCAATATCCCTCTTCCGCTTCTAATTCCGTTGCCGTCAGTGGATTGGCTGCCAGCCACTCTGCGGGCAACGCCAGCATGAACTTGTCTTTTTCCCGGGATAATTTGAGTTTGGGCATATCGACATCCATGCGATTGCGATGGAATAACACTGCCAAACGCAACACAATGATCAGCGAGATACGATCATCTTCTATCCTAGGTAACGGTAACTTGGCGAGAGCGCGACGCTGGGTACGTAACAACAAGCCTAATGCCTGCTGCTCCATTTTGGAAAAACCCGGCATGTCTGCGTTCTCTACGATGTAAGCGGAATGCTTGTGATAACCCGAATGCGCGATGGAAACACCGATCTCATGCAAACGCGCCGCCCAGATCAGGTATTGTCGTGCCAACTGGCGTTGCATTTGCAGATGCTGTGCTATGCCATCCATTAACGACAATGCCAATAATTGCACGCGCCGTGCCTGATGCGTATCCACGTGATAACGACGCACGAACTGACGCACCGTCGCTTCACGGGTATCGTGGTGCTGGATACGACCTAACAGTTCGTACAATACTCCTTCGCGCAGCGCCCCGCCCGCTACCGTCATGCTCTCGATCTGCAGCTCGGCAAACACGGCGGCCATAATGGCGTAGCCGCCGGGAATGACCGGTGTTCGTTCCGCGCTCAATCCGGCCAGCTTCAATTGATTGATGTCCTTGGCTTTGAGCATCATTTCCTTCAACTGGACCAACCCGGAACGTGTGATGGAACCATCGGATAAGCCATTCATCTGCAATATCTGACCTAATACCCGGGCAGAGCCGGAAGAGCCTATGGCCTCATCCCACTGCCCGGCCAGAAAGCTGCGGCGTATGCTTTGCACTTCGGTTCTTGCTGCGATCTCCGCGCGCCTGAAATTACCTTCAGATAATTTGTTATCGGGGAAAAATCGCATACTGTAGCTGACGCAGCCCATGTACAAGCTTTCCATGGCGCTAGGCTCGAACCCCTGGCCGATGACGAACTCGGTCGATCCGCCGCCGATATCGATCACCAGGCGTTTACCGGTATAAGGTTGCAAGCTGTGAGAAACGCCAATGAAGATCATGCGGGCTTCTTCACGCCCGGCGATGATCTCTATAGGGAAGCCCAGTGCCTCCTGTGCACGCGCTAGAAGCTCAGGAGCGTTACGGGCGATACGAAAGGTGTTGGTGGCTACTGCACGTACGGAACGTGCATCGAATCCGCGCAAACGCTCGCCGAAGCGGCGCAGACACTCGACAGCGCGATCTACCGCATCCTGGGAAAGTACCTTGTCTTTGCCTAAGCCTGCGCCTAGACGCACCATTTCACGTAATGAGTCGTGCATGAAAAGGTGGTCGTCCGCGACACGTGCGACTTGCAAGCGAAAGCTATTGGAACCTAAATCTACTGCGGCGATCTCGGCGGGGAATTGTTCTGGCTCATTCACGACGAGAGTTTAATCCGTTTTCCAGCCGCCAGGGCTGGAAAACCGTAACTAAAAGAGTTAATTCAATGCTTCTTTTTCCATCTCATTGATGCCGATATGGCGCACATCCTTACCCTTGACCATATAAACCACATACTCGGCGATATTTTTAGCATGGTCGCCCATACGTTCTATGGCCTTGGCCACGAACAACACTTCCAAAGAAAGAGAAATGGTGCGCGGGTCTTCCAGCATGAACGTGATCAACTGGCGAATAACCGCGCGGAAATCGTCATCCACCTGTATATCCTGACGCGCGACTTCCACGGTGCGGCTCACATCTAACCTGGCGAAAGCATCCAGTGAAATACGCAACATGCCGCGTACCTGATCGCACATGCGGCGGATTTCATTGAAGCGGGGCGAAGTGATGCGATCGTTTTCGTGCAGCCGTTTTGCCACGCGGGCGATCTTGGTGGCCTCATCGCCGATTCGTTCCAGATCGGTAATGGTTTTGACCACCATCATGATCATGCGCAAGTCACCCGCTGCAGGTTGGCGGCGGGCAATGATGTGGCTGCAATCTTCGTCTATGGCGACTTCCAGGGCATTGACTTCATGATCGCGCTCAATCACATCATCGGCCAGTTGTACGTCGGACTCGGCCAGCGCTTTTACCGCTTTACCGATCTGATCTTCCACCAAGCCGCCCATTTGCAGCACTTTGGCGCGAACTGATTCCAGCTCCGTGTCGTATTGCTTGAACGTGTGTTCAGATTGCATGTACCGCTCCTTGATGTCCTGAAATGATTCAGTTTATTGCAACATTGTTAAACAATTGTGACTGCACCACTTATCTGGTCATTGTTTTTACGCCATCCTGCGTGGCAAGCAATACCACATCGGCGCAACGTGCAGCAAACAGACCGTTGGTTACCACACCCACGATCTGGTTTATCTTGGCTTCCATAGCGACTGGGTCCAGGATAGTAAGGCCATGCACATCCAGGATGATGTTGCCGTTATCGGTAGTGAAGTCACGCAATACCGGCTGCCCGCCCAGCTTGACCAGCTCACGCGCCACATAACTTCTAGCCATGGGTAATACTTCTACCGGCAACGGGAATTTACCCATGACCGGCACCAGCTTGCTTCCATCCACGATACAAATGAATTTATGGGCACAGGCCGCCACGATTTTTTCACGCGTGAGTGCGCCGCCGCCGCCTTTAAGCATATGGAAATGTTCGGTCACTTCATCGGCACCATCGACGTAGATATCCATGCCGTTGACGCTATTCAGATCAAATACTTCTATGCCGTGACCTCGCAGTCGCTCCGCTGTCGCTTCGCTACTGGCAACCGCGCCGTCTATCTTATGTTTGACCTTAGCCAGTTCTTCTATGAAAAAATTTGCCGTGGAACCGGTGCCCACACCGATGATGCCCTCCCGGACATATTCCACTGCCTTTTTTGCCACTTGCTGCTTTAATTCGTCTTGTGTTGCCATGTTGCTTTCCTGTTTTCTTTATAATGAACGAAAGTCCTAATAATACACGCGAATTTAGTTGTGTATAAACCTTGCATCAACCTGTGCTTGAACCATGCTTGAACTATAAGACTAGCTAATGAAAAACAACTATCTGGAAAAAATACTCACTGCCAAAGTATATGACGTCGCAATAGAGACGCCGCTTGAATACGCCCCCAATCTATCAACAAGATTAGGCAATAAGATTTTGCTCAAGCGTGAAGATATGCAACCGGTGTTTTCATTCAAGCTACGCGGCGCTTATAACAAAATGGTTCAGTTGACCGCCGCAGAAAGAAAACGCGGAGTCATTTGCGCCTCTGCTGGTAACCACGCACAAGGCGTCGCTTTATCTGCGCAAAGATTGGGATGTCGTGCAATCATCGTGATGCCCGTCACCACGCCGCAGATCAAAATACAAGCCGTTGCCCGGCGCGGCGCGGAAGTGGTGCTGGCAGGAGAATCTTACGAAGAAGCGAGCTTGCATGCCCATGCGTTGGCGAAAAAGCAAAAGCTCACCTATGTACACCCCTTCGATGATGAAATGGTCATCGCCGGACAGGGCACTATAGGCATGGAGATCCTGCGCCAGTATTCCGAACCCATCCATGCCATTTTTTGTTGCGTAGGAGGAGGTGGTTTGATTTCCGGTATCGCTGCCTATGTAAAGCAATTGCATCCCGAAATAAAAATCATCGGCGTCGAAGCTAACGATGCCGATGCCATGGCGCAATCACTTGCAATCGGCAAGCGTGTAAAACTGGAACAGGTGGGATTATTTGCCGATGGCGCTGCAGTCAAACAAGTGGGCAAAGAGACCTTTCGACTTTGCCAGCAATATGTAGATGAAATGGTCGTTGTGGATAACGATGCGATCTGCGCCGCGATCAAGGATGTGTTCGAGGACACCCGTACTGTATTGGAACCCGCGGGAGCGCTTGCCGTTGCAGGGATGAAGGAGTATGTCGCACGGCACAAACTCAACGACAAGACGTTGGTGGCCGTTGCCAGTGGTGCGAATATGAATTTCGATCGTTTGCGCTTTGTTGCAGAGCGTGCCGAAATCGGTGAGAAACGTGAAGCAGTGCTGGCAGTGACTATTCCCGAAACGCCAGGTAGCTTCAAGAAATTCTGCACATTACTGGGCAAGCGTTCCATCACTGAATTCAATTATCGTTATGCGGACTCAAAGGAAGCGCATGTGTTCGTGGGGATACAAGTGGGCAAACGCGAAGAGGCTGCACAACTAGTACAAACGCTGCAAAAGAACGGCCTGACTGCGCTAGACCTGACCGATGACGAAATGGCAAAGTTGCATATTCGCCACCTGGTTGGAGGACGTGCCCCGCAAGTAGCGCACGAATTGGTGTATCGTTTCGAATTTCCGGAACGTCCGGGTGCGTTGATGCACTTTTTGCAGAAGATGAGTAGTGGCTGGAATATCACTTTGTTTCATTACCGGAACCATGGTGCAGACTATGGGCGGGTACTGATAGCAATGCAGATTCCCAAAGGAGAGAAGAAAGCTTTCAATACATTTCTCGCTCAACTGGGCTATGCTTATTGGGATGAAAGTGAAAATCCTGCTTACAAACTATTCCTCGGCTAAATTCAGCTATACACTTGCACGATAAAAATGAGGCATAAAAGCAAACTTCGCGTCCCGGTCACTAAGGGCTTAAAAGACATCTATGCAATGGATATGCACCTTGCGTACAGTGCCGCCTGTGCAGGACGCTTCAACGTAACAGCTTTCGGTCGTCTGGGAGCAGCCATCTCGGTCATTCGTACCGCCATGCAGCAACGCGAGAATATTCATCCTGATGCTTTTGCCGTGCTGGATAAAGCCATTGAGGTACTGCTGGCAGTAAAAGTAAAAGGCGATACCACCGATGTTTGGGAAATCACCGCAAGCGAGCAGCCGGCGGTACTAGAGGGTATAGAGGTGGCAGAGCAGTGTATAGGTATGCTGGATGTTGCATTGTTGGCAGAAACAGCCGCCAGCTTGCTGCAAAACGTTTACGGCGGTCCTAGGTAATATTCAAAAAAAACCGCATGATTATTCATGCGGTCTGGAATTAGATCAGTTTCTGATCACTTCGCCTTAGGTCTTCCGGTTTTAATTCTTTCAACTCCAGTCACGGCGCTTAGCAAAGTTTTATCCGGCATTTTGGATAACGCGATCAAACCCGCCCGAATCAATTCACTTTTCTTTACTTCAATACCGTTTTCGAGGCATTTGTTTTTCAGCATGCTCAGCTTTGCATAATCATCTGACGGCATGGTGAAGCTGTCTCTCACCATTTTTTGCTTATGTGGTTTTGCCGCTTTTACCTCTGGTTTCTTTGCCACGGGTTTCTTCGCTACAGGCTTCTTCACCTTTACTGCAACCACTTTAGCTTTGCTTGCAATCGCCGGGCTTTTAGCTGTTGGCTTTGCAACTACAGTGAGCTTCTTTGCAGGTGCTGGTTTAGATGCGGCTGGCGTAAGACTTTTAGTCTTTTTTGCAGACTCGGTCATGGCTTGCTCCACAGTTCGTTATTTATGAGTGTTAATTATTGATGCTTAAAGCTATTTTTTCATAAACGCGAAGAAATTCCTAGCGAATACCCGCCAATTACTTTGGGTTTCCTGCTTCTCCGGCATATCCACGATACCAGTTTCACTACCATTGTCATCTTGAATCAGATGAGCAAGATAATTAGGTTGAAAAGAATATAGTAACCCGTAATTCTCATTTTCAATCGGTAACATGATCACCTCCAAATAGTAGGTCACGAATCGGATTCGTGTAAACAGTATAAACAATTTATACGGTAATGTGCAATATTTGAGAGGCGGGATTTAAATTAGTTCAATAGGAGACTCCCATCTTCGCCATAAGAATCCTGGCACTAGCCGTAGCCATGGTGACGCCATAACGAAAATGCCCGGTATTGAGCCACAGATTTTCCAACGCCGGATGTCTTGCAATAACCGGAATATTATCCGGAGAACCGGGCCGTAACCCGCTCCAATGTGTAAGTGCGGTTTCGTTTACCAGTGCGGGTAGCAGCCTGACGGCCTTATGGTGCAGATCGGCGGCAACTTGCGGGGTAGTAGATTTATCGTAACCCACGTCCTCCACCGTACTACCCGCTAGGATGTGACCATCACGACGGGGGATCAAATAAAAATCGTCGCAGTACAAAATATGTTGCAACGTACCGACCGGCAATTTATACAACAGCATCTGACCACGCATAGGTCGCAGATCAGCCTCAAGCGCATAGCCACCTAATAAGGGTTTGCTCCATGCTCCCGCGGTAATGACATATTGATCGGCACTCAGTTTTTCGCCTGTGTCGGTCTGCAAAGCATTCACATGGGCGGCTTGAGTGTTTAGCGCTGTAATTTCGGTGTGCTCTTTTAATTCAACGCCATGGAGTTCCAGCCATTTTCGCAATGCTTGCATTAAACGCGGGTTACGCACTTGAGCGACTTGCGGCAACCAAAGCGTGTCGCCCTGAAACTCAGCGCTGATCTCATTAGCGGCACACCATTGCCGGGCGGCTACAGCATCGAAATGCGGCGACACGCGCATACCGCTGACGGTATATTCGGGATCTATGCCGGTAGTAGCTATCAACTCTTCTGCCAATGCAGGGTAAAGTTCCGCCCCTGCCAAGGCAAGCTTATTGACCGGCTCACTGTAATGCCATGGCAATAAAGGGAACAAGATACCTCCGCCTGCCCAGGACGCCTCTGCACCTAGCGTACTGCGGTCGATCACAGTGACTTTGATACCTTCTTTGGTCAATACCATGGCGGTCAGGCAACCCACTACCCCACCCCCCACAATCAAGACATCACGTGTCATATGATAGGTCCATACAAGAGCGGGTAAGAAGGTCGCAAAGACATGAGTATCGAAAGTTTTCCTATGGGACGAATGTCGTGGCTAGATACAAGATTTGGCGAAATAGGCAAATTCTGTGCCAGAATAATCATTGCTAACACTTAAATCCTTTATTCCACGGACAATCCCTTTTATACTTGCACCGTATGTCAGTGTCAAAATTACAACCGAACCTAAGCTCCGAACCAAACATGCAGCCCATAGAGTTGGCGCGGCAGGTGCTATTGATCGAAGCGCGCGCCGTTGAAGCTCTGTCCCAACGTCTGGATGCGAACTTCGAGCGGGTGGTTGAACTCATTTTACAATGTAGAGGCAGAGTCGTGGTGAGCGGCATGGGCAAATCCGGCCATATCGCCAACAAAATCGCCGCTACTTTAGCCAGTACCGGTACCCCTGCGTTTTTCATGCACCCTGCCGAAGCCAGTCACGGCGATCTGGGCATGATCACTAAAGACGACGTGGTATTGATGATCTCGAATTCCGGCGAAGGCGACGAGCTGCTGACCATCGTTCCCATGATCAAACGCATGGGAGCAAAACTTGTCAGCATCACCGGCAATGTCAATTCCGGGCTGGCCAAACAAGCCGACCTGCATTTGGATGCCGCCGTGGCGCAGGAGGCCTGCCCGCTGGGGCTGGCACCTACCGCCAGCACGACTGCCGCATTGGCATTAGGTGATGCGCTGGCCGTGGTATTACTGGATGCGCGCGGATTCAGTGAGGAAGACTTTGCTCGCTCCCATCCTGGCGGTCTGCTGGGCAGACGTTTATTAGTACATGTCAGCGACGTGATGCGCACCGGTGATGCCATGCCGCAAGTCGCGGAGAATGTATCGTTTTCCGTGGCGCTACTGGAAATGACACGCAAAGGCCTGGGCATGACTGCAGTAGTCAATGCAAAAGGCAAGCCCGTCGGCATTCTAACCGATGGCGATTTGCGCAGGATCATAGAACAAGGCGCCGATTTCAAAACCGCGTCCGTTGCTGAAATCATGCATCGCAATCCTCACACCATCACCCCCAAACAACTCGCGGTGGAAGCCGTGGAACTGATGGACGAGCGCAAGATCAATAGTTTGCTGGTGGTGGACGAATCCGAAACACTGGTCGGCGCACTTAACATGCACGACCTGCTCAAGGCTAAAGTGGTATGAGTGAGTTACTGGAACGCGCAAAACAGATCAAATTGATCGCATTCGACGTAGATGGCGTAATGACCGATGGCAGGCTGATCATCGGTGACGACGGAATGGAATACAAAGCCTTTAATACTCAGGACGGTTTGGGTATGAAATTGCTGAAAGCCAGCGGGGTGGAAATGGCCATCATTACCGGGCGCACCTCCAAGGTGGTCACTCAACGTGCTGAAAGCACAGGAGTGGCACATTTTTATCAAGGAATAGATGACAAACTGCAAGCCTTTCAGGATCTGATGCGCCGCGCCAATCTAAGCCCGGAACAATGCGCATTCATGGGAGACGATGTGGTGGATCTTCCACCCATGCGCCACGGCGGACTTGCTATCACGGTACCGGGTGGGCATACCCTGGTCAAAAAATACGCGCACTACATTACTACCCTGCAAGCCGGGCAAGGGGCGGTACGCGAAGTGTGTGAGTTGCTAATGCAGGCGCAAGGCACTCTGGATGCTCAGATGGCGCAATATCTATAATTTTTATTAGCATATAACGATGAAAGGGCTTCCCGCCACATGGTTTGGGCTAATGCTGTTGGCACTACTGACAGCACTTACGTTCTGGATAGACCGTACGGTACAACCGCCACAACCGAAACGCGACGGCAGCACCCGACATGACCCGGATTATATCGTGACTAATTTTACTTCGACTCGTGCCGACCCTTTTGGTAATCCGCGCTACAGCTTGGCCGGAGCGGAGATGCGCCATTTTCCCGATGACGACAGTACCGACTTGGTGCGCCCGCAATTCGCCTTATATGCGTTAAAGAAACCGACTACGCAAATTCATGCGGATAGCGGTAAGATTTCATCTAATGGTGATAATGTGTATTTCATGGATAATGTGAAAGTCACTCGTTCTGCAACAGCGACTAAAGGTGAATTAACTGTATTAACGGATTACCTGCATATCATGCCGCAGCAGGATTTTGTGGAAACAGACCGGCCGGTGGTGATATTGCAGGCTCCTCACACGGTCATTCATGCATCGGGCATGGAGTTTTACAAAAAACTGGGTATTGTGAACTTGAAGAACCATGTCAAAGTCCATTATGAAAGACCGGACGCGGCCTTCTTGAAGTCTCTGACCATAGAACAGGTGGCAGGCAATCAGAGTTTTGTCAGAAACAAATCGGTAGTGGTCGGTGTGGGTACCCCCGTGGTGGATACCCCCGTCGTCAAACAAAAAAAGGCGGCTCCCCCTAAACCGGCTGCTGTAAAGGTTAAGACTGCAAAAAAAGCACCGCCCACCAAGCAAACAAAACCTAGTGTCGTTAAAAAAGAACGGGTACGGAAACATTATGATAAATAATCACCTTAAGCTGGTATTGACGTTGTTCATATTGCTTGCCAGCAGCTTGGTGCATGCAGAAAAAGCAGATCGCGACAAACCTATCGATCTGGAAGCGGACAATCTGACGGTCAATGATGCCAAAAAGATCAGCACCTACACCGGCAATGTCATATTGACCAAAGGTACCTTGGAGATTCATGCCGATAAGCTGATCGTACGCGAAGATAGCGAAGGTTTTCAGCACAGCACGTCTTACGGTAACCCCACCACTTTCCGCCAAAAGATGGAAGGCAAGGACGAATATATTCAAGGTAGCGGTCAGCGTATTGAATACGATGGCCGCATGGACAAAGTACAGATCTATGAAAAAGGCTGGGTCAAACGCGGCGAGGATATCGTGCATGGCGATTACATCATGTACGACGCTGCTTCAGAATATGCAGAAGTGATAGGCGGCCCCAAAGCAGCAACTCCGGAAAACCCCAAAGGACGAGTGCATGCGGTGATACAACCCAAAGCGAAAACGCCTGCTACCGCTACCCCGCCCCAACCCATAACCGAACCGACAAAGGAATAAACCATCGTGCTTTGGCGCTGGATGCAAGTGTTATGAGTGAACTCAAGGTTGAAGGATTAATCAAGCGATACAAGGCACGCACAGTCGTCCATGATATTTCCTTGAGCATAGCCAGCGGAGAAATCGTAGGTTTGCTAGGGCCTAACGGCGCAGGTAAAACCACCAGCTTCTATATGATGGTAGGGCTGGTACCGCTGGATGGCGGCACCATTACCTTGGATGGATTGAATCTGGGGCATCTGCCGATACATCGCCGCTCACGCATGGGCTTGTCTTATCTGCCCCAGGAGCCTTCGATATTCCGCAAGCTCACTGTCGAAGAGAATATCTATGCCATTCTTGAGCTGCAGGATATGTCGCAAGATGCCATGGACGCACGGCTGGACGAACTGCTGCATGATCTACATATCATCCATTTGCGCCATGATGCCGCTATCAGCCTCTCCGGCGGCGAGCGGCGACGGGTGGAGATCGCTCGTTGCCTGGCCAGTAATCCCCGTTTCATCTTGCTCGATGAACCCTTCGCAGGCATAGACCCGATCGCGGTGATCGATATTCAGAAAATCATCCGCTTTCTGAAAGAACAAAATATCGGGGTGCTGATCACGGATCACAATGTGCGCGAGACACTGGGTATCTGCGATCGCGCGTATATTGTTAATGACGGCCGCGTGCTGGCGGCAGGCCGCCCGGCGCAGATCATCGCTAACCAGGGCGTACGTGAAGTCTATCTGGGCAAGAATTTCAGGTTATGAAGCAGACGCTACAACTCAGAGTATCTCAGCATCTGGCGCTGACGCCGCAATTGCAACAATCCATCCGTTTGCTGCAACTGTCCTCTATTGAGCTCAATCAGGAGTTAGAGACCGTACTGCAAGACAATCCTCTGCTGGAACGCATAGGCGAAGAATCCATGGAATCTTCCTACAATATGCAGGAAGCAACTCATCAGCATGAAAGTACGCCCGCAACGCACGAGGCACAGGAACCGCTGTCGGAAACAACCACGGATAGCGACTTCGATCCTGGCGACTTTAATCCCGGCGACAATTCCAATTGGGAAATGTCGTCCAGAAATACCAACGGCACCCCCAGCGACGACGACGATATCGATTTCAGCTTTCAGGAGCCCACGGCACCCACCCTGCGTGAGCATCTGTTGGAACAATTGGGCCTGATGCACCTGTCTGCACGCGATCATTTACTGACCGAGCTCCTGATCGATACCATAGATGAAGACGGCTATCTGGAACAATCGTTGGAAGAACTGGTTGAGTTGATCCCAGAAGAACAGGAAGTGGATTTGCTGGAGTTGCAAACCGCACTTAAACGCATACAGCATCTTGATCCTATCGGTGTGGGTGCACGTAATCTGACGGAATGCCTGGCTTTGCAATTGCAGTCGATGCCCGAGCAAACACCTGAACACGCAATCGCCTTGACGATAGTCAACGAGCATTTGACATTGCTGGCCGCCAGAGATTTTGCCAAATTGAAAAAGCTGCTGGCCTGTAATGACGATGCCCTGCGTGCCGCACAACAAGCCATCATCCGGCTCGACCCACGGCCGGGCGCACTGTTTTCCTATATAGAATCCGACCACTACATCCAGCCTGAAGTAGTGGTGAAAAAAGTAAAAGGTTTGTGGCTGGCCAGCCTGAACAATGAAGCTGTGCCTAAATTGCGTATCAACCGCCTGTATGCGGATATTCTGAAACGTAACCGGGACAGCTCGGCACAGTACCTGATGAGCCAGATGCAAGAAGCCAAATGGTTCATCAAGAACATTCAGCAGCGTTTTGCTACGATTCTCCGGGTATCCCAAGCCATCGTCGATCGCCAGCGCAGCTTCTTTGAGCACGGTGACGTTGCCATGCGACCATTGGTGTTGCGTGAGATCGCCGATGAGCTGGAGCTGCATGAATCTACTATTTCCCGCGTCACTACCCGCAAATATATGCTTACGCCCCGCGGCGTCTACGAGTTGAAATACTTTTTCGGCAGCCATGTTGCCACTGAAACGGGCGGTGTTTGCTCGGCCACAGCCATTCGTGCCTTACTCAAGCAACTTATTTCTGCAGAAAACCCGAAAAAGCCATTGTCTGATAGCCATCTCACCGATATTCTAGGTGAGCAGGGTATCGTCGTGGCTCGTCGTACGGTCGCAAAGTACCGTGAATCTTTGCAAATACCTGCGGCTAGTCAGCGCAAGTCGTTATAGAAGTTTGTTAACCTAAAGGAGTTGAAAATGAATCTGCACCTTAGTGGTCATCACCTTGAAATCACTCCAGCTTTACGCGATTACGTACACCATAAATTGGAAAGACTGACTAATCACTTCGACCATGTCATCGATGTCAAAGTGACGCTTTCCGTAGAAAAACTCAAACATAAAGTAGAAGCCACCATTCACGTTCCGGGTAACGACCTGCACGCGGAATCCAGTGACGACAATATGTATAGCGCCATAGATCTGCTGGCCGATAAACTGGATCGCCAGATACTCAAAGTCAAAGAAAAATTCGCCGACCATCATCGCGCCAATGGCGGTGTGAAACACCAAGCGGCAGGCTGAATCATTTAAAACCGTTCGCATGGCACAGCTTCCTTATGGCTCAGATTAGCGTTTCCGAACTGTTTCGCGACACCCGCCGACGACTTCGTCTGATGTGGGTGGCTGGAATGGATGGCGGAGACAAAGTTCTGACCAGCGAAGCTGTGACCAAGCCTTCGCTGGCCCTGCTTGGGCACCTCAATTTTGTGCATCCCAATCGAGTACAAGTATTGGGGTGTGCCGAGATGGACTATCTACGCAGTCTTGATGCTGCCGGTTCTAAACAGGCGATCGATAATCTTTATTCCACCGACCTTGCGGCGGTGGTTGTAGCCAACGGCGAGAAACCGCCGACTACATTGCTGCAGGCCGCAGATACAAAGAATACCCCGCTATTCACCTCCCCCATGCAAAGCCCGCGCCTGATGGATCTGTTAAGCCATTATCTGGCGCATGCAGTTGCCGAATCCAAAAGTTTTCATGGCGTATTTCTTGAAGTACAAGGGTTCGGAGTACTGATAAAAGGCGATGCCTCTATCGGTAAAAGTGAGCTGGCACTGGAGTTGATCACACGCGGTCATCGCTTGGTGGCTGACGATGTGGCAGATTACTTCCGTACCTCTCCGGATAGACTGGAAGGGCGTTGTCCGGCGCTATTGCAGGATTTTCTGGAAGTACGCGGGCTGGGTGTGTTGAACATTCGCGAAATGTTTGGCGATAATGCAGTCAAACCTACCAAGCCGCTTGATATCATCGTACAACTGGAAATGGCGGACAAAGCTGCTGCCGAACCGTTGGACAGGCTCAAAATGAAATCGCAAAGCGAAATCATTCTGGGCGTTAAGATTCCCAAAGTGACTATCCCGGTCGCAGCAGGCCGCAACTTGGCCGTATTGGTAGAGGCCGCTGTACGCAACCACGTATTGCTGATGCGCGGATTCAATAGCTCACGCCAGTTCGTGCAACGTCAAGCGCGCGAGATAAAGCGCAGCCAGGCCAAATAGGCCGGTATCGCTGAATAAGGCTGTCATGAATCCCATTGCCATACATTCCGATATTTTCAGGACGCTCTGATGCAACTAGTCATCGTCACCGGTCTTTCCGGCTCCGGCAAAAGCATTGTTTTGAAAGCCCTGGAAGACAGCGGCTATTACTGTGTGGATAATCTACCCGCGCCCATGCTGGGTGAGATCATCCAGCATCTGGAGACGGCACATATGCAACGTGCCGCAGTCAGCATAGATACCCGTAGCGCGCAATTAGAGGATCTGCCGCAATATATCCAGCATCTCAGATCGGGTGATACTGAGGTGCGCGTGTTATTTCTGGAATCCGACACCGAAACCCTGGTCAAGCGTTACAGCGAGACACGTCGCCGTCACCCTTTGTCCAACGACATCCGCACTCTGGCGGAGAGTATCCATGCCGAACGTGAAATGCTGAGTGAACTGGCAAGTCTGGGACATCGCATAGATACCAGTGAACTGTCTGCAAATACTTTGCGTTCCTGGGTCAAGGATTTCATCAATCTGGATAAAGGCGGACTGGCGTTGCTGGTGGAGTCATTCGGCTTCAAGCACGGCATTCCACTGGATGCCGATTTTGTCTATGATGTGCGTTGCCTACCCAACCCCCATTACGACCCCAAACTACGCCCACTTACCGGACATGATGCCGAAGTGATACAGTTTTTACAAAACCAGCCGGCGGCGATGGAAATGTTGACCGACATACAGAATTATATTGAAAAATGGCTGCCATGTTTTGTGCGCGATAACCGTAGTTATTTGACCGTAGCCATAGGCTGTACCGGCGGACAACACCGATCGGTGTATTTTGTAGAGCAACTGGCGGCACATTTTCGTGCAATCGGTTGTCCGGTGCTAGTCAGGCATAGAGAATTGGCATAAGGAGTTAACATGATAGGCGTAATCATCATCGCGCATGGCAAACTGGGTGAAAGCCTGATTCAATGTGCGCAGCATGTACTGGGAACCCAGCCTCCGTTATTGACACATCTGGAAGTGACTACCCATGACAAACCTGAAAAACTGATCCCTAAAGCACAACAAATGATCGTGGAATTGAATCAAGGAGCAGGAGTGCTGGTACTGTCGGATATTTACGGCGCAACTCCTTGCAATATCGCCTGCCGCCTGCTGCAGCCGGGACGCGTGGAAGGGATAGCCGGGGTGAATCTGCCTATGCTGGTAAGAGTATTAAGCTACCGCAACGAACCCCTGCATGTGGTGGTGACGAAAGCCACCGAAGGCGGCATCGCAGGGGTGATGCACTTTACCAGAGAAGCTTGTGAAGGCAATACATGACTAAACAGGAAGTAGAGATCATCAATAAACTGGGGCTGCATGCACGCGCCTCAACCAAGCTCACGCATGTGGCGGCGCAATTCGCTTCGCAGATATGGATAGAGCGCAATGCAAGACGGGTCAACGCCAAAAGCATCATGGGCGTGATGATGCTGGCTGCCGGCAAAGGCAGCAAGATCATGCTGGAAGCGGAAGGGGCGGATGAACAACAGGCTGTTGCGGCCATGGTTGATCTGATCAATAACCGTTTTGGGGAAGATGAATGAGTTTTACTTATAAGAGTTCTGCTCTGTGAGTTTTACCATACACGGTGTCGGCGTCTCGGCAGGGATAGCCATCGGCCATTCGCGTCTGATCTCCCATGCCTTGCTGGAGGTGGCGCATTACCAGATCGCCCCTGATCTAGTCGCAGAAGAAGTCCTGCGTTTTGAGGACGCAGTGCAGGCTGTCAAGCAGGATCTGGATGATATACGGCATGGGTTATCCAAAAGCGCGCCTGCGGAAATGGGAGCATTTATTGATACCCATCTCATGATCCTGGCCGACAGTTCGCTATCGGAAGCTCCGAAGAAAATCATCCGCGCCGAAAGCTGCAATGCAGAATGGGCGCTAAAGCAACAGCTGGATTCCATCGTCGCTCAGTTTGAACAGATCGAAGACGACTACCTGCGAGAACGTAAATCGGACGTAGTACAGGTAGTGGAGCGGGTGATCAAAGCATTGCTCGGCCACCCTAATCAACCTGCACTGGCAGAACAGGAAAGCGGCATGATACTGGTGGCGCACGATCTTTCGCCTGCCGATGCCATTCAATTCAAGCAACACCAGTTTGCGGCATTCATTACCGATGTCGGCGGAGCCACTTCGCATACCGCCATTCTGGCACGCAGCCTTAACATCCCCTCCATCGTGGCGTTGCAGCATGCGCGTAACCTGATACGTGACGGCGAACTGATTATCGTGGATGGTCAACAGGGTGTTGTGATCGTTGATCCCGATAAAGACACGCTGGCCGAATACCGCCTGCGCCAGGAACAATGGGAACTGGAACAGCAAAAGCTGAAACGCATCAAGCAAACCCCTGCGGTGACGCTGGATGGTGCTGCAGTGGAACTGCATGCGAATATCGAGATTCCGTCCGACGTGGCGCAAACGTGGGCATCCGGAGCGACGGGGATAGGCTTATATCGCACCGAGTTCCTGTTCATGAACCGTCGCGATTGGCCCACGGAAGAAGAGCAATTCGATGCATATCGCCGCGTAGTAGAAGCGATGAAAGGGCTACCGGTAACGATACGCACCCTGGATATAGGCGCGGATAAACAGTTCGATACCAATACCATCCGCACCTCAACCAACCCGGCACTCGGGTTACGTGCCATCCGCTTCTGCCTTTCCGAGCCGCAGATATTTCATGCGCAGTTACGTGCGATCTATCGCGCTTCGCATTATGGAAAAATAAAACTGCTGATCCCGATGCTGTGCACTCTGTCTGAACTCAGACAAACTTTGATTTCGGTTGAGCGCGTCAAAGAAAGCCTGCGCGCCGATAACATTCCATTCGATCAGGATCTGCCCATAGGCGGCATGATAGAGATTCCCGCCGCCGCCATTGGCGCGGAAGCGTTTGCCAAACATCTGGATTTCCTGTCCATAGGCACCAACGACTTGATCCAGTACACGCTCGCCATAGACCGCACTGACGATACGGTAGCCTATTTGCATAACCCGCTACATCCAGCGGTGTTGCAACTGATCGAGCTCACTATCCGTGCCGCGAACAAAGCTGGAAAACCGGTTTCGGTATGTGGCGAAATGGCTGGCGACATTAAATTGACCCGCATGCTGCTGGGTTTCGGTTTGCGTCAATTTTCCATGCACCCGGCACATATCCTTGCAGTCAAAAGACAGGTGCTGAATACCGACCTGCCCAAGCTGGAAGGCCAAGTACGCAAGATTCTGGCCTCCCACGAACCGGACAAGACGGAAAAACTGCTCGCCAAGCTTAACGCCTGATCCATGTCGCAATTCGCCACCCATATCATCCAGTGGCAACGTCAACAGGGGCGGCATCACCTGCCTTGGCAAAATACACGCGATGCCTATGCGATCTGGGTATCCGAGATCATGTTGCAGCAAACGCAGGTGGCTGCCGTTATTCCCTACTACCAGAAATTCATGGCGAGCTTCCCGGATATCGCCGCCCTGGCCAATGCCAGCGAAGACGATGTGTTACGACACTGGAGCGGCCTGGGTTACTACTCCAGAGCGCGCAATCTGCATCAGGCCGCACAAACCATCCAGCAACAACACCATGGGCGATTCCCCCAAACCCATCATGAAATAAACGCATTAGCCGGCATAGGCCGTTCAACCGCTTCTGCCATCGCAGTGTTCAGCTTCGGACAACGGCATGCCATTCTGGACGGCAATGTCAAACGGGTGTTGGCGCGATGCTTCGGCATCGCAGGTTACCCGGCACAACCCGCAATAGAAAAACAGTTATGGCATCGCGCTGAAGAGCTATTGCCGGACACCGATATAGAGGCCTACACACAGGGACTGATGGATCTAGGTGCCACGCTGTGCAGCCGCAGTAAACCCAAATGCGCGCTCTGCCCGGTCAAGGAAAATTGCGTTGCGCGACTTGAAAATCGTATCCACGAATTGCCGACTCCCAAACCGCGCAAACAGATACCCGAAAAAAGCACTCTGATGCTGTTGCTGATGGACAACAATGAGATCTTGCTGGAAAAACGCCCATCTGCGGGCATCTGGGGAGGATTATGGAGCTTGCCGGAAACCGAGATCGATACCGATGTCCGGCAACTTGCCACGATGCGTTACGGGTTGGAAACCGAATTGTTGCCAGCCATGGCAAAACTGACGCATACTTTTACGCACTTTCGCCTCCACATCACTCCGCAACCGTTACGCATCACCCGGCGTGAGCATATTGCACAACAAACTGGTTCTATCTGGATAGACCTGGAAGATGCGCTGGAAGCGGCATTACCTACGCCTGTCAGAAAATTGCTTAAGAGACATCTTGACCAAAGCCAAGCTTTGCGACCATGATGCTCCGAGCGCTTTACTGTGAGATTGGCATAAAAATATGAATGAGCACGTCAATAAAGAGCATTTGCTGCGTGAAAGCGACGATCTGTTCCGGCTCATCCTGGAGAATGTGGACGATCTGATCGCTGTGCTCGATATTGAGGGAGAGCGCATCTACAACAGCCCGGGCTATTACCGGATACTCAAGGATAATACTGCCGGCGACTCCTTTACCCATGTCCATCCCGAAGACCGCAGCCGCATCAAGGCATTATTCCGGCAAGTGGTACAGACCGGCACAGGCGGGCGCACGGAATATCGCTACCTCACCGGCGACGGCAGCATACGTTATATTGAGTCGCAATCCAGCGTAGTAAAAGACGATAACGGCAATGTGGTGAACGTGCTGGTGGTGTCGCGCGACATCACCGAACGCAAACAGGCGGAACAGGCTATGCAGGCCGCCAAAGAGGCCGCAGAAGCTGCGCTGGAACGTGCAACCATGGCAGAACGCCGGATCATCAATATCAGCGAAGAGACCCGCGAACGCATCGGTCAGGAATTACACGACGACCTGGGCCAGCATTTGACCGGTGTCGCGTTCTTATCTGAAGTACTGAATAAGCAATTGAGTGCCAAGAACTGGCCTGAGATGCATTCGGTTACCCGCATCACGGCACTGATCAATGAAGCCGTGGTTAGGACTAGACAACTTGCTCAAGGTTTATACCCGGTAGAATTGAAAGAGGCCGGGTTACAGGCCATGCTGGGACAGCTGGCAAATCAGTTGAAATCCATCTACGGCGTAGACTGTGAAGTGAAGTATGACGATAACTTCGTCGCTGGAAGCACCAGCCTGGCCATCAACTTGTTCCGCATCGCGCAAGAAGCTGCCAATAACGCCATCAAACACGGTTCGGCGACTAAAATCACCATCGCTATCGCCTTAACACCGGATACTTGCGTCTTTGAAATCACCGACAACGGCAGCGGTATAGATAACGCTAAACAGGGAGGGCTGGGTATGCATACCATGCGCTACCGTGCCACTCTCATAGGCGCCACATTTTCCTGTGAGGCTATGACCGGCGGTGGCACCAAAGTGACTGTTAAATTCCCGGCCTGATATATAAAATTGATAAGCCATGATCTTTAACGAACATAGAAAAGCCAGAATCCTCGTTGTCGACGATCATCCCATCGTGCGGCAAGGGGTTTCCATGCTTATCAATCAGGAGCCCGAAATTCATGCTTGCTC
The DNA here is from genome assembly GCA_036561085.1 of Methylophilaceae bacterium. GTDB lineage: Bacteria > Pseudomonadota > Gammaproteobacteria > Burkholderiales > Methylophilaceae > CAILHX01. The sequence continues at coordinate 22,399 of DATBPY010000165.1, read as the reverse complement.
TGAAGCCGGTGACATCGCACAAGCGCTGACTGCGCTTCAGGCCGCGCCCCATGATATGGCGATTGTAGATTTATCGTTGCTCGGGATTTCCGGACTGGAACTGGTCAAGCAATTACGCAATAAATATCCACAGCTCTATATCCTGGTCATGTCCATGCACGACGAAACCATCTATGCGGAAAGAGTCCTCAAAGCCGGCGCACATGGCTATTTGATGAAACACGAAGGTACCGATACCGTGCTGATGGCGATACGGCAGATATTGAAAGGCGAGCGCTATATCAGCGACCGTATGCGCTCACGTATGATCAACCAGATGTTGGGGGGTGAAAGCGAGAAATCGCCTATCGCCGGCCTGACCGCAACAGAATTTGAGGTATTACATCTGATAGGCATGGGCTTGGAGACTGGAGCGATCGCTGAAAAACTGGCGCGTAGCGTCAAAACCATAGAGTCGCATCGCGCCAATATCCGCAAAAAGCTCGACCTGAATAGCGGTAGCGAGTTGAATTTCTACGCCATCAACTGGGTGCGCGAGCACGGCGATCACCCAGGTTAAGAAATTACTTCTGATCCCAGCTGTCTTCCCACATGCAATGCTTGATGGTGTGGCGATTCTTGATCAGCTCATCAATGCTAGGCTCGTCGTTCAGCGCACGTTTGATCGCCAATTTGGTGGCGTCATAGTTGTTCTTGTACATATCCGCTTTATCCAGATTGGGGTCTTTCGCACAGCCTGGATCTATCCACACCAGGCTGATAATGCATAGATCATTGGCCTGGTCGCGTGGAATGATGCCTTCGATCACGCAATCAAGAATGGCATCGGCAGTCGCTGCCTGTACCAACCCACCGAATAACTCGATATTAGCGCTGTCCTTTAATGTGACCTTAGGCACCATCATGGTCGCGGGGCGTACCATTTGATTGATGTCGCGCACCGCAAACATGGCAGTATGGCCTTTGCTTTGCGCCATCATATTGGCGAAGGCCTGTCCGACAGGACCGTCTACAGCGCCGATGAGGATTTCCGGCATGGCGGCAGTAACATCTTTGCCAGGTGTGTAAACAGTCGCTTCACCTGCTTTGAATATGATTTTGTTCGACATGGTCTAATGCTCTCTTGTAGATAGTTGAAGCCGCGCATTTTAACGGATGCCCAGTGAGCGGGCAAATATGATGTCCCTCTTGCGGGACATGCGATGTGTCAGGCATTATGTGCCGACTTTTAGTAATTTCAAGGACAACTCAATGAACAAGTATATTCCTACCCTATCCCGCATATTGATGGCGCAGATTTTCCTGATCTCGGGTATTTTCAAAGTGATTCTAGCATCAAAGAATCCCGATTATTACACTCAGTTCGGTATGTATTTGGGCTCGCACGGTATTCCTTATCTGGTGGTTCCACTCACTTTCATTATCGAGATAGGCGCAGGTACCACCTTGTTTATAGGCTATAAGACTCGCATCTCTGCCTGGATACTTGCTGTTTATAGTTTATTTCTGGCAGTGGTTCTACACTTGCAGGAACCTATACTGTTGATGCTATACATCGCGCTGGCTGGGGGCTTGCTGGCAATGACAACTTTGGCACCCACCCCTTGTAGTGTGGATAACCTGAAGAAGAAATAATGCTCTTGAATCCTGCTGCTTTCCCGGTCAAATGACAGCGGTGTGTTTTTTAGCCACCAAGTTCTTTGGCAAAGGGAAAACAACGGTTTCGGTCACACCGTCGAGGTTTTTTACATTGGCTGCCCCCAATTGCTTGAGGCGAGCGATCACTTCCTGCACCAGGATTTCCGGGGCGGAAGCTCCGGCTGTGACGCCAATGTTGTGTTTGTCTATTACCCAGTTTGGGTCAAGCTGCGTCGCGTTATCCACCATATAGGAAGTGATGCCTTGATTGACCGCCACTTCCCGTAAACGGTTGGAATTTGAACTATTAGGTGAGCCAACCACAATAACCAGATCACATTGCTTTGCCAAAGCTTTGACTGCATCTTGACGATTTTGCGTGGCGTAACAGATGTCATCGCTTTTCGGTGCAGCAATATTGGGAAAGCGGACTTTGAGTGCAGCGATCACGGTTGCCGCATCGTCCATGGAAAGTGTGGTTTGAGTCACATAAGCCAATTGCTCGGGCTTGTTTACCATTAGCTGCGCCACATCTTCCGGTGTTTCCACCAGATACATACCACCTTCACTTTGCCCCATCGTGCCTTCTACTTCAGGATGACCTTTGTGGCCTATCATGATGATCTCGCAACCCGCAGCGCGCATTTTGCTCACTTCCATATGCACTTTGGTGACCAGCGGGCAAGTCGCATCGAACACTCTTAAGCCACGAGATTCCGCCTCTATACGAATCGCCTGCGATACACCATGCGCGCTGAAAATTACGGTGTTGCCTGCAGGAACCTCAGCCAGCTCTTCAACGAATACCGCGCCCTTGGCTCTTAATTCCTCGACTACGAACTTGTTATGTACGACCTCATGACGTACATAGATAGGCGCACCGAAGCGTTCCAGCGCCTGCTCCACAATAACAATGGCGCGATCGACCCCAGCACAAAAGCCTCGTGGATTAGCCAGTAAAACCTGCATAAATAGTCCTTATTTTGCTAGTCAAGTTATTTTCCTAGCCAATTAGCAAAAGTCATCAACAACACCATGGTCAACAATAATACCAATGCGCGCCAGATAAGCCCAACCGCACTCATCACATAATCGGCATCAGCGGTATCACCCAGACCCAATTCCGGGCGATATTCCAATATGCCGTTGGCAAACAGCGGCTCGCCCAATTTCACTCCAAGCGCTCCGGCACCGCTTGCCAGCATGATAGCCGTGGTACGGTTCTTCCAGGTATCCACCTGGGTTCGCCAGCAATACATCGCATCTTCAAAATTGCCCACTACTGCAAAGCTGATGGCAGTGACATGAGCCGGTAACCAATCCAGCCAATAGAATGCACGCTGTGCTACATGATTAAAAGCGCTTTCCTCGAATTGCCAGGTTTGTTGCGTCAGTTGCGCCAAGCGATATAGGACGGCACCAGCAGGGCCCAATAATACAAACCAGAAAATCAGAGCGAGCAACCCGCCATGGGCTCGTAATAATGCTGTTTCGATGGCGACGCGCGCGATTTCCGGTGCGCCGTATTCAGCAGTACTGTGACCGCTCCATTGCGCAAGCCGTTCGCGTGCAAAAGAAATATTGTTATCTCGCAAATCATTACTTATCGCTTCGGCAGTCGCACTGAAATCGACCGAGTCAAGCATGCAGTAAAGCACTGCTACCCCCAGCAGAAAATACAGGAGTGCCGATAGGTGCTTGCATATGGAACAGGCGACCAACATTAGCAAAACCGGCAATAGCACTGCCAGCAACCATGCGATCAAGCCATGCTTGAACTGCCCATCGTTGAATTTACGTTCAAAAAAACGAATCACGCCCACGTATCCATCCAACACGGAACTTGGACGGTAATGTGCAAGTAACAAGGCAAAGATGATGATGAACAAGCTCATAGCAGTGCGAATACTCCTGTAGCAACACCTATAATGAAGCTATTATAATGCGCAACTCAATTAAAACATGCTGTCATACCTAATGAAAAACACTGCAACCTTGTTGATCAATTGTCCGGACCGTAAAGGCTTGGTCGCTGCTATTGCCGAATTCCTTTACCGGCATAACGCCAATATTTTGCATGCAGACCAACACCAGGATGCTGAACAGAACTTATTCCTGATGCGGGTGGAATGGGATCTGACCGGTTTTAACCTGTCTCCGGATGAATTTGAAGCTGAATTTGCCGAAACTGCTAGAAAATTCGATATGCGCTGGCAACTTAATCTTTCCAGCCGCAAACCCAGGATCGCCATTTTCGTTTCAAAATACGATCATTGCCTGACTGATCTACTCTATCGCTTCCACAGCGGGGAGTTGGAGTGCGAGATTCCTCTTATTATCAGCAATCACCCCGATACCAAACGCCTTGCAGATTTCTACGGCGTGCCGTTCCATGTCATTGAGGTAAACAAGGATAATAAGACCGAAGCTGAAGCCAAGCAGTTTGCGTTGCTGGACGAACATGACATCGATCTCATCGTGCTCGCACGTTATATGCAAGTATTATCACCCGCTTTTGTAGCACGCTATCCGCAACGCATCATCAATATCCACCATTCCTTCCTGCCTGCTTTTGTCGGCGCCCGGCCCTATCATCGCGCGTTCGAGCGTGGCGTGAAATTGATCGGTGCGACCAGCCATTATGTAACAGAAGTTCTAGACGAAGGTCCTATCATTGAACAAGACATCATGCGCGTGTCGCATCGTGACCAGCTGGAAGATCTGATCCAGAAAGGCCGCGACCTGGAAAAAGTGGTGCTGTCACGCGCAGTGCGTTGGCATGTGGAGAACCGTATCCTGCTTTATTCAAACAAGACCGTCATCTTTGACTAGCCTCAGTAATATATAAATAAAAACGGAGCATAAAGCTCCGTTTTTATTTGATCTATAAATTCTCAGACTCAGGAATTCTCAACTACATCAGGAACCACTGTCTTCCGCTGTTGCTCCGGGCAATTCTTCCATCATGGCTGGCAATTGTTCATCTTGCGTAGCAGCGGCAGCGGAATCATCAGCAGACATTGTATCGTCAGCGTAAGCAAGTGGAACGACAACTAAACCAAACAGTACGCAAAGCATTGCTAAAAGAGACTTCTTCATTTGCACTCCTCCGTAATTTTTTAGATGGTTATGTGGTTACTGCGAATTACAGAATCTACGCGAAACGTTGATGCTTGACAATACTCTGAAATACTTTAAAACAAATTAAATAAACGTTAAAAAACAATCATTTAATTATCTCGTGTGCGAACAAATCGGCGACGGTTTCACGTTGCCGGACCAGCTGCACCTGACCACCATCCACCATCACTTCCGCTGCCCGCGGTCTGCTATTGTAGTTAGAGCTCATACTCATGCCATAAGCGCCTGCCGACATCACCGCCAACAGGTCTCCAGGCTCGATACACAATTGCCGGTCATGCCCGAGAAAATCTCCGCTTTCGCAAACGGGGCCGACAATTTCAAAGTTTTCCGGGCTGCCTATGCGCGGCTCAACAGGCACAATGTCATGCCATGCATCGTATAGCGCAGGACGCATCAGGTCATTCATGGCAGCATCTACAATGGCGAAATTCTTACTCTCGCCGGATTTGATGTATTCAACGCGTGTGAGCAGAATCCCGGCATTACCGACTAACGCCCGGCCCGGTTCCAATAACAGTTTAAATTTCCGCCCAGCCAAACGAGCGAGCAAAGCCTGCGCATAATAGGCAATATCAGGCGGTGTCTCATCACGGTAACGTATGCCTACTCCGCCGCCCAAATCAAGATGACGAATGCTGATACCAGCGGCTTCCAGTTTATCCACCAGCAATAACACCCGATCCAAAGCAGCTAAAAAAGGTTCGACTTCCGTGAGCTGCGAACCAATATGGCAGTCTATGCCATGAATATCGATATGCGGCATGGTCCTGGCTTTGAGGTATAACTCGTATGCCGATTCGTAACTCACACCGAATTTATTATCTTTAAGCCCGGTAGAAATGTAGGGATGCGTTTTTGCATCTACGTCCGGATTTACCCGCAGGGATATCGGCGCCACTTTGCCCATCTCGCCAGCCACGTGGTTGAGGCGCACCAATTCACTTTCCGACTCAACGTTAAAGCAGAAAATGCCGACGCTGAGTGCCTGCTGCATTTCAGCAACAGTTTTGCCTATACCTGAAAATACGATCTTTCCAGGGTCGCCCCCTGCTGCCAATACGCGTGCCAATTCACCGCCGGAAACGATATCGAATCCGGCACCGAGGCTTGCGAACACGCTGAGCACGGATAAATTGGGATTAGCTTTTACTGCAAAGCAGATAAGGTGATCGTGCGTGGAAAACCCGTCATTGAATTGCCGGAATGCTTCTGTCAATGCCGCACGTGAATATACATAACATGGCGTTGCAAAACGCTCTGCAATCGTAGAGAGTGCTACTTCCTCGGCGCATAGCTCTCCGCCTCTGGCTACAAAAAAACTCATTGATGGGTATCCTGCGGTTGCGGTTTATCCATTGGCTCTAATTTATCCGGCGATTCAGCACTATCTTTTGATTGTGACGCATCCCGCGGTTTAGAAATATCCTTCGGTTGCGGATATTTTTTGTCCGGTAAATACAACGGCCCTTTGGCACCGCATGCAGTGACCAGCAAGGCTATCACAAGAACAAGTGTTATCTGACGCATCATGTCTCCGGTCTTAATAAAGCTGTTCCATGATCTGCGGATCAGGCAAAGGGGTTTGTTGTGGTGGGGCGGCTAAAGGCAAAAGCTGTTGAATCACCTTGTCGGAAAATTTTGAGTCTGGTAGTTTGGCATCCGGCATTTTGGCGTTAGGCATCATCTTATTGGGCAACGCTCCCGGTGGCATTTTAGGGGGAGGGGTGGTAGTCAATTCCAACTGCCTTGGCTTCAATGCACTGCGTTGCGTCGATGGAGAAGGCGAAGGCTTGTCATCTGCGGTATCCTTGGGTTTGCTATCGTCTTTCATCTCCTGCTCTGCGGCTTTTTGTTCATTCTTTATGCGCGCTTCTTCTTGCTTGCGCCACACCATGGGGCATAACACGCGATCATAATTATCGCCCACCGTGTCCGGTACAATGGGCATTGCAGGGGTTTCATCCTGCGGCACATATTCCACAGTCTCGCCGCTTGCCGAATAATAAAGATACGTCAGCAATTTGGCCGTATGGTCTGCACAGTTGATGCGCTCCCGTAATACTCCGGAAACCACGTCGGTGCCTTTGAGCGATTGAGGCGACTTGAATTGTACTTTTTTCCAGAAAGTGACATCGTCGTCCTTGATCACCAATTTACTCTTATCATAATAATATTGGTCGCCATTGGGAATCGCAGGCAACGCTACCCATTCGGCAGCAAGCACGTTAGCGCTTGCGCATAAAAACATCATCCCAACCAACTTGATCAACATATTTACCTCGTCGCCAACAACTTTGCAGTAATCAATCCATTAAGTGTACCAAACAGCAAGGCGGCTGCGGAAAACACAGGCACTAAATACAGAATGCCGCTGTGAGGAATGAGCCATAACCATACTATCAATAGCTGCCCGGCAATATGAGCGAAAGCCGCCAAAATGCTGACGGACACGCAACTAAAAAATCTTGAACTAAGGTTTTGCGTAAGCCACAACACACCTAGGCTCAGTAATGCACCCGTCAGGCTTAAGACAAACGTAGGCGATAAAAAGTTACCGAATAACAGGCTGACCGCAAATACTCTTAATAGACTCACCCAAACCGCTGTGCCGAATCCATATCGATACAAAGCGTATAGAGTCACGATGTTGGCAATACCCGGTTTCACTCCCGGCAGCGGCGAAGGCAACACCGCTTCAGCCAGATGCAGGGTGATCGCCAACGCAGCCAGCTTGGCGATGCGATGATCGTCTGCAACCGACTCAATAGTTAAGGGAGTCATACGACTTATTCCCCAGCAATTCCAGGCTGACATGATTGGGCAGGCATACCGCTACTTGTCCGGCCTTATGCAACCATCCTTGGTGAACGCAATATTGGTTGCGGCATGGCGATTGTTCAAAACGTACCTGCCCATTGTAAATGACGATACGACTGATGCCCAAGGCACCGGGTACTTCCAGCGTGCGCTGCTGATCGAGGCTGAGTGTCGCATAGATTTTATCGCCACTGCGTATACGTACTTTACCCGCAGGTTCATTGCTCCATAAAGCCGTGAACAACCAGATCACCATCCCCAGCCCAAGCAAAAAAATCAGCCAATCGCCCGCTTTTAATCTAATGGGCATCGCTGGTTTCCAACCTGATTCGCTGGCGCATGCCCGGCGTTAGCTGTATCGCTCCGTTTTTATCTATCAGCATCGCGTACTGCAATCCCAGTTTTTGCGCAGCCTCGCGCCAATGTTCACTGCCGGAAATGAATAGCGGCTTGGAATCAGCATCGGACAACGCGCCGGCATGCTCCTGGGGCGGAATCAAAACAGTTACTGCTTGTACGCCTTCTGCCGGGAAGCCTGTACGAGGGTCGATGATGTGACAATAGCGTTTACCGTTCAACTCGAAATAACGCTGGTAATCGCCAGATGTACCGATAGCCCAGCCATCCGGCAGATCCAGGGTGGCCATCGCTCCCGCATGCCGGGGGTGCTGGATGCCGACATGCCAAGGATGGCTTCCGTGCTGCCCGATCGCAATGATGTTACCGCCGATATTGATCAGCGCATTTTTGATTTTTTGCTGGCGCAAATAATCGGCTGCCAGGTCAAGCGCATAACCTTTTGCGTATCCACCCAGATCCAGCTTCACTGCCGGATTGCGACTACTTACCGTAGGGCCTGCTATCACCAGATCCGTCATGCTGGGGTTTGCTTTAACCAGCGCGGTTATCTGTTTCGGGTCGGGACTTACCGGGGTGAATTCGTCGCGCTGGAAACCCCACAACCCGATCAACCCACCGATTGCCGGATTGAATAATCCATCGGAACGCTGAGACACAAGGGTTGCTTGTTGCAGAATATTCGCCACTTCCGGGCTGACTGTAGTGCTTTGGCCCGCAGCAAATGCCGTATTCAAATGATACAGTTCACCGCCCGGTTTCCAAGCATGCAAATTATCATGCAACCGCTGAAACTCTTGTTGAATATGACCGGCTACTTGCTGCGCGCGCGCATCGGTTTCACCGTAGATGCTGATATCTACCAGCGTGCCGAATACATAACTTTGACTTTGATAAAGCGGTTCGCGAGAGCAGCCCGCCAGGCAAAACAACAATGCCCACAAGGTATAGCGTACGAGCCTCATGTCCTAATGCGTGCGGATGCTGCTTTCTGCACAGAACTCTCCACCATTACACTTTGATGTTCGTCATTCAGCCAAATCTGTCCATCCTGAATGGTGCACTGTAACTGCATATTGCGTTGTGCCAGCCCAGCCATGGCTCGTGTGCTTTCCTGTGCCAGATTGATCACGGTCAGGTTATGTAGCCGTTCGAATTGACTATGATTTTGCTCGAACCACATCTCTGCAACTCGCCCGCCATAGCAATAAACGATGACTTGATCGGCACGCCCGCATGCTTTACGGATAAGTTTTTCGTCAGGTATCCCGACATCTATCCATAGCTCTATGGCGCCGGTCAGATCTTTTTGCCATAGATCGGCGTCATCATCTGCGGTCATGCCCTGACCGAATTGCAGATATTCATGAGCATTTAATGCAAATGCCAACAACCGTACCATCATCCGTTCATCGGTTTCGGAAGGATGGCGCGCGAGGGTGAGTGCGTGTTCGTGATAATAATTTCTTTCCATATCTGCGATCTGCAGATTGGCTTTGAACACAGTCGCTTTGATCGCCATGGATTAAGCCGTTAGACGCTCCAGCGCATCCACAAACAGCAGCGCAGGATCGCAGTCGGTCTGCGTTGCGATTTCCACCATGCAAGTCGGACTGGTCACGTTGATCTCCGTCAGGTAATCGCCGATGACATCCAACCCAACCAGAAACAGCCCGCGCTCACGCAGTACCGGACCCAGAGTATTCGCTATTTGCAGATCGCGCGGGGAGAGAGGTTGTGCAACACCTGTGCCTCCCGCTGCAAGATTGCCTCGTGTCTCTCCCTGTTTGGGGATGCGTGCGAGGCAATAGGGAACGGGTTCGCCATTGATCATCAGGATACGTTTATCGCCATTCTTGATTTCAGGAAGATAACGTTGCGCCATTACTGTCTGTTGCTCGTACTGAGTAGAGGTTTCCAGGATTACGCCGATATTGGGATCATCCGTTTTCAGGCGAAAAATACCTGCGCCACCCATGCCATCCAACGGCTTCACTACGATATCGCCATGCTCCGCCAGAAAATCGCGGATCAGTTGCATTTGGCTTGTCACCAATAGCGGCGGTACGAATTGCGGGAATTGAGTGACGGATAGCTTCTCGTTCCAGTCGCGCACGCTTTGCGGCCTGTTGATCACAACAGCACCTTGTTGCTGCGCCAGCTCCAGTAGATAAGTGCTATAAACATACTCCATGTCGACTGGAGGATCTTTACGCATCATCACCGCGGCAAAATACGGCAAAGTCTGGATCTCGTTCGACCCGAGGGAATACCAAAGAGGGCTATTTTCAACAAAAGTGAATCTTTTGCATTGTGCGCTTACTTTGCCGTCACGCACCACCAGATCGGCCTGCTCAGACACGAAAAGCTCATGCCCACGCCGCGCTGATTCGCGCATGATGGCTAGGCTGGTATCTTTTTCTGGTTTTAAGCTGCTTAGCGGATCAAGAATGAACAGCAGTTTCATGCTTCGGGATCGGTTTCTTGTAACTCGATAGCGGCTGCCAATAACGCCATACGGGCCACCACGCCATAGGCATAGAAGCGGTTAGGCGGCGCATCCGGTTGGCCCTGACAGTCCGGCAGCGAACAGGTCCGGTCGAACGCCAGGGGTACGAAATGCATGCCCGGAGCATTGAGGTTCTCATCCACTCCGCGTCCAGTATGAACACGATAAAAACCACCCACCACAAAGTGGTCCATCATATAGATCACAGGTTCGGCGACTGCTTCGTTAATACTTTCGAAGGTATAGACACCTTCCTGGATAATGACCTCGGTCACTTCCATGCCCTCTTTGACCACCGCCATTTTGTTACGCTGTTTGCGATTCAAGCCGCGCACATCGTCTGGGCTTTTCACGGTCATGATGCCCATGCCGTAAGTACCTGCATTGGCTTTCACGATCACGAACGGAGTTTGGTCTACGCCGTATTGCTGGTATTTGCTGCGTATCTTACCCAACAGGTCATCCACTTTTGCCGCCAGGCATTCTTCGCCCAGGCGTTCCTGGAAATTGACTTCTTCACAGGTGGAGAAATAGGGATTCACCAACCAGTCGTCGATACCGATCAACTGTGCAAAATCCTTGGCCACCCGATCATAGGCAGCGAAATGCTGCGATTTTCTGCGTGTCGCCCAACCCGCGTGCAGGGGCGGAATGACGTTCTGTTCCAGATTCTTCAGGATATCTGGAACGCCGGCGGAAAGATCGTTATTCAACACCACTGCGCATGGGTCGAAACCTTCCATCACTAAACGGTTGCCTTTGCGTTGTACGGGCGCCACTTCAATGAATTGACCGTCGCCTGTATCCAACTTGGTGGGCTCTGTGATCTCGGGAGATAGGCTACCCAGTCGTAGTTCCAAGCCGGCCTGACGCAGAATATTGGCAAGCGCGGCCACATTGCGCAGGTAGTAGATATTACGGGTATGGTTTTCCGGTATCAACATGAAGCGACGTGCTTCGGGGCAGATTTTTTCGATCGCCAACATGGCTGCTTGCACCGATAACGGCAAAAATTCCTCGGCCAGATTGTTGAAGCCGCCGGGGAATAGGTTGGTGTCTACAGGTGCCAGTTTGAAACCGCTGTTGCGCAGGTCCACAGAAGCATAGAACGGTGAACTATATTCCTGCCATTGGCTGCGGAACCAGTATTCAATCTCGGGCCTGGCGCCCAGAATGCGCCGCTCTAGATCTAATAAAGGGCCGGTAAGTGCTGTAGTAAGATGGGGAACCATAAGTCTGAAGATTGTAACATGCGAGCCTTTTTCACGTCTTAGCCCGCAAAGGACTTAACTCAATTCATTGGCTACTTTACAGATCGGCACGAACTCCTGCGCTGTCAGCGAGGCGCGTCCTACCAGGCCTCCATCCACATCCGGCATGGCGAACAGGCTTGCAGCGTTATCGGGGCGCAAACTACCGCCATATAGAATGCGCACATTGGCAGCTATCGCAGTATCGCAACGGGCGACGCGCCTGCGGATGAAGTCATGTACTTCCTGAGCATGTTCGGGAGTCGCCGGCTCCTCTGCGCCTACAGCCCATAATGGCTCATAAGCCAGTACCGCATTTTTCAGCACCTCCGGGCCAAAGCGGCGAATAATCGAATCAAGCTGGCGACCAACAATATATTCCGTCCAGTCCGAATCACGCTCCTCACGCGATTCGCCCATGCAAAAAATGGGAATCAGGCCGATATCTAATGCTGCACTAAATCTTGCTGCGGCCGTATCGTCCGTTTCATTGAACAAAACTCGACGTTCAGAATGGCCGATAATGACATGGCTACAGCCGAAATCCACTAGCATCGAAGGCGCCACGGCACCTGTGAGAGCACCATCTTCAGTGGAACACATATTCTGCGCACCCCAAGCAATGTTGCTATTTAACAGCAATGATTGCGCTTGCCCGAAGTACGGATAAGGTGTGCAAACTACAAAATCCGCATTATTCAGATCATGTAAACCTGTGATCAAGCCATGTAACAGGATCTCATTTTCTTTGAGGCTGCCATGCATCTTCCAGTTGCCTACTACCATTTTGCGCCGCATCGTTTTTCCCATCAGTAGTTAAGTGCAGAGTTGATTATGGGGGTAGATTATGAAAAGGCAATAAAAAAGCGGGCACTTTCGTGCCCGCTTTCGTTTTTACTTCAACTTACCAACTGATTAGAAGTTGTAAGCCTTTTCGTTATGATCGGCAATGTCCAGACCGGCTTCTTGATCTTCGTCGCTAGAACGAATACCAATGGTGTACTTCAGAACCATCAGGATCACGAAGGCAACGCCACCGGACCAAGCCAAGGTGATACCGATATCCCACAGTTGCGCGATGATCTGTGCAGTTGCATCAAAGTCAGCGACCTTGTTGGCTACATAGTCATATACGCCTGTACCGCCCAGAGCCGGATTCACGAATATACCGGTACCGATGGAACCGATGATACCGCCAACACAGTGCACACCGAAGGTATCCAATGCATCATCGTAACCCAGGAAGTGCTTCAGCTTGGTGGATGCCAGCAGACAAACTACGCCTGCAACAGCACACAGGATCAGCGCGCCCATTGGGCCTACGAAACCGGCTGCAGGCGTGATCGCCACCAGACCGGCAACGATACCCGAACAGACACCCAGCAGGCTCGGCTTACCTTTCAGTACCCATTCGGTACACATCCAGGCCACACCAGCAACCGCGACTCCGAACAAGGTATTGAAGAATGCCAGACCCGCAGCGCCGGTTGCTTCCAGAGCCGAACCGGCATTGAAGCCGAACCAACCCATCCACAACAAGCCGGTACCGATCGCCGTCATCATCAGGCTATGCGGAGCCATCGGTATCTTGCCGTAACCGGCACGTTTGCCCAGAACCAGCGCAGCAACCAGAGCAGCAATACCGGAGTTGATATGCACCACGGTACCGCCTGCAAAGTCCAATGCTCCTTTGTTGAAGATGAACCCGGCATGACTATTAGCCACTGTAGCTGCAGCTGCGCTGGTGTAAGCATCAGGACCGTCCCAATACCAAACCATGTGCGCGATAGGCAGATAAGCAAAGGTGAACCACAGCACGCTGAATATCAGCATCGAGCTGAACTTGAAGCGCTCGGCATAGCCGCCGCAGATCAGCGCAACGGTAATCGCAGCAAAGGTCAGTTGGAACATGCAATAGACGTAGTCAGGCAGGTATTGACCCTTACTGAATGTCGCAGCAACCGCCGTAGTAGGATCATCGCCAGCCATGAACAGCTTATCGAGCGAACCAATAAAGGGTTGCAACGCACTTCCGTCGTGGCCGGCAGTAAACGCCAAGCTGTAGCCGTAAACGACCCACAGCACGGAGATCACGCAGAAAATCGCGAAGCTTTGCATGACTGTCGACAGTGCATTCTTTTGACGAACCATACCGGCATAGAACAAAGCCAGGCCTGGAACCGTCATTAACAACACGAATGCAGTAGAAGTCATCATCCACGATACGTCGCCCTTGTTACAGTCAAACCCCTTGTCGCCACATTTTGGTGTAGCGGCCGCAGCCGTGGCAGGAGCTGGTGCAGTGGCGTCGGCAGCAGCAGGAGCTGGTGCAGCATCAGCCGGTTTGGCAGCGTCAGCGGCGGCAGGAGCCGCTGCTGGTGCAGCGGTATCAGCCGGTTTTGCCGCAGGAGCTGCGTCATCTGCTAAGGTCACGCCTGTGAAGCCGAGCGCGCCCAGCATCATCAGAGTAGTGAAAAAGCGTTTCATGTTTTTCTCCTTATAGTGCATCCGCGCCGGACTCACCGGTACGGATACGATGGACTTGTTCGAGATCGAAGACAAAAATCTTGCCGTCGCCGATTTTGCCGGTGCTGGCGGATTTTTCGATCGCCTCGATGACTTGATCCAGCATGTCATCTTTGATCGCGGCCTCCAATTTAACCTTAGGCAAAAAATCCACGACGTATTCCGCGCCGCGGTATAGCTCGGTATGCCCTTTTTGTCTACCGAACCCTTTGACTTCGGTCACGGTGATGCCTTGCACGCCGATGGCGGACAGTGCCTCACGAACCTCGTCAAGCTTGAACGGCTTGATAATGGCTGTAACGAATTTCATGATACCTCCTGAGAAAGGTCTAACAACGAAAGTTCCACGGACTTAGAATGCACGTCCAACGGTGACCACAAAGTGCCCTGCAGCAAGATCGGTAGTTCTGTTAGGATTAGTAAGGCTTATACCGCCATTGCCTGACGCACCCCAATATCCGCCGCTACCACCGTTGTTGGCTCCGACATAATAGATACCACCCGTCCAACCGGTAGAACCAGCAATTGCAAAGGACTTGGTTAAACCAACCTTATAGTCGGTATAGCTTGCGTCAGCATTGGTACCGTTTGGCGCGGCAACCAAATCTTCCGATACCTCTTCACGTGCGATATGGCCGATCAAAGTGAAGCTGCCATCGCCAAAAGGCAGAGGATAAGCGGCATTCAATTCAGCATAGTAAGAACCATCTGTGCTGCCTTTGAAACCGGTTTTGCTGTTTGCACCATACCAGTCAGTGGTATCCACAGAGATCTTCGCGCTCAGCCATTTATAAGCAAGGCCAGCATTCAGTTCAAACGTATTCAAATCCTGGTTTGCCCCACCAAGTGTGGCCTGTTTGAAGTTTGCACCTGGGTAATAATAACCATAACCGCCTACGGTCCAGGTCAGATCCTTGATCGCGTCACCGAAAGTGCCGTTGTAGCCACCGTAGTAATCGATTTCCAGACCGCCGCCAGGAAAGGTGTCTTCAGCCACGTTAGACATCCAGGTACCTACGTAGAAACCGCTGGAATGAGAAATATCCAGACCGCCTTGTACAGCCGGTTTATGCCAGGTTTGCGAAATACCGCGGAAGTAGTAGTCACTGACCAGATTTACGTTTGTAGTAACAGTCCAAGGTGAAGCAGGTGCAGCTGCTGGCGCAGGCGCAGCAGCAGGTGCTGCGTCGTCAGCCAGAACAACAGTAGACATACCCCCGAGTGCCGCCAATATTGCAAGCGATACGATTTTCTTTTGCATGATCAATCCTTTCAAATATTAAAATAAAAACTTTCAGGCAATGATTCAAAGCAACAGCCATGCCAACCAATTTAATATATATTAATCATATAGTTATTAAAAATATTATTTAACGGGTTTATGGTAAGGGTTGGTTTTGGTGCATGGCATTTAGGTATTGCACCGCAACTGTGCTTATCGGGTAACGTAAATCTGGGCTTTTCTTTGCTAAACTCCCTATTCAAGGAGAATTAATATGCTCAACAACAAATTCATCGATGACATCAGCAAAAAGATCAGCGCCTTGATTTCCGAGTCGCCCATGGCCGATGTTGAAAACAACCTGCGCGCGTTGTTACAGAGTGCCTTTGCCAAACTTGACTTGGTCACACGTGAAGAGTTTGACGTACAAACGCAGGTATTGCTGAAAACTCGTGAGCAACTCGACAGGCTCGAGCAAAAATTGAATGCGCTTGAAAAATAAAAAGTACTCACTTCTTAGCGCCATCGCTTATGTCTTTAGCTGTACTTTATAGCCGTTCCCTATCCGGAATGGATGCACCGCCGGTAACGGTCGAAGTGCATCTGGCTAATGGCCTGCCTAATTTCACCATCGTCGGCCTGCCCGAAGCAGAAGTAAAAGAAAGTAAGGATAGAGTCAGGGCAGCATTACAAACCGCCAGATTCGAATTTCCTACCCGACGTATCACCGTCAATCTCGCTCCTGCTGACTTACCCAAGGAAAGTGGACGGTTCGATCTGCCTATCGCATTGGGCATATTGGCAGCATCAGGGCAGATCCCCATGGATAAACTCGAACAATATGAGTTTGCCGGTGAACTGGCACTGACCGGCGAGTTGCGACCTATTCGAGGCGCGTTAGCGATGACGTTGAAAGCGCATAACGATGGTCGCGCTTTCATTCTGCCGCAAGAAAGCGCCGCAGAAGCCGCCCTGGTTCAAGATGCCGTGATTTACCCCGCAACCTCGTTGTTACAGGTATGCGCTCATCTAAGCGGAAGGGAATCTTTACCGCGCCAGCACGCCACCCTGCAAAGCTCCTCGTTGCAATACCCTGATTTCAGCGAGGTTAAAGGCCAATTAGCCGCCAAGAGAGCGTTGGAAATCGCCGCCGCCGGAGGACATAGTGTACTCATGTCGGGCCCACCGGGTACGGGAAAATCCATGCTGGCTGCGCGTTTCTCCGGTATTTTGCCCAACATGACCCAGGATGAGGCATTGGAAACTGCAGCCATTGCTTCGCTCAATGGCGGGTTCAAACTGGATCACTGGAAACAGCGCCCTTATCGCGCCCCGCATCACACAGCGTCGGCCGTAGCGCTGGTAGGGGGAGGCGGTAATCCACGGCCAGGCGAAATCTCCCTGTCGCACAACGGAGTATTGTTTTTGGATGAGTTACCGGAATTTGCCCGAACAGTATTGGAAGTACTTCGTGAACCGTTGGAATCCGGGCATATCACCATTTCCCGTGCCGCACGCCAAGCGGATTTCCCGGCCAGGTTTCAACTGCTGGCGGCGATGAACCCTTGCCCTTGCGGCTTTCTAGGGCACCCTAACGGTAAATGCCGTTGCACGCCCGACCAAGTCGCGCGCTATCGCGCCAAAATCTCCGGACCGCTATTGGACAGAATAGATTTACAGATCGAAGTGCCTGCACTGCCTGAGGTCGATCTCACTTCACAATCCGGCGGGGAATTGAGCCACACGATAAGAACACGGGTAGAAGCTGCGCGTGAACGTCAGCTAGCCAGACAGGGCAAAGCCAACTATTTGCTTTCTACGCTCGAAATCGATGAGTTATGCGTAGCAGATGAAAAAGGTCAGAACTTACTCAAACAGGCGATCACCCGACTGGATTTGTCTGCCCGTGCCTATCATCGCATCCTCAAAGTAGCACGCACTATTGCAGACTTGGCCAACGAAACCGGCATAAGTGCCGGGCATATTGCAGAAGCCGTGCAATACCGGCGCTTCGATAAGAATCGCTAGGCGGCCGAAATATGCATGAACTTGATAGCTGGCTTGCAGAAAAGCGTTCCGCCTACCTCTACCGTATACTTTCCGACGCTGAGTCGGGTAATCCTAAGCAATTGCTTTTTCTGGAATTGGCGCGTGAAGCCGATGAGCAATCCGCGCTATGGGCGACCGAGATACGCAAAAACGGCACCCCCTTGCCTGATAGATATGCCCCGGATAAACGAACCAAGCTGGTGGTATGGCTGATAAAAAAATTAGGGCCGAGACATATTAAGCCGGTACTAGCTGCGATGAAAATACGTGGGCTTTCTGTTTACTCAAGTCACAGGCTCAGAGAACATCCGATGCCCACTTCGATCGAGCAAGTAGGGGCAAGCCACAAGAACATGTCTTCTTCAGGCGGTTTACGCGCCGCCATATTCGGTGTGAATGACGGCCTGGTTTCCATTACCTTATTAGTATTAGGAGTGGCTGGTGCCAGTAGTGAATATGGCATCATTCTTCTGACCGGCGTTGCTGGATTATTGGCTGGCGCTTTTTCGATGGGAACCGGCGAGTACATTTCAATGCGCTCTCAGCGTGAGATGTTTGAATATCAGATCAGTCTTGAACGAGATGAACTTGCGCAATATCCGCAGGAAGAAGCCGCTGAACTTGCGCTTATATATCAAGCCCGAGGTATGGAGGCCGCCGAAGCCAAGGTCTTGGCATTACGCATGATTTCCGACCCGGAAATGGGCTTGGACACCTTGGCGAGAGAAGAGCTGGGAATCAACCCGGATGAGCTCGGTTCTCCCTGGCAGGCAGCCCTATTCTCGTTTTTTGCCTTTATTGTCGGCGGACTTGTGCCGTTGATGCCCTATTTGCTGAGTTTACAGCACCACACTTTACTGATCTGCGTGATGATGTCCACGATAGGCTTGTTTGCAGTAGGTGCAGCGATCTCTTTATTCACCGGCAAACAGGCACTTTGGGGCGGGTTTCGTATGTTGGGGATAGGCGGGTTGGCAGGTCTGGTAAGCTATTTTATCGGTCATTTTGTGGGCGGCAGGATAGGCTAATTCGCGCGTTTACGCATCAGAAACGTGAATTCCTTCCTACCTGCATGTTCAGCTTCATCAGACGACAACATCTCATGCCCGGTTTGCCGTGCGAAAGCGCTAAAATCCTTGACCGACCCTGGGTCGGTGGCAACGATCTTTAATATCTGACCGCCGCTTAATTCCGCCAATGCTTTTTTGCAGCGCAAAATAGGTAAAGGGCAATTCAACCCGCGTGCATCAAGTTCTTTATCGAATTCCATCTGTGATCCTGGTTTTTGGTCTAATTTTTTGGCACGAACGGCAAACCAGCTTTACCCCAAGCCAGAATACCGCCCTGTAAATTATAGAGTTGAGCAAACCCTTGCTCAGCCATATAGGCACACGCATGCGCAGAGCGTACGCCGCTATGACAGTAAAATACGATAGGAATTTCTTCTTTAAGCTCGTTCCAGCGCATGGGTAAGCTGTTGAGCTGGATATGGAGAGCACCGCCGATCACACCACGTGCCACTTCATCATCGTTGCGGACATCTACGAGCTGCATAGGCGCGGTTTGCAAAGCTTGCAATTCGGCAGGGCTGATTTCTTTATAGGTTGACATAGCGATTGAGGCCTCACTTGGAGGCCTCAATAATAAACGGGTTGCAAACAGATTGAAACCGCTAAAGTGCCGTTACATCGCGAGCCCGCCCGGCACCTGCGTCACCTGGAATTGCCCGGCCAATCCATGCAGTCGCTGAGCTGTCTGCCGTGCTTCCACCACTGAATAATTCAAATCTTCCAATGCTGAACGCATGGTCTGCGTGCCTTCTGCCACGCCCTTTACCCTGCTGCCGTGCGCGTAAGCGCTTTGCGAAATATCATGCAGTAGCGTTAGCATACGTTCCAATATTTCCTGCATGCCGCCGGTGTCCGATGCAGCGGCTTCTGCCATCTTCAGACCGTCTTCCATGGTTTTTACGCCGCTATCCATATTAGTCACGGCCTGACGCGCCTTACCTTGTACATTGCTGATCATCTGGCGAATCTCATTCGTTGCTGAGGCTGTTCTTTCCGCCAGTTTTCTTACTTCGTCTGCTACCACAGAGAATCCTCTACCTGCATCGCCCGCGCGCGCTGCTTCGATCGCAGCATTCAATGCCAGCAGATTGGTTTGCTCTGCGATCTCATTGATCACATCCACGATCTTGCCGATCTGGATAGTGCTAGCGCTGAGCTCATGTATGGTCTGCGTCGATGTATCGATGGAGGTACGAATATTCTGGGTGCGTTGTTTTACCATCTCCAACTGACTCTGCGAGGTGGTCACCGCATGATGCATCGCTGCGCGAATATCCGCTGTAGTCTGGTTAGCCGAATCGATATTCTTCATCTGCGTTTCCAGCAAACTCAGTATTTCCTGAACAGAATTGATTACCTGCAAGCTGGAATCCGTTGCCAGATTATTACGTTGTTGCATGCTATCGTGATTACCATTGATTTCATTGGTGGCAACGATCACTCTGCCCACTGTCGAATCCAACGTATCGATAAAACTGTTGACCCACTGTGCCATCACCGCGATCTCATCCGTAGCAGCCTCTTTGCGCTCAAGTCGTTGCGAGAGATCGCTGCCACCTTCTGCCAGTCCGCGTATCACTTTGGCCATGCTACGCATGCGTTCCGTCATTTTGACTATCGAAGATTTCTGATAGATATAGGCACCGATGAAGATCATCCCGAAATTCAGCAGCGATGTTTGCAAGCCATTCATATGCAGTAAGTAAGCGGGAATGCTGCTAAGCAGCCAGGTTCCGAATACAACGCATAGATAAGCGCGTTTTTGGCGATAGGCGATCGAGCGAAAGCGGAATGCCTCCTCCAGATCAGCCTCGCACATCATCCCCCATACATCGGGAGATCCGGGCATCTGGAAAGTCACGCCTTTGCCGATGACCGGGATATGCCGATAGTCGGAATAGCCGGGATAGGTAACGAACATGTTGTTGCCTTTGGCAATGGTCTCACGCACTCCCGGGTGCAACTTTCCCGTGGACGGATCATTGAATATGAGTTCCAGTTCAGTATGGTGCTTGACGCGCACCGTACCATAGCTGGTATTCACCCCTTGCTTGAGGTTTTCACCCAAACTGAACGTGCTGTCTTCAAAACGTGAACGTGAGAGCGCCGTACCTTGTGCTATGGAAGGATTAAAATCCGACCTGACCATGAACAGGTAATTGTCTCCTGACTCAATGAACACGTGCCCCGCTTCGCGCTGAATGATGTCAGAGATGACATCGTTGGGTACCCGGGCGCATAGACAACCTTTAACCGATCCGTTCACCACGATAGGTTGGTAGAACATCAAGGTCACGGCATCATTGAATTTCGAAGTACTGGGCCCAATGGCCTGTGTCTGCAAATCTACATAGGGCCCATGCATGAACGGTGCCTTAAGCCCTTGCTGAACCGCGGCAACTGGTAGATCGGTCACTCCGATCCGACGAGAATAAGTCGATACCAGAACTTTACCGGTAGTATCGATGATGAAAATCTCGGAGAAATCCTTGGCCCCGAACTGTTTTTTGATCAGCAGATTTGCATCGACATTGGGGTAGTGCTTGGCAACTTCATCAGCAAGGCTTTCCAGCACAGTCCATTGCTGACTACCCCAACCCCGTAACATTTTGACGCGTTTCGAAGCAATGCCCTCGAAAGTCTCTTCCAATACCAGATAGCGACGCTTGTTCAAATAACAGGCCCAGCGCATCGCCAGTTTTCCGGCTTTACCAAGCCACGGAAGCCAATGCTTTTCGGCACTGGATAAGTTCATCTGCTCGCTTTTTAACATTTGTTGAGATCCTGAATTTGCATATGTATTCAGAACCACCAGCAAAATATATGCCTATTCAGCTAATCGGTGCGTAACCGCTATATTTTACTCATGCGAATAGATCTAAAATAAAAGCGTCAAATCTAATCAAAGCAATTAGTTATAAAATGTTTAATTCAAACAAATGTGCTTCTCTTCACTAAATAAGCCAATTGCTCTATAAAGGTGCCTTGGTTATTTATTGGGTAAAAACTCACCCAAATGGTGCGAAACAAATGCTATAACAATGACCAGGGTTGGTTATCTTAAATTGAGGGAATTACAATTCTTATGATACTGAATAAAGATCCCTTTATCGCAATGGCGGATAGTCAGCTACCCTCTGAATTATTGAGTCAGATGCTTGCGCAAAAAGAATTCGAAGAGAGCTTGGGATGGGATATAGCAACGGGGAATCAGTCAAAAGTCGAACATAGAACAAGTTCCACATACTTTGATATAGAAAATAGATTCAAAGTGGCGATAGAGCACTTTATCGCGCTGTTATCAAAGGAGTACGGCCATCATTACGATTTGAGCGATGCTGAAACCTGGCAACTCGCAAAATATGAAATCGGGCAACAATATAAACCCCACTACGATTATTTCAATTTTCCAGGATATCCGCAGCAAAATCCGGACCGCATAGCCTCGGTCATACTATATTTGAACGATGATTTTGAAGATGGCGGCACGGCTTTCCCGGAATTGGATCTAATCATCAAACCCAAAGCCGGCTATTTTCTTTACTTTAGATATCCGCCCGGAGATTCGGCGAAATTGACGCTACATGCTGGACTGCCGGTAAGCGCGGGAGAAAAACGTATAGCGACTTTGTGGCTTCGCGCGAAACCTTAAACGTACCAGCGAGTAAATATGAAGTGGTGGCCAGGGGCAGAATCGAACTGCCGACACGCGGATTTTCAATCCGCTGCTCTACCGACTGAGCTACCTGGCCATCTTGATACAACCCTACGCATTACGCGGATATCCTATCCCGCAACCGACCCACTTGCGTGGCCG
>DATBPY010000164.1:0-2124 GCA_036561085.1 Methylophilaceae bacterium | reverse complement strand
CTTATCTATCGCTGGAGTTATTGCTGATGGGCGCGACCTTCGCCCCTATGGGTGCATTGCTGCCGGAGTTGTTCCCTACGCCGGTGCGTTATACCGGTGCAGGCGCTGCGTATAACCTTGGCGGCATACTGGGCGCTTCGTTCGCGCCTTACATCGCGCAACGGCTGGTAGCGCAGGGCGGTTTGAGCTGGGTAGGGGGCTATATCTCGATAGCGGCATTGATCAGCTTGCTGGCGGTGATAACTATGCGCGAAACCCGCAACGACTCCCTGAATACATAAAAAATGGCGCCTTAGGCGCCATTTTTAAAGCATAGCAAAAGCAATTAAAGCTTGAACCGCGATGCGCTTCTCTTCAAACCATTCGCCAGCACTTCCAGATGGGCCGCAGCGGAGGATACATTGGACACGGCCAGACTGTTCTCTTCTGTAATCTGCGCGATACGTTCCACATTCTTGGCGATATCGATACTGGCACTTTTCTGCTCGGAGAGCGCGGAAGATATCTCACCGACAGAATCCAGAACCACCACAGAACTGTTATTGATATCGTGCATGGAATTACCCGCAGTATTAGCACGAGCGACGCCTTCACTTACACGCTCGCTGCCTTGCTCCATGCTGGAAGAAGCCTTGGCGGTGTATTCCTGTATGGTATTGACCATGCGCGTGATCTCCTGCGCGGATTTACCCGTGCGTTCGGCCAGTTTGCGCACTTCATCGGCCACCACGGCGAAGCCGCGGCCCTGTTCACCGGCACGCGCCGCTTCGATGGCAGCATTCAGCGCCAGTAGGTTGGTCTGATCTGCCACGTCCTTGATGGCATCGACGATACTGCCGATCTTTTGCGCTTCTTCGCCCAACACCGCCATCTGGCTCGCTGTTTGGCTGACAGACTCAGCGATCTGCGACATTTCGGCAGCAGCTTGCTGCACTTCGATCTCGCCTTTGGCGGACATCTCCTGCGATTGTTTGGCACGTCTTTCTGCTTCAGTGGCGTTACTTGAGGATTGTTCGATACTGGTAGTCAGCTCTTCCACTGCAGCAGCAACGGAAGCAGTAGCTTCGGTTTGCGTGGTAGAACTGGAGGCTACTTGCTTCGACGAAGTTGCCAGTTGAGTGGCGGAGTCGAACACGCCGCTTACACCGGCATTGATCTCCTGTACCAACGTCGCCAATTTTTGTTTCATGGCATTGGTGGATTTCAATATCTGCCCGATCTCATTGGTACCGCGCACTTCTACATTGCCTGTCAGGTCGCCGTCGGCGATACGCGCCAGTGCTTGATTGATAAAGATGAGAGGCTTGTTGATGCCAGAGGTGATGGTTTGGCCTAGCCAGATGCCAGCGATCAATGCAGCGGCGATCATAACGATAGTCAGCAACAGGGTATTGTCACCGCCCATGACCACGATCTGGTAGACCCCTTGCCCTTTGGTTGCTTGCAGTTGCTGAAGCTGGTCGAGGTTATGGATGATAGGGTCGATCGTGGGGAAAAATCTGCCGCTCATATAATCGCCTAGCGTCTTTTCGTCCTGGGTATGCATTAAACGCAATACCTCGTCGAATGCGCCATCAGCTTGCTGCAGGCTGGCATCTACTTCGTCGGATAGAGCTTTCTCCTGCGCATCCATCTTTTCAGTGCGATACTTATCCCATTGCTGGTGCAGGCTGGTCTTGCTAGCTTCTATGGTCTTGGCGCCATCGCCCCATTGCATCTGATTGTTGCGTACTTTGCTTGTGGTTTGTATCAGACCGACATTGATAGAATCGGATACCCCTTTGAGTTCTTCCAGCGCGCCTATCCTGTTGTTTAGATGCTGAACGAAACTGCTGGAATTTTTGATGTTATAAAGCGCGTAAGCACCCATGATCAACATTAACAGTAACAAGACACCCGTTAATAATCTAAGTTGGTTCTTAACAGAGACGTTTGCAAGATTTAGCATGGCAGTACCCCAAACAAAGAGTTAAGCGAACGTTTTGCAAGTATTTTTCTCACATAAACTTCGCAAGTTACAGCGGATTCTTAATTGTGGGGCGAGTATAGCTATAATTCCTTATATTTATCAACTTATTCGCTCATTGAACCAGCCTGACTCCCAATGCAGAAGCCCAATGCACC
>DATBPY010000163.1:0-5755 GCA_036561085.1 Methylophilaceae bacterium | reverse complement strand
TTCGCGATTCAGACCGGGGATGTTGTTGAGACTGCGGCCGCCGTCAGCGACTACGGTCAGTTGCGCGCGTATGCTGTGTAATTCTCCCGCTTGCTCAAAATTCACCGTACAGCCTTCAGCATCTGGCTGCAAAGATTGTACTGCCGCGCCGTAACGTAGCTGCACATGCTCTGCCAACGCTTGTTCCAACACGGTACCCAAGTGCACATAATCCACCACATAGCCTAAGGCTGGATGGTTGAATTGTTCGGCCGTAAGCACGGTGCGACCGAAACGGCCTTTTTCAGAGATATGGATACTACGCATCGGTGCTGCCTCAGCGACTAGCTGATGCCATATCCCGAGACGTTCCAGGATCAGGTGGCTACTCTCTGATAAAGCGATGGCGCGGGATGCGAGTGGGGTCGCCGCTTGCCGCGATTCCAGCACCGTAACCTTCAAACCGCTGTCGGCCAAAGCCAAGGCAAAAGCTGCGCCTACCGGACCGCCGCCCACAATGACTATATGCGGGTTCACCGTTGCATCACCGCTTCAATCTCAGCTACGGATTTGGGCGCAGAGGTATACACATGAGAACCGGATTCAGTTACCAGTACATCATCTTCAATGCGTATGCCGATGTCGGCCAGATGTTTAGGAATATCGTCTGCTGCGCGGATATAAAGACCAGGCTCTACAGTCAACGCCATTCCAGGAACGAATTTCACCCACGCCTCACCATCCTTATATTCGCCTGCGTCATGCACATCCAAGCCCAGCCAATGGCTGGTGCGATGCATATAAAAACGCTTATAGGCTTCCGACTCGATATTAGTTTCTACGTTGCCTTTCAGCAGCTTCAGATCGATCATGCCCTGCACCAGAGTGTTCAATGCAGCTTCATGCGGCGCAATAAAAGTATTCCCCGGCTTGACCATCTCGATCGCCGCCGTTTGTGCAGCCAGTACGATCTCATAGACATCACGCTGTGCAGCGCTGAATCTGCCGTTCACAGGAAAAGTGCGGGTAATGTCGGATGCGTAACCCTCGACTTCGCAACCGGCGTCGATCAACACCAGCGTATTGTCCCGCAATAATTGATTGTTGCTCACATAATGCAATACGCAGGCATTACTGCCGCCGGCAACAATAGGGGTATAGGCATGAGCATCCGCTCCGTTACGCCTGAATTCGTAACTCAGTTCTGCTTCGAGCGCATATTCATGCAAACCCACGCGCGATGCCTGCATGGCGCGGGCATGGGCACCGGAACTGATATCCGCGGCACGCCGCATGGTGCTGATCTCGTGCGCATCTTTTAGTAATCGCATCGCATCGAGTAACTGGCGCAGATCATTGATCTGTGCGGGCGCACGTTTGCCGGCGCGGGTTTGGGCGCGCACCGCGTTCAGCGCAGTGGAAATACGGGTGTCCCAAGCGGCATCATGACCCAGGGAGTGCCATAACGTAGTGCGGTTAGCGATGAGTTCGGGCAGTTTTTTATCAAACTCGGCGATAGAATAGGCTTCATCGAACCCGAATTCTTTTTTTGCGCCTTCAGGTCCGTACCGGAAACCATCCCATATTTCGCGCTCCATATCTTTGTCGCGGCAAAACAGGATGGATTTTGGTTGCGCACCGCCAACTAGTACCAACACTGCTTCGGGTTCGTTAAAACCAGTCAGATACCAGGAATAGCTATCGAAACGATAGGCATAATGCGCATCGCTATTACGCTGCTTTTCAGTTGCCGTAGGGATGATGGCGACACCATCACCCAGTTTCTGCAGTAAAGTTTTGCGGCGTGAAGTGTATGGATCGATATTCATCATGGCATTCTAAACCCTAGATCAGAGTTCCAGATGCGGTTTATGAGGCGCTTTTTTCATTACCCAATCCCAGATGCAGGCTGGCAATATCTTTATAAACCTACCCAACAGAGCCATCTGCCAAGGCAGAATGGCATAACGTCTCTTTTTTGAGATGATATTCGCCATCTTTTGCGCAGCGACATCCGCTTCCATCAGAAACGGCATTTTGTAAGGGTTGATATCTGTCATTGGTGTACGTATGTAGCCGGGACAAATGGTAGTGACGCTAATACCGGAACCTGCCAGTTCCACGCGCAGGCTCTCCAGATATGAGATAGCTGCAGCCTTGGAAGCCGAATAAGCACTTGCACCTGGAATGCCGCGCAAACCAGCCACACTGGCAATGCCTACCAGTTGCCCTTGCGCACGATCTTTCATGGCTTTTAAAAAAGGCTGGAAAGTGTGTACCATGCCTAGAACATTGATTTCCATAATAGCGCGGAAGGTTGCCAGATGTTCCGCCTGCTCCGTCAATGTTCCGCTGGAAACCCCGGCATTAGCGATCACGATATCCGGCAAGCCGAAACGCTGCATGAAATGCTGTGCAGCCTGCTGCAAAGACCGGCTATCGCGCACATCCGCTACATAAACCGCACTGTCGCCGGCTAATTCCGTTGCCAGTGCATCCAGCCGTTGCTGATCTCGTCCAACTAAACCCAATTGCGCGCCCTGCGCCGCATAATACCGTGCCAGCGCAGCACCGATACCGCTAGATGCCCCGGTGATAAAGACGCGCATGAAAAACTAATGCTTCCCTGTGTGCTCCGCCCGAACTTTTTCAATCAGGTAATCCGTTACTCTCAGAGCGTCATCAGTACTACCGGCAAGAGTGCTGGAAGTCAGATAACGACCTTCAACGATCAGAGAAGGAACGCCGGTGGCGCCGGAAGTCTGGAACACCTGATAGGCGCGCGACACTTTCGTCGTCACTGAGAATGAGCGGAAAGTATCTTCTACTTTTTTATGATCCAACCCGGATTGCCGGGTGATCCAGTCGATCAAGGCCGCTTCATCTGCAGTCTGCGACAACACTCTCTGCTTATGGATAGCGTCAAATAAAGCGCCATGAAGCTTGTCTACCAGCCCAAATGCTTCCAGCGTGTAATAAGCTTTAGCCATCGGTACCCATTCCGGACGGGCGATGCCCGGTACACGCTTGAATTCGACATCTTTGGGTAATTTCTTGACCCAGGCTTCGAGAGTAGGCTCAAGATGATAACAATGCGGACAACCGTACCAAAACAGTTCCGTCACTTCGATCTTGGCCGGATTATCTGTCTGCATTACCTGTGGCGTAGCTAAATATTCAGTACCTTCTTTAGGAACTTGCGGAGTATCTGCATAGGAAGAGGTAAAAGCCACCAGCATCAACAGACTTGCAAATAACGATTTCATAAAATTTTCCTTGATTGTTTAGGTTCTTTAATTTTTGACCGGATCCGATTTAATACCGTTTTTGGCCAGTAATGCACGCGCTTGATTCATATCATCGCTGTTCTTGTATGGTCCGACGCGTACACGATATATCACGCCCATTCCGGAGATAGTCGTTTTTTGTATAACCGCATCCATGCCTAATAACGCCAGCTTGGCTTTCAGGTTGTCCGCTTCTTCCGTAGTCTGGAAAGCACCCACTTGCGCAAAGCTGCCGCCATTCTTGGTTTCGACAGGTTCCAGCGGCGCGGGTTCAGGTACAGGCTTTACTTCTGCTGTTGCTGCACCTTTTTCCGGCTCGGTAAGAATGTCGTAAAAAGTGAATCGATCTTTGCCGGTTTTTTTATCAGTACCGTTTTTTTGCGGCTGTTCAACATTTTCGGACGAAATATCACCACCGCCAGTCTCTGGTGCTTTTTTGACCACATCATCTTTAGGTGCCGGTAGCGGAGGCAATACCGGCGCAGGCTGTGCCTTTTCCTGGAAAGCACTGGCGGTCTTTTTTACCGAGAGTGCAACCCCGACTGATAATGCGATGCCAATCAGCAATCCAACCAATACTCCAATCAGTAAAGGATTGCCTTTACCCTCGGATTTTTGCTTGGTAGGAGGAAGTTTGGAAGGTGAAGTTTTATAATCTTTAGCCATGGGGGTCCCTACATTTTTTCTGGTGCGTTGATGCCAAGCAGTTTCAGGCCTGAACTTAGAACTTGACGCGTCGCGGCAACTAAAGCCAATCGCGCCAGTTTGACAGTCTCGTCATCTACCAGAAACTGCTGTGCATTGTAATAGCTATGTAAATCAGCCGCCAAATCTTTAAGGTAATTCGCCAATACATGGGGTGCCAGGTCAAGTGCTGCATTGGCGATCACTTCAGGGTAATCGGCCAACCGCTGTAATAAAACCAATTCGTGTTCAGTATTTAAAGTGCTTAAATCAACGGTAGCAAGTGTAGTCACGTCACCGCCCCACTGATTGAGTACGCTGCAAATACGCGCGTGCGCATACTGAATATAGTAAACCGGGTTGTCATTGGTCTGCGCACGCGCAAGGTCGATATCGAACACCAGTTGCGAATCGGGACGCCGCACCGCCAGAAAATAGCGTGTGGCATCACGTCCGACTTCGTCTATCAGATCGCGCAAAGTGACATAGCTGCCGCTGCGCTTGGATATCTTCACTTCCTCGCCATTACGCATCACCGTTACCATCTGGTGCAATACATAATCCGGCCAATCTTGCGGTATGCCCATATTCAATGCTTGCAACCCGGCACGGACTCTATTGATCGTGCTGTGATGATCGGCACCCTGCTCATTGATCACGCGCTCAAAACCCCGATTCCATTTGTCAACATGGTAGGCCACATCAGGCACAAAATAGGTATACCCCCCCTCAGCTTTGCGCATCACACGATCTTTGTCATCGCCAAAATCCGTAGTGCGCAACCACAACGCCTTATCCTGTTCGTAGGTATGACCACTATCGATCAATTTGGTTACAACTTCGTTTACTTTTCCATCGGTGTACAGCGCAGACTCCAGCGAAAACACGTCGAAATCCACCCCGAATGCCTGCAGGTCCTGGTCTTGCTCATGGCGCAAATATGCCACTGCAAACTCCCGGATCGCAACCAGATTGTCGATATCCCCCAAACCCGTGACTCGCTGCGACTTTGATTGGATCGTTTTTTTCGCCAGATAAGCCTCTGCTATATCCGTGATGTAATCCCCCCGATAACCGTCTTCCGGCCATGCCG
The DNA here is from genome assembly GCA_036561085.1 of Methylophilaceae bacterium. Classification (GTDB taxonomy): domain Bacteria; phylum Pseudomonadota; class Gammaproteobacteria; order Burkholderiales; family Methylophilaceae; genus CAILHX01. Next base: position 712 of record DATBPY010000163.1, on the reverse strand, counting down.
TGTCGTCAGGCGTAATGCCCCGGCAACGGCATTGCACCGATAGCACCAGATTATCGATCTGCGCTCCGGCATCGTTGTAATAGAACTCGCGAGTCACATCCCAGCCGGTAGCCGCCAATAACCGACTGAGGCAATCGCCCACGGCAGCACCTCGCCCATGCCCCACATGCAAAGGTCCGGTCGGGTTGGCAGACACGAATTCCACCATCACCTTATGACCTTTACCCGCATCATTCAATCCAAATTTTTCGCCTGCCTGTAAAATCTGCGGGACTATTCTTGCTTTGGTATCGCTCGCCAGAAAAAAGTTAATGAACCCGACACCGGCGATTTCGGCTTTGGCGACTTCCGGTGAGGCAGGCAATGCCTGGATGAGTTCTTCGGCAATGACTCGGGGATTCTTTCGCAACGGCTTGGCTAATAACATCGCCAGATTTGTCGAGAAATCACCATGGCTTTCAGATTTTGGGCGTTCAAGCAGGATGTCGACCCCCGACTGTTCGGGGGCAACGGTTTTTGCCGCTTGAGCCAGCAATTGGGTAAGATGCGCTTTCAAAATAGTTTGGTTAGTGTTTGATTAAGTGTGTTGATTAATACAGGTCAATACTGCGGAAAAGGCGGTATTTTAACCCAGATACTCCATTGGGACGCGAGATGATGGCGAGGCAAGCTGTAACATGAAAATACTCCGCGTAGCACTGGATCTACCTGT
>DATBPY010000162.1:0-10103 GCA_036561085.1 Methylophilaceae bacterium | reverse complement strand
CTTGTCTTCGATATGCACGCTGGCATTCTTCAAGGCGATCTTATCCGCGACGATCTTCCAGGTAGTAGTTTGCTTCTTGGCGGCAGGCTTCGCGTTAGAAGAAGGCTGTTCCAGTATCGCCTGCCAGTTGAGCGGCTTGTTGACCTCTCGTATCACCTGGGTTTGCAGGCCGGAGAGCAATATCTCTGGCAACTTGATCGTGTTATTTTTTACGCTGACATCACCATTCTTCAGACTGATGTTATCCAAGACCAATACCGCTGTCGGCGATAGCGTGGATTTCACGCTGAGACCTGCAAAGCCGGTATTGATGGCACTGACTCCGATATCGCCGTCGGCATTGCTGAGGGTGGTGCCGATGTTGATGTCTTTGATCTCGGCATGTAACGGGTGCACGAAAGACTGGTCGGTGAACGATGCTTTCCAGTGTTGCAGCCGCACGCTGGCGATATCGAACTTCAGCCCCGGTTTGCTTTTGTCTGTCGCAGCTGCGGCATCAGGCTGCGGAGCAGAACCGCCAGGTGCAAGTTCCTGCCAATCCAGGCTGCCGCTCTTGCTGCGAGTGGCCGACACCGCACCGTTATCCAGTGATAACTCGGCGATCTTGAACTGATTGGCTGCCAAATCGTAATCCACGCCTTGCAAAGTTGCCTGATCGAGCTTGAATAGGTCGTCTGCACCGTTTTTCAGGTCAAGTTGGTGTACTGCGACTCCCAACCCTTTAAAACGCAGTTGCATACCGTTCTGCATCGAGAAATCCAGCCTCGGAAGGTCCACGCTGATGTCGTTCAACGCAAATTTTGCCTTAGGCGACAAGTCGCCCGATAACTGCATCAGCTTGATCGCCACCTTATCCATGCTGGCGACAGGAATGGGCGCATCCTTGCCTTTGAACAAGGCAAAGTTGTAGTTGAGCGTCGCGGCAAGCTCGCCTGAGGTCAGTTTCACCGGCATCGCTGCCTGATTCACGATCTGCATCAATTGCGCGAGCTTGATGCCCTGTATCTCTATCGCACCGTTGGAAGCGATGGGGTTGACCGCCAGCTTGCCTTTCCATTTTAGGGTACCGCCCTGCTCCGGCAACTCGGCTGCCAGCAGATAGTCACCACGATCTTCAGGCAGGGTGGAGATACCTGCCAGTTCCAGCCCCAGCGGTTGCATCACGCTCTTGAACGGTTGCGGGCGGTTGCGCTCGGTATATTCGATATCGCCTTTCTCGATCACGATATGGTCGATCTTGATGCGCGGTATCTTGTGGCTATCCGGCTCCTTGTCTTCGTTCAGCTTGGCCAGCAGTTCTCCCCAGTTGAATTTCCCATCCGGTGCGATATCCAGTATCACTTGCGGCGCAGTCAGACGGATGTTTTTCAGGTGCCATACCCAGTGGAAGATGCCGCTGCTTTGCAAGTCCACCTGCAAACGGTCGAAACCGGCCAGCGGACCGCCGTCGGCACGGGTCAAACGCAGCTTGTCCACTGTGAGAGTCAAATGGAATGGGTCGAGCTTGACTTGCCCGACAGTGATACGGCTTGCCAGCTTCTTCTCGGCGACCCAGGGCAGGATGCGTTGGGCCAGCGGGTTGACCGCATAGATGGCGAACAGCAGATAGGCGACGACCAGGCCGAGTATTATCTTTAAGGGCTTACCTGCCAGTATATTGCGTAACCTTTTATTCACTTTAAGCCCCCGCCCTGTTTGCAATCCTGGAACACGTCCAGTGTAATTGCTTATTGCGTCGGGTCAAGCGGCAAGTAGGTGGATTCTGGAATAGTTACTGCAATTGGTTTATTTTGAGTTGGGCGGATTGCCGCAAGAAATAGAAACTCATGAAATTCCCGAGCAGCGGTAGCAACAACGAGCTGTATACGCAGAAAGCGGGGTTCTTGCCGACTGCGCTGGCAAGTTGGTCCAGTTTGACCAGCAGGAATACCCATATGTAGGCCACCAGCAAGCCGGTGATCAACAGTACATCCAGAATGCCGTATATCCTGTAAACGAAGATCATGGCAACGAGTGCTATCAGACTCGCCAGCCATGCATGAAAAACGAATTCGGTATCCATCAGGTATTGCGAAATGGTGTCGACTGTTTCGACTTTCCTAAGATGTGCAGATGATTTAGCACTCACCAAGGCATGACCGCAATGCCGGCAGCTTGCCCCACCGAATGCGATGGAGTTGGCGCAATTGGAACAGACTGGGTTGATCATCATGCCGGATAACGCTACGCTGGTTGTGGAATCATCAGTCGACACTTTAATCAGGCGGCCCCAAAAGCGCCTGTGCATTACTCCCCTTTTATATCAGGATTTTTTCCCGATAAGATACGGGCAATAAAGCCCTAGAATGACGACAGTCCTAAAATAACTGTTCTCTGAAAAAAGGAATCACCTTGAGCCTTAAATTACGGCTTAACCTCATCATCACCGGCTTATTGCTGCTTATCATGCTGGCCGGCATGCTGCTGAATATCGTCAATGCCAGGCAGAATGTGCGGGCGGAAGTCGAGTCCACGGAAAAGCTGGCGTTGTATCTGTTCGATACCGGCATCCTCAACAATCCGGGCGCAGTACTGCGCGAGCCGGAAAAGAAACCGCTGCGCCTGCAAAGCCTACGCCACATGCGCCATGTACGCATCGAGTTCCTCGATATATACGGCCATATACTGGACAGCAACCGCGCAGGAGAATTATCCGCGCCGCAAAGCGAAGCCCCGGCATGGTTCGAAGACATCATGGACAAGGTGACACCGAAGTGGGAACCGCTACGCCGCGATATCGAATATCAGGGGCGCTTGCTAGGGCACTTGGTGATCACGCCGGACCCAAGCTCCGAATACGCGGAGATATGGAAGCAGATCACCGATCTAATGACGCTGTTGTCTATCTTCTTCGTTACCGTCAACCTGATGGTGTACTGGGCCGTGGGGCAAGCTTTAAAGCCCACTGCCAGGATATTGGAAGCGCTGAACAGCTTGGAGCGCGGCGACCTGGAAGCACGCCTGCCTCACTTCGATCTTCCCGAGCTGGCGCGCATAGGCGAAAAATTCAACCACATGGTGGAAACCCTGCAACAAAGCATCATGCGCAATCATCGCCTGTCGCAGCAATTGATCTCGCTACAGGAAGAAGAACGCAAAAGTCTGGCGCGCGACTTGCATGACGAGTTCGGCCAATGTCTCACCGCCATCAATGCCGATGCCACTGTGGTGCTGCAACTGGCGGAGAAGAAATACCCGGAGATACGCGATAGCGCGCAAGCCATCGCCAAACTGTCGCGGCACTTGATGGACCTGGTGAGCGGCCTGATGCAGCGCCTGCGTCCAGGCATCCTGGACGAGCTGGGGCTGGCCTCTGCCCTGCAAGACCTGGTGGACACATGGCGCTTGCGCAACGAAACCGTCAACTGCAAATTGACCATAGACGACGGCATCTATAAAGACCAAGGTATGAACGAAGTGATACAGATCACCATCTACCGGCTGGTGCAGGAATGCCTGACTAACATCTCGCGCCATGCGCGTGCTACCCAGGTCGAGATCACATTAAACAGCAAACCCGGGAATGGGCCGCATCCCATGCTCTATGTAAACGTCAGTGACAACGGCAAAGGCTTTAACGAGGCGGCGGTCGACGGCTTCGGCCTCCACGGCATGCGCGAGCGAGTGGAAGGATTGGGCGGCGTGTTCACATTGGTGACGCGCCTAGGTAAAGGTACCGAGATCTCAGCACGCATACCGTTACAAAATAACGTATTAAAAGATAGTTAATGGGGATACGAATGATGGATGCGCAACAAGTTCGCATTATGCTGGTGGACGATCATGCCGTGGTGCGTTCCGGCATACGCCGCTTACTGGAGCAAAACCCGGGGTTCAATGTAGTGGCCGAGGCAGAAAGCGGCGAGAGCGCCTATCAGCAGTTCAGCGAACACCTGCCGGATGTGACGGTGATGGACCTGACCATGCCCGGCATGGGCGGCATGGAATCGATACGCCGCATCATCGCACGCCACCCTACCGCCAGGATACTGGTGCTGTCCATGCATGAGAAAGCCGCTTTCGCCAGCCAGGCACTCAAAGCCGGGGCCAAAGGCTATCTGTCCAAGAGCGGCCTGGCGCAGGAGTTGGTGAATGCGCTGGAGACCATCGTCAAAGGGCAGACCTATATCAGCTCGGATGTGGCCAAGAAGATCGCGCTGCAAAGCCTGGAAGGCGACGGCGACCCCATGCAGTTACTCTCTGCGCGCGAATTCGAGATATTCCGTCTGCTGGCGGAAGGCCAGGATATCGATGGCATCGCCAATGTACTCAAGATCAGCAGTAAAACCGTCGCCAACTACCAGACCATGATCAAACAGAAGCTGGGCATCAACACGCCGGTAGAGTTGGTGCGCATGGCGATACGTTTCGGCCTTATCGACAGCTAACACAAGCTTCACCGGCAGTTTCCTCACAGCTAACGACAGCCCTGTCGGTAGTTTCTCCTATCCGGTAACGGGATTAACTCCCTCTGTATCGAGTGAGTTAATCCATATCCCGCACCCGCTCCGCAAAGTTATCTTCCACAAAGTTTTGGCAGGGGGCCATGACATATGGAGAACCGAGGAGATATTGAAAGTGTCCGATAAAATACAACATATAGCTTTAAACCAGAATTTCGCTTTCCGTCGCAAGGCCGTGCGCATCGCCGTCTCTGCCGCCTTGCCCATCATGATGCTGGGAGCAGCCAGCCAGGCACAAGCTGCTTGTACTGCAAGCACTAATTTTTTGACCACGTCCTGTAGCGGTACCGTCACTGCCCCTATCGATACCTATGATGCGGCAGCGGCATTCCAACCGACTGCCGGCGGTAACGGTTATACGCCTGCCAATGTGGCATTCCCGGCTACCGGGTACAACCCTACTCCGCCCACGGTGATCATCAACCTGGACAGCACCGCCGTATTCAATGTCACCGCCACCACTGGTAGCGGCGGCGGGTTGAATAACGACCGGGGCTTGATCACTGCTAACTACTCCAATTCCGAAGACCCGGCAGTCAATAACGTCACTATCAACAATGCCGGACTCATAGGGCTGACTTCAACCTCATTGGCACCTGGTCGCTTGCACGCTATCGTCGGCGACAGCCAGGTCAACACGATGACAGTGAACAACGCCGCCACCGGCAACATCAATGCCACCCAGACCTTTAATTGGGGCGGCACTTTCAACGCGAGCAATTTGACCAACACTTTCAGTAGTTCGGCGCTAACTTACACAGCCAAATACAGTGGTACCAACCTGGCCATCGTTTCCGGCATGTATAGCGACGACAATACCAATTCTTTCGTCATCAATAACCTGGGGACCATGACCGCTACCGGCAACTACGCCGCGGTGTATTACGGTCGTGCCGATACCACGATCAACAATAGCGGCACGCTGCAAAATGGAAGTTGGGTAGGAGGCGACGCGGCGACCAAGGGTCATTGGGCTATCGTCAGTTTCGCCGGTTCCGATTTCGCCACTGTAGAAGGCAGTAACCCGGATACGCCGTTGTATAAAGTGACCGACATCACCAATGTCACTTACGGCGGAGGCACGCACCCGCAAGGCAATCTGGTGGTCGAAGAGACTTCGGCATTGGCGCTGACCAATAGCGGTACCATCAAGGGCGATATAGTAGTGATCGATACTAACCCCATGAACTGGGCTGCGGCCATCGCCGCCAGCGTAGCACCTTCCACCATATCGGCATCCGGCTCTAATTCAGGCCCCAGGGATAGCGATATCGAGAACTCGGGAACCATCAACGGCAACATTTACTTGGGCTCTGGCGAGCATGTATTGAACAATAGCGGTGCCATCAACGGCAATATCAGCGTAGACCAAGGCGGCGGCATAGGCGTATTCGCAGTCGCAAAAGCTGGCGTAGGCGGCATGACCTATAACTCGAACGGCGGTACCAATTCCACCGGCGGCGCGTGCCCGACTGCAGGAACAGGTACCAACGACCCGTATTGTGCAGCGACCAGCAATGTACTGGCTGCATTTGCCGGTGCCCGCAGTTTCAGCCTGACCAATACCGGTAGCGCCATCGGTGGTAATCTAAGCATCACCAATACCACTGCCGACAGCATGATCAGTCTCAGCACAGCAGTGATCGGCAGCGGCGCAGGCTCCACGAAAAACGCCCCTTCCACCAATATGGCAGGCATCGCCGGCACGTTGACCATCAGCGGCGCAGTCCCTGTATCCAATATCGTGCTGACGCCTACGATCAACCCCGGCATGGTCGTCAAGAACGGCGAATGGTACCAAGTGGCGAACGCAGTGGCTGGCGGCGTATTGACCGGCAGCAGCCTGCCCACCATCATGCCTTCTACAGGCTTGGTTTCATGGAGGGATGCTATCAACAGCAACGGTAACCTGGTGGTAGGCGCTATCGTGCAGAGCCCTTCCAACATCGCAGGCATCAGCGGTGCAGGCGCGAATGCGATCACGGCCTTACTGGGTTCAGGTAGCGATCTCGGCAGTACCTTGCAAAACATGACCACCGCAGACGCAGTACGCAAACTCGCAGAACAGCTACATCCCGAAATCAACGGCGCCAGTATCCAGGCAGCCATGGGAGTTACTACCAAGGTATTCGGCGTGATAGATACCCACCTCGATGAAACCCATCTGGCGCAGTTGAACGGCCGGAGCGGTATCGCTACCGGTGACCAGCCGGCGAACGTCGGCGTGTGGATGCAAGGCTTCGGTTTCCGCGGCGACCAGGATCTGCGCAAGAGCGTGGACGGGTATAACGCAGATGCCTACGGCTTCGCCATGGGTGCGGATACCCCTTTGAATGATAGCACTCGCGTAGGTGCTGCGCTTAGCTATGCCAATTCCTCTATCGACGCCAAAGGTGCTACCACCGGCAATACCACCGCTATCGACAGCTATCAGGCGACTTTGTACGGCTCCATGATCATCGATAAGTGGTATCTGGACGCTGCGCTGGGTCTGGGTAGACATGACTACACCAGCAAACGTATCGTGATAGGCAATACCGTCAATGGTGATCACGAGGCCTGGCAATATACTGCCAAGCTGGATGCAGGCTGGCCTATGCAATTCGGCAAGGCTACCATTACTCCTGTCGCCTCCCTCGCCTACAGCCGCTTGAGCCAGGACAGTTATAGCGAAAGCGGCGTTGGTGCATTGAACGTCGGCAGCCAGGATACCGACTCATTCCGCTCCGGACTCGGGGCCAAGGCGCAGATCCCGTTGTACGAGCACGGTGGCGTGAACAGCGCCCTCGAACTACGTGCGATATGGAGTCATGAATTCGCCGACACCGCACAGGATACGACCGCGAGCTTCACCGCAGGCGGCAGCACTTTCACCAGCAACGGCGTATCACCGGCGCGTGATAGTGCCGACCTGGGGGCCAGCATACGTATCGCCGGTAGCGACAGCAAGAACATCAAGCAATCGCTGCTGCTCAGTTACGACGCTGAAGTGAAAGACCAATACCTGAGCCATACCGCGCAATTGCAGGCACGTTTCGATTTCTAAAACCCATCTCCAAATGGTGACTTGATATGGCGGGAGCGTGCTCCCGCCATTTTTTCTTGTAAAGTAGCCGGATGAAAAGAACCTTTGTCTTAGCCCTGGTATTGTTGTGCGGTTGCGTCAGTGAACAAGCCCGTGAAAGTGCCATCCATAGCGCGGAGACGGCCGGCATGGCGCGCGTGGAGTTGCCCCTAGGCGGATACACGTTGACTACTTACCAGCGCATCACCACAGCCCATGCACCGGTACGTGTGTATATCGAAGGCGACGGACTCGCCTGGATCACCTCTACTCAACCCTCTGCGGACCCTACTCCCACGCATGCTGTAGGCCTTGCGCTTGCAGTATTGGATACGGCGTCTAATGTGGTGTATATGGCGCGCCCCTGCCAGTACAGCCTGCAACGCAGCCCGCAATGCACCACCGCCGACTGGACCGACAAACGTTTTTCCGAGCAACTGGTACAAGTCATGGATCATGCACTGGATAAAATCATGCGTAGCGCCCCGCAGCAAAAATTGGAACTGGTCGGCTATTCCGGCGGCGCGGCGATGACAGTGCTGCTAGCAGCGCGCCGTAGCGATATCGCCAGTTTGCGTACCGTGGCGGGCAACCTGGACGATGAAGCCGTCAACCGCTACCACCATGTTTCAGCCATGCCGGAATCTCTTAATGCCATCGATTTCGCAACAAAAATAGAGACCATACCGCAACGCCATTTTTACGGCGGCGAAGACAAGATCATCCCGGCCTTCGTGACTGAAAGTTTTGCGCAACGGCAGCACGGTACGTGCGTAAATCTCACCCGCGTTCCCAAGGCGAGCCATCAGGAAGGTTGGGAAGCGCAATGGATAGCACTGCTCAAGTTGCCGGTCGCCTGCCATTAGATTGTCGCTAGAGTGTTGTGAAATATCCAAACCCGGTATGTAGTCTGCGTATAGACCGCATATCGGGAAGATTTCCTAGTGCTTTATTCGGGTCATTTTGCTATTTTTCAGCGGTGTTATTTATTGCACCTTCCCTACCCGTTCTTGGCTAGGGAGGTGTGCCCTAACAATAAAGGAAACCGCAATGTTACAAAGCAAGCTTAAACCGCTGGCCCTGTCCCTGGCGCTGCTCGGTATAACCACCCTCCATACTCAGGCGTATGCCGAGAACAAAGCCGAAGCACTGGAAGCCGGTACCGTGGACGTGGTTTCTACCACTCCACTGCCCAGCATAGGCACACCGATCAATCAGGTGCCTTCCAACGTACAGACGGCATCAGATAAATCCATAGCGGAACAAAGATCACTCGATATCGGCGAGTATATGAACAACAATATGGGGTCGGTGACCACCAATGATACAGTAGGCAATCCTTACCAATCCGACGTCAGCTACCGCGGCTTTACCGCCTCGCCATTGCTGGGTACGCCCCAGGGCTTATCCGTGTTCCTGGACGGTGTACGCGTGAACGAACCTTTCGGCGACATCGTAAACTGGGACCTGATCCCGGTGAGTGCCATTGCCAATATCAACCTGATCCCCGGTTCCAATCCGCTGTTCGGCCTCAACACCCTGGGTGGCGCACTATCCGTGCACACCAAGAGCGGTGCCGAATACCCCGGCAGCTCCATCACCCTTACCGGCGGCTCCTGGGGCCGCGCCGCTGCCGAGTTCGAGACCGGCGGCAAGATCGAGAACCTGGACTATTTCTTTACCGGCAACATCTTCCACGAAGACGGCTGGCGCGACCATTCGCCTAGCGATGTCAGGCAGTTATTCGGCAAGGTGGGCTGGCAGGACGACAAGAACGACATCGACCTCTCCGTGATGCTGGCAGACAACGACATGGACGGTACCCAGGCGTTGCCGCAGGCGATGTTGAATACGCCGAGAACGGCTTTCACCTGGCCTGACAGCATCAGCAACAAAATGGAGATGATCACCCTTAAAGGCAGTCATTATTTCAACGATGTCACGTTGGCATCGGCAGAAACCTATTATCGCCATAACAAGGCCGATGGCTTCAACAGTAACGTCAATGATAATTTCGACAATACGCTGCCTACCGACCCCACCAATCCGACGGCAAGCAATGCCATCTCGTCCACCGACACCGACGGTTTCGGCGGTTCTGCGCAATTGACTTTGCTGAACGACCTGATGAGCCACAAGAACCAGTTCACCGGCGGCCTGGGTGCCGATTTCGGGCGCACCAATTTCAGCAGCGATACGCTGACTGCCACGGTCGTCGGTTCGCAAACGGTGACCCTGCAACCCATCACCGATGCGCAAATGGTAAGACTGAAGGCTGACAGCGATAACTACAGCTTGTACGCGACGGACACCTTCTCCATCACCGACAAGTTCCTGATGACTGCATCCGCGCGTTATAACATCACCTACGTCAGCCTGAACGGAGACAGCCTGGATATCACCGATCCTACCCTGGTCCCCGGCGACTTGAATGGCGACCATACCTATAGCCGTCTCAACCCGGCTCTGGGTTTCAATTACAACCCCAGCGAATCGCTTGGTTTCTACGTAGGCTATAACGAAGGCACACGTGCCCC
>DATBPY010000161.1:0-3121 GCA_036561085.1 Methylophilaceae bacterium | reverse complement strand
TTCTGCACGAGTGTAGAGAGTGCCGGTGCTGCCTAGTTCCTGGTAGTCGGCATCCAGAAATTCGGCGACCTTGGCGGGATTGCGCGCACGCGCATCCAGCAGTGAGGTTTCAAGGCTGACTAGATAGGTTCTTAGATCGTCGTACATTATCGGCAGGTTTTCCTAAGCTGGTAATTGGCCGCAGTTATTTCATCTCTGCGGCATTGAAATTCGGGTTCTCGATGAACCCCAAACGGTTGCCGAATGGGTCTTGCACGCTGGCAACCTTGATGCCATGGCCAACCTCCGTCACTGATTCCAGTTCGGTTGCGCCCAGCGCTATAAGCCGCGTGTAGACCTCTTCGGCATTCGCCACGCCCCACAGGGCTTGCGTGCCGACCGTGCCCGGTACGGCATCGGGTATCAGGCCGAGTTCGAAACCGCCTACGGTGAAACCGACGTAAAAGGGTTGGTCGAAATAGGGTGGTACACCCAATACTTCTGCATACCACTTTTTAGCGGCAGCCAGATCGGGTGCGGGGTAGATGGCAGTGCGCAGACCTTGGAACATACAGTCACCTGAGGGGGAGAATGGGACATTCTACCCGTACAAAAGTATTAGGGGTTCTCTACCTGATACATGATGACGCTACCGTGGGGTTCGACTTCCACCAGGTTGACGCGGCTGCCTTCGATGATGTCGCGGTAGCAGGTGGCGCTGACTTCCTTGCCGTTTTCCAGGTGTATCTTGCATAAATAGGCATTGCTTTTATCGTCGGCGAGCATTTTGGAAATCACCCGGCCGTAGGTATGGCCGTGCTTTTGGCTCATCTGATATTGATAAGTGAAATACAGCCCGGCGAAGAGCAGGGTGAACAGAATCAAAAAAGCCACTAGCCGGTCTGAGCGGGCTTTTCTACGTGCCAATTCGAGTATTTTATTTTTAGCCATATTGTTTCTCCGACAATGAGGTTGGTAAGAAGTTGCCTGAGTTAATTGCTCACTCGTTAATCATTAACGATGGTGCCCTGATGGAACGCCAGTTGCCAGCGGTCGCCGCGCAGTTGCCACAATGACGTGCGCAGGGAATGCACATCGTCCTGGATGGTGCGATAGCTGATGAGTACATTGCCGGGAGCGAATTCGTGGGCTTTGAAGTCGGAGGCCTGGATGTTGCGTCGCGGTTCATCCCAGAGCAAGGCCATCACCTGGTCTTTGGTATACGATCTGCCGGAACTGCCGATCTCCACATAGTCGTCGGCCAATAGTTCTTCAAGCTGATTGGATTTACGCACGCTCTCATGTAGCAGCGAGTTCTCAAGATTGATCAAATGGGCTTCGACGTCCGGTTTCATATGGTTGTTGGATAGAACAAGGTAGTGACTGACACTCTATAATAAAATGATAATCCTGACACACGGCAACTATTAATAGCCGCCTATGCCAGTTTAGCAACGATTTTTTATTTAGAGGTATGTTTAGAGGATTCTCCGCGAGCTTTAGATCAAATGATGTCTTCCATATCGAAGCTGGCGCGTTTATATAGCGACCGGCCATGTGTTCGAAGGATCGTCTCGCTGAATGAGAGGCTCCTCCGGAATCGATCATATATTCACAGGGCACGGTGAAACGGCGGTTTTAAGCCAAAGAGTGTGTAGTAACGCACTGATATTAAATGGTTTGATGCTTGCCAATTTTAAAATATGGTACAAGTTGTTACAAAATACTGACATAAGGAAAAACGTTTGATACGTTCCTATGGTCAAATGTTTGTACGCAATGATTGAGTTGCGGTTAAGGAGCAGATCATGAATAACATGGTTAAAAAATCTATTCTAGGTTCGTTGGTGTTGGCGCTCGGTGCTGGCCCTATTGCAGCTGAAGCCCACGGGGGCGGGGGCTGGGTATTACCGGCTCTGATAGGCGGCGCGATCCTGTATGACGTGACGCGTCCGCATTATTACTATCCGCCGCCGCAAACGGTCTACGTACAACCGCAGACAGTCTATGTGCAGCCGCAGCCGTATTACGTACAGCCTGCGCCTACTTATAGCTATGCTCCGCCTGCACCTGTTTATCAACAAGCACCGGCTGCTGCCGCACCGCAGAGTTGGTATTACTGCGACTCGGCCAGGGGTTATTACCCGTATGTGAAGGTATGCCCCGGCGGTTGGGAACAAGTACCGGCAATGCCCCCTGCCGCGATGCAGTAATGAATGTTTGATGGGCGTGGACATTGTTGCCAGCCGTCCACGCCAGCCCGCGATCGATATGTAAACAGCCGCATTCGTTAAAAGCGAGTGTTAAAGCGAGTCGTTTTGAAAAAATCCATTCTTTCAGCCTTATCGTTCATCTTTTCCTCTCATCTGGCATGGGCGGGCGACATGACCGGCCTGTGGGAGGAGTATGACGACGATACCGGCAAGGTGAATGCGCTGATACGCATCAATAAGACTGCCGACGGGACATATGAAGGCATGGTGGAAAAAGTGCTGGTGAAAACCGCCAACAATGGCGAAGCGGTATGCAGCAAATGCGCGGGCGATCTACATAACCGTCCGATACTCGGTTTACGCATCCTGAAGGGCATGAAGCGCAAGAGCGATAATGTGTTCGACAGCGGTGAAGTGTTGGACCCCGATGACGGCAGGGTGTACCCGTGCCGCATCGAAGTGATGGACGATGGTAATTCGCTGCAGGTCACCGGGTATCTTGCCTTGGCCTGGGTAGGCCAATCCGAGATCTGGGTGCGCGCCAAGTAGTCTCTAAATTCTGTATCGAATAATTTAATCGTGGAAGAAATCAGCATTACCCTGATCGTATTGATTTGCCTGTGCGGCAGCGCCTGGCTCGGCCTTAACATGCACCGCCTGCTGCCGGACGACCATCTGACGCACGACTCCAAGGAAGTAGTGAAACTGGCTACCGGCCTGCTCGCCACCATGGCGGCAGTGGTGCTGGGCCTGCTCATCACCTCGGCCAAGGATTCGTTCGACCGCTTGCAGGAAGATGTGCTGCAAAGTGCCACCAAGATCATTCTGCTGGATCAGGTGTTGGAGGAATACGGGCCGGAAACCAAGGCCATACGCGAGATGTTGCGTACCAACACCATACTCACCGTCAACCAGCGTTTTGCCGACGG
>DATBPY010000160.1:0-4443 GCA_036561085.1 Methylophilaceae bacterium | reverse complement strand
AACGGCTTCACCAGCGCCAGAATATGATGCAAAGGCACGCCTTTCCATTTGCCGATGGCACTCCAGCCTTCCACGCAATCATGGCGCGTGATCTGGGTGCGCGAAGGTAAAGTCTTCAAATCTGCCAGAGCGAACTGCATCGGTTTTTCGACCAATCCGCCCACCTCCAGCTTCCAGTCCGCAAAATTGTTTTTGAGCAGTGCCTCGTATTGCGGGCTATTCGGCATGAGCGTGCCGTTGCTGCGGAAACTGGAATGGATGTCTGCCGGAGTGAACTCCTGTGCCATGGCCTGCCGTCCGGCGACCAGCTTTTGCGCAGCGCGGCTCAGGTTCTGTGCACTCTCCAGCACACCTACGAAGGTGCTGCTATTCGACAGTCGATCGCAAGCGCTAAGCAATGTCGCCCCCACAGCGGCGACACTGTAGCGCAGGAAATTGCGGCGTGAAAACTGATTCGCCAACTTCTCAAGCTGAGATTCGCGCTCCTTACGTTTCATCATGCTTCATCTCCCGCCTCGGCATGTTTATCCGGCGGTAGCCGGTATTGCCCTGTGATCATCGAGCGCATGTTGTTCCACAGCCCGGTGACGATGACTTCAAACACATGGATGAACACAAAACTAAGCAAACCGAATGCCGCCAGAAAATGCAGTGTCCGTGCCGACTGCCTGCCGCCTAGCAGATCGACCCATCCGCCATTGAACATCGCATCCAACCGCGGCGACATAGCAAACCCTGCCACCACGATCAACGGCAGCAGCCCGAATATCACCAGCAGATACGCCAGATTCTGCAGCACGTTATATCGTTTGACGGCTTCGCCCACCGGATGTTTGAACAGCAAATGGTCTTTGATGGATGAACCGATGTTGCGCAACTCCTGCACAGTCGGGATCATGTCGCGCCGCAGATGGCCGCTGAAGATCGAAAATGCAATGTACGCGATACCGTTCAGCACGAAGATCCAGGCGAAAAACAAATGCCAATTACGTGCCATGGAAAGCCATTGCGTACTCGGGATCGTCGCCCAGGATGGAAACGGACGGTCGCTAAGCTCCTTACTGCCCGGGTCGCGCGAAGCGCCCAGCACGCCATTGGTATTGAATTCATGGTGTCCGATACGGGTAACCCCATGCAGCTCGCCATCCGGCCCCTGCAGCGCGAGAATGGAAAACAGCGGTTTTGAAGTGGAATCTTCACCCCAGTACAGATTCGGATGCGCGCCGAAGATGGTCAGGCCGCTCATCAGCATCAAAAAGAAACTGAGTACGTTCACCCAATGCATGATACGCACCGGCAAGCGATGCCGGTAGAACATAACAGGTTCAGATTCAGCTGCAGGTTCAGATGTAGCAACCATGGCTTCATTTTCCAATGACATTTCTCCCAATGAGGTACGGCCAAGCACTAAAAAAGCATGATACGCGCTAATTTTTTGAAATCAAAGACAGCGCTATAAGTCATGAATGCGGGTGTTTTTTCTTGCACCTTCCTCGCATTTTCTATGTCCGGTAACGTACAGACATGCACACAGACATTGATTGAATATGATGATGGATAACTCTTTAAGATTAAGGAGATAAAGATGAACAGATTTGCCGTCATGATCATTTCCGCGACCTTTTGCATGATCACCGTGGGGGTTGTGGAATCCGCTGCAGATGCCGCCCCTTACCCCGTCACCGTTACGCCGCCCAATAACGAAAAACCCAGTGCGATCCCTAGCACGCCGCTGCCCACCGCCAGTACGCCGGCAAAAGTGAAAACAGCCAAGAAAAGAACGCATAAAGCCCTGCCGAACAACGCGATGATATCGCCGCCTTCAAACGCGCCATGGCCGAATGCCCCGCCGCCGCAAAACGGGCTGGGCGGAACCCCGCCCCCGCCGACTCCTCCCGGTAATTAGCACCGGCATTGCACGGCGTGCTGCCATCGGGTAGCATGGGTCGCCCTGTCAATACAGGTCTATCGTTCCCAGGTGCTATCCGGTAAAACCGGATGGAGAATCGGAAAAACGGTGACGTACTATCCCAAAAGTACCAGCCCGTTACGTGCCCGACGCTGTAAGGAGGACGGAAGCACACTAGCCACTGGCATTCATGCCGGGAAGGCGTGCTAATCCGGATGATCCCGAGTCAGAAGACCGGCCTGAGAACTTAAGCAAGCTGCATGGTCACGCAGCTGACGATTTTTAGCTTATTAGCTTTCCAATGGGGGGAACCATGGAAAACGCAGCACCTCGACCGTCTCACGCCTTTTCAGAAGAAGAACGCGCCGCAGTCTACAAAGCCATTGCCACCCGCCGCGACGTACGCAGCCATTTCCTTGGGGATATCGTGCCAGACGACGTCCTGGCACGCATTCTCACTGCCGCCCACCATGCACCTTCCGTCGGTTTCATGCAGCCCTGGAATTTCCTGCTGGTACGCTCTGCCGAGGTCAAGCAGCGCGTGCATGATGCTTTCCATACCGCGAACGAAGAAGCCAAACTATTGTTTCCCGATGCCCGGCGCGAGCTTTATAGCAGCCTGAAGCTGCAAGGCATCCTCGAAGCCCCCATCAACCTGTGCGTCACTTGCGACCGCACACGCTCAGGCCCGGTAGTGCTGGGCAGAACGCACATGCCCTCCATGGACTTGTATAGCAGCGTGTGCGCAGTGCAAAATCTGTGGCTCGCGGCGCGTGCCGAAGGGGTGGGCGTAGGCTGGGTCAGCATCTTTCACGAAAACGCGCTGCAACAGGCACTGGGCATACCGCAGCATATCGTTCCCATCGCCTATCTGTGCATCGGTTATGTGCACGATTTCCGGCGCCAGCCCGACCTGGAAAAAGCAGGATGGCTGCCGCGGCTGCCCATCGAAGACCTGGTATTCCAGGATCAATGGGGGGTTGCAGAGTCAGAAGCGGAGAATAGCCTTACCGACCACCTGCGCAAACTTCGCGAGGCAGGCCTATACGGCAGTTAAAACCAACTAGGAATTGGTGGTGGTGGTTGACGAAAGCGGTACGCTTGCATCGGCAGAACCGGGTTTTGGAACGCTAGGCTGCGCAGATGTAGTTTGCGTGGAACCACCGGTCGTTCCCGCATCGGCGCCCGTCGCGGGCTTCGCAAAAGATGCCTCGAAATCAGCATAACCTTTGATCACTAACTGGTAAGTCTTATCGATGTTATCCGCGATACTGCCGCCCAACACCTTAAGTCCATCCAGGATATCGGTAGCTTCCTTGAAGCCCTTCTCGAAACCGCCGCGTATGGTCGCCATGAATTGTGTCAGCGCATCGGAATCGCTCAAATTGGGGTTCTGCGCTTTGTAAGCCGTAAAGAAACCGGTAGAGATGCTGACGATACGCCCGGAGGTGCCCTCCGGCGTATTGTCCTGGCTTGCGGCATTCTGGATGGCATTGTCGCCCAGAGTAGGTTTCAATGCTTCGTTCAAACTGTCGATCGCCGACTTGTACAACAGCGCCAGCGGCTCGTTCTGCGAACTGATGGAAACCGAGAGCGCCGCCTGCACGATGGACGTATTCAGTTGCGCACGGCTGCCGTCCGGAACCGAGGTAGTGGTAGTAGACGCAGGTTGTGTCGAATCAGCGTTCTGATTAGCGACCCCAGGTACGATACTTGCCGGGTTGATAGTAATAGGATTGATAGTATTAGGAATGGACATGATGACCTCCAATATGAATTAGCCTTCAGAATGAAGACCCCGCGCAAAACTAATGCGCACAATGCAATAGTAGGCTCAACTGATGTCAACTTCTGTGCGTTGGCACACGCTGAGCCCCTACTCTTATCTTTGTTCGTCGAAAGCCGGGTTGTACTTATTGATGTAGTTGGGCTCGCTGTCGTCAGGCCCTTTCACCAGCTTCCATACGTTCCGGTTCAACGGCAGCGCATAGTCGTAAGCGCCCAATACCACGCCCTCGTTACCGATCACTTTCAGGTTCACGTAAACATACCTGCTGGCAACGGTATAGGTACCGACCACCACAGCTTCTGTATCATAGGATTTGCTGAGATCCTTGAGGTCGCGCGACAGCAACAACTCACCGGTGTCTTTTTTCACCAGCAGATTACCGCGCAATTCATTCTCCACCACCGAATAGCCGCTCTGCGTCAGCCTGGCCCGTATCTCTTCGGAAATGGTGCGCCCCAGGCTGGAAGACTCGTTGAGCTTATCCACGTTCACCACCGTCGCCACCAGCAATATCTTGCCCTGCGGCATCTGGTTATTGGCATTGGCAGATGCCACCAGCGCATCCACGGCCTTATAGTTGGTTTGGATAAAGGGGTCTTTTTTCGCGTCCGAATAAGTCGGCACGCAGTCGCAACCGACCAATACTAATAACATCACCAGCGAGAGCAGCGTCTTCATTTTTTTATTCCTTTATCCATGTTGATATAGTGTCCACCCGTAGATAATTATGTCTTTGATTGACAAG